>JBFMFQ010000284.1:0-3016 GCA_040752075.1 Candidatus Zixiibacteriota bacterium | reverse complement strand
GTTCGGCGGCTTTCAGCCGCCAAACCTTGACAGGAAGCGAGGTCGAGCCTCTATTGGAGCATCCTTGTAGAACCGGCGAAGCAGAATAGTCGCAGGCGGAGCGCATCTCCCGGCAGCCTGTCGTGATCCTCAACCGTTCGCTGGAGGTTTCCATGACGTTGATCCTGCTCGCCATCTCTTTGACCATCACGGCCTGCGTGATCGCCTACAATCTCGCGATCTACGCTTTGCCCGTCATGTCGGCCATTACTGCCGCGCAATACGCGTGGGGCGCGGGAGCCGGCGTCCTGATGTCCGGTTTCGCTGCGCTCGGTGCGGCCCTGCTGTCCATCGTCTTGGTGATCGCGGTCCTGGGCTTTGCCAAGAACCCTGTTCTTCGCCTCATCGCGCTTGCCCTCTTCGCGGTGCCCGCCGTCATAGCTGGCTACGCGCTCGTCTATGGCGTCACGAAGAACGCCATAGACTCGACCCTCGCGCTCAACCTTCTGGGCGGCGTGGGCGGCCTGGTCATCGGCGTCTCGGCCATCATCAATCTGAACGCGCTCGGCGAGTCGGTGTTCTCGCGCTGAGCCGGCGCGCGCGATCCCGCAGTCTCATGGAAACCCGACGGCTGGACCACCGGGCTCCGGGCTTCCTGCTCAGAATGGGAAATCATGTCATCGCGGTCACGCTGCCGTCTTTCTCGACCTGCTTTGCCCGGCTCTGGAAGCCGGTCATCGGCGTGAATCCCGCTGACGCCGTGCAGTCGATGGCCAGCCGCATCCTTCCACTTCATTTCGTGAACACAGCCGCAATCACCTTCAAACCCTTGCCGCAATACTGCCGGACCTGACCTCGTGCCATTGATGCAGGTGATGCGATGCCGGTTCCGCGCTCCAGACCCGATAGCCCTTCTCGTCACGGGCCACACAGCCTTCCAGCGGGGCGTGAACATGACGGGGAAGTGGGTTAGATCGGGATGCCCGGTGGCATGGATACGGGTTCCAAGGGCCAGCACGCTGCTGCTACCGGCAGGGATGCCAGTTCTGCTGCGCGTCCCCGATTGGCTCTCGAAGGCACCAATCCCTCCGACTGACTGATCCCCTAAGTCCGTTCGGTTTCCACCAGCAACCCCGGCGGCTCCGGACCGTGTTGCCGCGCGAGCGCGGCTGCCCGCCCCACTCCGGGCCTTAGGGGCGAGCTGCCGCAAGGGCGGCAGTTGCGGGAGTCTCCCGACGGCCTTGGCCGGGTCTCGTCGGAGGGATGGTCCCTCCGAGGAGCAACGGAGACTTACAATGCAGAACATCGTCATCCTCGCCGGCAACATCGGTCAGGCCCCCGAAACCCGCACCACCCAGGGCGGCACCTCGATCACCCACTTCAGCCTCGCCACGTCGCGCCCCAAATACTCGGAAGGCCGCGTGGTCCGTGACGAGAAGGGCTATCGGGTTCAGGACACGGAATGGCACCGCATCACCTGCTTCAACGGCCTCGGCAAGACGGTCCAGCAGTATTGCGACACGGGCATGAAGGTTCTGGTTCGCGGCCGCATCCACTACACGAAGTGGAAGGATGCGGAGGGCAACGACCGCTACGGCTGCGAGATCATCGCCGAGACCGTCGATTTCCTGAGCCGGGCGAAGCAGACCGAGAACGACGACGGCAAGTTCATCGACGACGATGACATCCCGTTCTGAGCGGGAAGCCAGAGGCCCGGCGGCGCAAGCCGCCGGGCCTTCCATGTTTACGGTGGGTCGCGCCCGCCGGCTCAGCGCAAGATTCCCCACCGGAACGCCATGCGCCTTCGCGCCCGGCGCTCCGATTTCCTTGCCGGAGCATCGGATCATTTCCAAAAACAGGAAACCACTTTTTGGTCCGATGCTCCCCGAATGAGTAGGGGGCAAGCCGCCCCTCTCAAACTCGCCCCATGAAGGTGCAGGGCTACGCCCCGCCCCCTCCAACTCCCTACCCATGGAGGGGAGACCCCTCCAAACCTCCCCTTTGGCGTTGCGCTGAATAATGTCGCGACCCCTGGTCGGGGCCGCGGGCTCCTCTCTCTCTGACTTCGGATCATGCACCAGCCACTCCGGCGTCAAGGACTTCGCGGTCCCCCAATTTTCAGCCGACGCCCAAGAACATCGTCAGAAAATCGGCTCCACCACTCGCCGCCGCTGGCGGTCGGCTTACGCGATCCCTGACCCCTCGCGGCAACAGTGCAGGCTCCTCCCGTCAGAACGAAAGGAGAAACAAATGTCTGATCTCGATTTCCTCAATCTCTCAAGAAAGCTTGGCCGCATCAGAACCAGGGTGCGCAAGAACTACTTCAGGTGCGACACTCGCTTTTCGCAGTCCCTCCATGAAAAGCTGCTTCTTGCCCTCAACGGCCATCTCAAGACTTGCCGCGAGGGCGCAAAGGTCCAGCGGCGGCTACGGAACGAAAGCGATCCGACGGTGCGCGAGTCCCTTGAACAGACCCTCGGCGACTGCATGGGCGATCTCGAATCCGGCGGCCGGGGGTTCTATCCTTGGCATCTGCTGGATGCCGTCGATGGTGACCCGGACTTCGGCGGATACCACCACCCCGTTGCGGCCATGTGGTGCAATGGCCCGATCCCGGAATGGATGACCGTCGAGGACAAGCATCTGTCCGGCCTTGGTCCCATCCTCCGGCAGATCGCTGCCCAGACAGGTATCCGCTTCACCACCTATCTCTGCGATGCCAGCATTGGCCCCGATGGCGCGGGGCAACTCGACCCCGAGATCTACGAGCGCCCGGTCAGCAACTTCCGATACCGATACCGATAGCGAGGTGGCGGGCGGCGGAAGCCGCTCGCCACCTTTTCCCCTGTCGTAATAGCCATACCGACCGGATCGACCGCTCGGCAGGGCTTATGAAAGGGGGGCAAGCCGCCCCTCTCAAACTCACCCCATGAAGGTGCAGGGCAAAGCCCCGCCCCCTCAAACTCCCCCACCCATGGAGGGGAAACCCCTCCAAACCTCCCCTTCGGTTCCACCGAATATTGTCGCGGCCCCTAGT
>JBFMFQ010000283.1:0-3023 GCA_040752075.1 Candidatus Zixiibacteriota bacterium | reverse complement strand
CGCTTTCGGAGTGATCGAGACTTGACAGGGCGACCGTTCGGATGATAGGATGGATTTTGTCGCGGTCTTCAACGCCGGCTCAATGATTGTGGCGGTCCGACCAGAGCAAAGGGAGAGGGATCCACGAGAGCATGTATTCACTGCGGACAGTCGCACGCGGAATTCGCACCGCAACGGACCCCGACCGCCCGATGCTGGCGCAGATCGTCGTCACGCGGAAGTGCAATCTGAGTTGCGGGTACTGCAACGAGTACGACAAAGTCTCCCCCCCGGTCGACACCGAACTCCTCTGCCGCTACATCGATCACCTTGCCTCGCTCGGCACCCTGGTCGTCACCTTCACCGGCGGAGAACCGCTGCTTCACCCCGATCTCGACAAGTTGATCGCGCGTGTTGTGTCGCACAACATGGTCTGCACGTCGATCACCAACGGCTTCCTGCTGACATCGGAGTGGGTCGACCGGCTGAATCGCTCCGGCCTCGAGTTGCTCCAGGTGTCGGTGGACAACCTCGATCCCAATGACTCATCGCAGAAATCGCTCAATCTGCTGAAGAAGAAACTGGGCGTTCTGAAGGATGCGCGCTTCAAGGTCAACATCAACGCGGTCTTGGGTTCCAGTCCGCCGGAGGAGACCCGCGAGTTGTCGCGCGAAGTCCGCTCGCTCGGATTCTATATGACCGTTGGATTGCTGCACGGGGGCGACGGTCTTCTGGATCAGGGGCTGCTGGAGAAGGCCGACCTCGAGCGGCTGTTTAATGAGATGCAGGGGAACCGCCGGCGCTCGCTCACGCACCGGTTCGGCGAGGGCTGGGAATACGAGATGATCCGCACGGGCCGCAGCGACTGGAAATGCCGGGCGGGATCGCGGTACCTCTACATCGATGAATTCGGCGTTGTTTCTTACTGCAGCCAGAGACGCGGCGAGCCGGGCATCCCACTGCTTGAGTACGGCCGGGAGCACATACGCCGTCATTTCAGCGAGCGCAAGGGATGCGAAACGCAATGCACTGTCGCCTGCGTGCGGCGGGCCTCCAGCCTTGACGGGTGGCGTCACCAGGAGGCCGAAGTTCGGCCGGACACCCGAATCGCTTTGCCGATTATCGCTTCCTGAGAATTGCAGATACCGTGACCGGGGCAATCCGCCCTAAAACGGTCGGGTTTCCCGCGGACCCGGACGGATGACCCGCCCTGTTCCGCCGCGCAAGCGAATGGGAATTCCGTCGATAAACCCCATGAAGGGGTCAATCCGGCCTTGCCGGATTGCCGCCCGTATCGAATTGCGTTTGGATGGAATCCTATGCCGCCAAGCACCCAGCTTAAAACTGGCGATCTCCTTCTGGCACGCGGGCTGATTACGACCGAGGTCCTGCGGGCTGCCCTCGAGGAACAGAAGGCCACCGGTCGCCGGCTCGGCGACATCCTGATTTCCCAGGGGAAAATCACCAGCGCCGATCTGGTCGACATCTTGAGCCAGAGGCTCGGCATCCCGAAGATCGGAATCCAAGGGCTGGTGGTCGACCCCGAGGTGGTTAACACGATCCCGCTGGCGCTCGCGAAAAAGCACCACCTCATCGCGCTGTTCCGTATCCACGACCGCCTGACGGTCGCGATGGCCGACCCGCTTGACATGGTCGCCATCGATGAGGTGCGATATAAGACCGGTTTGAGCGTTAACCGTGTGATCGCCACCCCGGAGGACATCGAGGCGGCAATCGCGCAGTTCTACACCGTTGCGGACAGTGTCGAGGGAGTCTTCGGCGATGTGCCGGCCGAGGTTACCGGTCCGGCCGCTCCCGGCGCGGAAGACGCGCCGATCGTCCGGCTGGTCGAAGTCCTGCTGACAGAAGCGGTCAAGCAAAAGTCCTCGGACGTCCACATTGAGCCCGATCAGGACGGGCTGCGCGTCCGCTTTCGGGTTGACGGCGTTCTCCGCGAGGAAGCTCGGCCCCCGGCCCGGCTGCATCCGGCAATTGTAGCGCGCATCAAGGTGCTCTCCGGGATGGATGTATCCGAGAAGCGCCTTCCCCAGGATGGCCGGTTTGCGATCCAAGTCTCGAATCGCTCGGTCGATCTGCGCGTGTCCACGCTTCCCACTGTTCATGGCGAGAAGGTCGTCGTCCGGGTACTGGACCGGCATGGGTGGGACATGTCGCTGCGCACCATCGGGCTCTCGGACAGGCAGCAGGAGATGTTGCGCGCGCAGTTGTTTTCAACGGAGGGGATGATCCTGATCAGCGGTCCCACCGGCAGCGGGAAGACGTCCACCCTCTATGCGGGACTTCGCGAGATCGTGACTCCGGAGAAGAACATCGTCACCGTTGAAGACCCGGTCGAGTACGCGCTTCCGATGGTGAATCATGTGCAGGTCAATGAGAAGGCGGGCCTGACGTTTCCGATCTGCCTGCGCGCATTGATGCGTCAGAATCCCGACGTCATCATGGTTGGCGAGGTCCGTGACATTGCCACGGCGCAGATCGCGGTGCGCGCCGCGATGACCGGCCATATGGTTCTGTCCACCATCCATACGATTGACTCCGCCGCGGCGGCGCACCGGCTGATCGACATGGGGGTTGAGCCGTTCCTGGTGGCGACCGCGCTTCGCGCGATCGTGGCGCAGCGACTGGTCCGCCGGCTCTGCCGTCACTGCTCCGTGCCGGTCGAACCGTCGCACTCCGCCATGGAGGAACTGGGGTTCGGTGGTCTATCCGATGTCGGGTCATGGCGAACATCGGTTGGTTGCCGGGAGTGTCGCGGCTCCGGATACTCAGGACAAATCGGCGTGTTCGAGATGTTTGCGATCACCGACGAATTGCGCCGTTTGATCTCGGAGGGACAAAGCGCCGCGATCATCCGCGAACACCTGCGCGAAACGGGCTTTGCCGACCTTCTAACCCAGGGCCGGGCTCTGGTGGCCGGCGGGCTCACGACGGCCGCCGAGATACTTCGTGTCATCCCGCGTCGATCCGAAGTTCTTGAAGGCGTGATCTGATGGCGCAGTTCCGGTACATCGCGTGCGATGCCC
>JBFMFQ010000282.1:0-3033 GCA_040752075.1 Candidatus Zixiibacteriota bacterium | reverse complement strand
AGGTACACGTACCTCGCCCGGCCCGTGCGCGCCGCCGTGCGCCGCGCGCTCGACGAGACCGCAAACGCCGCCGACTGGACGCTCGGTTACTGCCCCTCGTGCGGGCTCTGGCCCCGGATGGCGTGGATGGACAGCGAATCCCAGCGGCGGATTCTCTGGTGTCTTGGCTGCAACATGACATGGGGATTCCGGCGATTCCAGTGCCCGTTTTGCATGGATGCCGACCCACGCCACCACCGCTTTATCGAGGTCGACAGCAATCCATCGTTCCGGCTGGATGTCTGCGACATCTGCCGCCGCTACCTGAAGACCGTGACATCCACCCCGTGCGACGCCGAAATGGCGTATTTCGAGACCGAACACCTTGATGCCGCCGCCTCGGACGCCGGCTACATCCGCGATTTCATCGGATTCGTTGCCTTCGATGGCAAGCCGAGTCGCGCGCTCACCGAATACATTGAGAAGTCCTCAACATAACGCCGTGCCGATCGACGGAGGAGAGTCCAATGGTCAACAGACGCGATTTCATTCGAAACACAGCTGGCGGGCTTGCCGCTGGAACGGGACTCCTGGGAATCTCGCTTCCGGCCGGCGCCTCAACCATCCCAGCGATGAAAACGCAGGGTGGAACGGAGACGACCACCATCTGCCCCTATTGCGGCGTTGGGTGCGGCCTCATCGTGACCACCAAGGAAGGAAAGATCGTCAACATTGAGGGTGACCCCGAACATCCGGTCAATGAGGGCTCCCTGTGCTCAAAGGGGATGGCGCTCTACCAGCTGGCGGTCAATGAACGCCGGCTGCAAAAAGTCCGGTACCGTGCCCCGGGCAGCGACCAATGGGAGGAGAAGTCCTGGGATTGGGCGCTCCCGGAAATCGCCAAGCGCATCCGCGCCACACGCGACGCCACGTTCCGCCTCACCGAAGGCGACAAGACCGTGAACCGGACCGAAGGCATCGCCTGCCTCGGAGGCGCGGCGCTCGATACCGAAGAGTGCTACCTCTACACCAAACTGGCCCGTGCTCTGGGGATCATCTACCTCGAGCATCAGGCCCGAATATGACACAGCTCCACGGTCGCCAGTCTGGCGGCCACCTACGGTCGTGGGGCGATGACCAATCACTTCATCGACATGGTCAATGCCGATGTCGTGATGATCATGGGTTCCAACACGGTCGAAAATCACCCGATCGCCTCGAAGTGGATCACCAAGACCAAGGAAAAAGGCGCGCTCATCCTGAACGTGGACCCGCGCTTCACGCGCACCTCGTCGTTTGCGGATGTCTACTGCAAAATGCGCAGCGGGACGGACATCGCGTTCGTAAACGGGATGATCAACTACGCGCTGCAAAACGAATACATCCATAAAGACTACGTCATCCAGTACACCAACGCCCCCTGCCTGATTAAAGAGGGGTATGGATTCGACGACGGCCTGTTCTCGGGCTACAATCCCGCGACCCGCTCCTACGACAAGGCGACCTGGGCGTACGAGGTCGACGGCGATGGCATCCCGCGCCGCGACGAATCCCTGCAGCACCCGCGCTGTGTGTACCAACTGATGAAAAAGCACTTCGCGCGCTATGACCCCGACACCGTCTGCCGGATCACCGGATCGCCCGTCGATGACTACGAGAAGATCTGCCGTCACTACACGTCGACCTGGGCGCCGGATCGTGTCGGGACATGGCTGTACGCCATGGGAACGACGCAGCACACCCACGGCACACAAAACATTCGCACCTACGCCATGCTGCAGCTTTTGCTCGGGAACGTCGGCAAGGCCGGTGGCGGCGTGAACGCCCTTCGCGGCGAGTCCAATGTCCAGGGCTCGACCGACATGGGACTGCTCTTTCACATCCTGCCGGGCTACCTCGGAGCGCCGATCGCCGCGGATGTTACGCTGGACGATTACTTGAAGCGCCTTGCCCCAACCACGAAAGACCCGAAATCGGCGAACTGGTGGGGAAACTACCCCAAGTACATCACCTCCCTGACAAAAGCATGGTTTGGAGACCACGCGACGCCGGAGAACGGATTCGGGTTTGATCTGTTGCCCAAGGGCAGCGGCAATTACTCGCACATTTCCCTGTTCGAAGCCATGTACGAGGGGAAGTTCGAGGGCCTGATTCTCTTCGGCCAGAACCCCGCGGTCGGCGGGCCGAATTCCAACAAGGAACGCGCGGCGCTGGACCGGCTCAAATGGATGGTCGCGGTGGACCTGTTCGAAACCGACACGGCGGCTTTCTGGAAACGGCCGGGAGTCAATTCGTCGGACATTCAGACCGAAGTCTTCCTCCTGCCCGCGTGCTCGTCGGTTGAGAAAGAAGGGAGCGTCACCTCCAGCGGCCGCTGGGCGCAGTGGAGATACGCCGCCATTCCGCCGATCGGCGACGCCCGTTCCGATCTCTGGATTCTCGATGCCCTGGCCAAATCGATGAAGAGAGAGTACGCGTCGGGCGGCGCATTCCCCGATCCCATCAAGAAGCTGAGCTGGGAGTATGGGAGCGGCGCCGAGGTCGATCTGCATCACGAGCCCGATGTGCACACCGTGGCCCGTGAGATCAACGGGTATTTCACCCGCGACACGGTTGTCAACGACCAGACATTCAAGAAGGGCGCCCAAGTCCCGTCCTTTGCCCTGTTGCAGAGTGACGGGTCCACGGCGAGTGGCTGCTGGATTTACTGCGGCGGTTACGCCGGCCCGGAAAAGAAGGACAACAAGATGGCCCGCCGCGATCGCAAAGACGCGGCCAACAACATCGGGTTATTCCCGAATTGGGCGTGGGCCTGGCCGGTCAACCGGAGAATCCTTTACAACCGCGCGTCCTGCGATCCCAGCGGACAGCCGTGGGATCCCAAACGCTGGGTCATTCGCTGGAATCCGGAAGCCAAAAAGTGGGAGGGGGACGTGCCCGACGGGGGATGGCCACCGGGAGAAAAGCATCCCTTCATCATGCGCCCGGAGGGGTTTGCCGCGCTGTTTACGACCGGTGTGACCGACGGCCCCCTCCCTGAACATTACGAGCCGC
>JBFMFQ010000281.1:0-3048 GCA_040752075.1 Candidatus Zixiibacteriota bacterium | reverse complement strand
TCCCCGGCCTGTGCCCATCGAAAGATCTCGCTGCCCGGGTAGGCAACGATGATCGCCACCGAGAGCCGATGCGGATTGAGGCGGACGGCGAGGGCCGTGCTTCGCTTCACGCTCTCCCTGGTCTCCCCCGGCAATCCGATGATGAAGTTGGCCCAAGTCTTGATCCCGGCTTCCTTCAGCGTGCGAATGCTCGCCTCAATCTCGGCAAGATCGATACCTTTCTCGGCGGCCGCCAAAACGGCCTCATCCCCCGACTCAACCCCGATTTCAACATAGCGGAACCCGGCGGCCCGCAGTTGTCGCGCGAATCGCGGAGTCATCCGGTCAGCCCGGGTCTGGGCTTTGAAACAGACTCGTCCATCGTGGTTGAATTCCGCGAGCGCCTCCAGCAACTGACCCGTCGCATCTGCGTGGAGCCCGAAAGTCTCGTCTTCGATGTGGATTTCCCGTGCTTGGAAGTCTCGAACGAGCCAGTGGACCTCCTCCATCACGTGTCCGATTGGCCGGGAACGCACCCGTTTAGACATGTTGCGGCTGCAGAAGACACAGTTATATGGACAGCCGCGCTCCGTCATCATTGGATAAACCGCCGACCTTGGAAACAAGTCCCAAGCCGGAAGCGGCAGAGTTGCCATGTCGGTGTCATAGCGTGGCGGGGCGTGGCAGTCGATGCCGCCGCAATCGTTGCGTTGGTGGAGGCCGGTGATCGATGTTGGCAAGGTGCAGTTCGCAACAGCCCTTAACAACTCGACCAGTGACCGTTCGGCCTCCCCGGCGACCACATAGTCAAACCCCGGGCACTCGTGGAGGGAATCCGCCGGCAGGGCGTTGGCATGAGCACCACCGAGCACCGTGACGGTGGACGGCGAGGTATCCTTAACTCGCCTGGCAATCTCGGCGGAGCGGCTGAATTCGACTGTCAGGGCCGAGATCCCGAGCACACGCGGCCGGTGGCGGATGATGGACGCCACGGTTTCATCGATGGACGAGTGCCGGGATGCACGCCCATCCACCACGGCCACGCGGAATCCCGCCGCCCGTGCCGCCGCCGCCAGGTACCCAATGCCGAGCGGCAGATTGGCATCCCAGTGCGCCTCCGCCCGGCTCGCGGCGCCCGGTCTCGCCAGAACCAGATCACACATGTCCAATGCGCACCTTTACCCGGATGCGGGGTTTCCGGATTGGGCCCACCCTTAGATAGAGTTTGAGGGCGGGGTCGCTTTATGGCAACCGGAATCCCGGACCATTCAGGGCAGGAAGGAGTTTTGTGACAATCCACTTGGTCCGCCGTGATGCGAGACACGCGATTGGATCCCGGTCACAAAGCGCCGAAGGCAGTAAGGCATTTGATGGCACGGACTGATGGAGTCGGCATTGGATCGCCCTTTGCATGATTGCCAGACCGAGATGACTGGACCCTTAGAGAGGCTGCTTAGTCAAGTCTCCGCCGCCATGGCTACCTCACCTTCGTGGTCTTTTCGAGTCAGGACAACGGCGCCTACGATGATCTGAGAAGGAACATCGAGAAGTTGATCACCGGGGCCCGATAGACACCCGAAGGGGTCGGTTTAAGCTATTGCAGCACAAATGATTACCCCACGCGCATGCGTGTCGCCCCGAATGTGCCGATCCTACATTCGAGGGTTGATCCCGTATGCCGGCCATGATCATTCTCATCAAATCCCCGGATCAGAAGGGGTTGGTCTCGCGCATCAGCACACTCGTCTTCGAGCGCGGGTTCAACATTCTTGACTGCCAGCAGCATGTCGATCTGGGAAGTGGCCTCTTCTTCATGCGGTTGAAATTGGATCTCGAAGAACGACCGGCGCCGTTGCCGGACTTGGAAGCGGCATTTGAGAAGTTGGCGGCCGCATTCCAATTCACGTGGTCGGTGCATTACACCGAGCGTGTCGAGCGTGTCGCGATCCTTGTGACGAAAGCCCCGCACTGTCTCTATGATCTGCTGGTTCGCCAGCGCGAGGGAGAACTGCCGTGCGAAGTCCCGGTGATCATCAGCAATCATGACCACCTCGCCCAGGTTGCGCGTCAATTCGGGGTCGACTATTGCCACCTCCCTGTTACGTCCGAAACGCGGGCGGGTCAGGAATCGGCGATCAACGACGTCCTCCGACGTGAACGGATCGGTTTGGTGGTGCTGGCGCGCTACATGCAGGTGTTGAGTCCGGGTTTCGTGGCGATGCACACCGGGCGGATCATCAACATCCACCACGCCTTCCTGCCGGCGTTTCAGGGAGCCAACGCCTACCAGCAGGCGTACAGCCGGGGCGTGAAAATGATCGGGGCGACGGCCCACTACGTGACGGAAGTGCTCGATGAGGGACCGATCATCGAGCAGGACGTGGAACGTGTTTCACACGAAGACTCCCCGAAGGAACTTCAGCGGATCGGGCGTGACATCGAGCGAATCGTGCTGGCCCGTGCGGTGAAAGCGCATCTTGAGCATCGGGTGATTGTCGCGGGACGGCGGGCGATTGTGTTTTCCGCCGGTGTCTGAATTCGACCTCTTGCGCTGACTACCACAGTTGCTCGATTTACGCTCCCTTTTTGCTGTTTGACTACGCGTTGCGCGCGTACGCACGGGTCTGAAGACCCGTGGCACCAAATCCTCGTTCTGTTACGGGTGTAGGCACTGATTTCAGATTGCTGCTGCGGCGCCACGGCCCGCGAGGTACCCGCTCGACCAGGCCCACTGGAAATTGAATCCCCCGATTCGCCCATCGACATCGAGTATTTCGCCACAGAGGTGCATTCCCGCAACCACGCGGGACTCCATGGTTCGGACGTCGACTTCGCGGAGATCGATCCCGCCGGCGGTGGCCTCCGCGTGCGAGTAGCCGCGAGTGCCGGTGACCTCAATTGGCATAGATGCCAGAAGCTGTGCGAGATCATGCCGGGCCGTGCGGGCCAGGTGCGACAATGAACCGGAGTATCCCTCCGCCCCGCACTCGACGGTCATTGCCTGCGCCAGCCGCTCCGGGATCAAAGTCGCCAGCATGGTGGCCACATGCTGGCGCGGATGCTCGCGGG
>JBFMFQ010000280.1:0-3051 GCA_040752075.1 Candidatus Zixiibacteriota bacterium | reverse complement strand
GTCAGGCGGCAATTTTGGAACTGCCCGGGCGCCCGGCTTTAGAAACACACGAGTAGCATCGCTCACGAGATGGGAGCGGGCAGGGAGAATTGACTTACACGGAGGTAACGATCATGGCAGTACGCAATTTCCTGATCGTGGCTCTCGTTGGGGCTTCACTCGCGTTGGCGCCGCTGGAGGGTCTCACCGACACCACAAAGACGGCCGCGTCGAAGGCGGAACCCGTCCCATCGAAGGCAACGGCGGCAACCGCCAAGACGGCTCCGGTCAAGGCCGAAGGGGCGGCAACGGCGAGTCATAAGTTTTACGGCAACACGTTGGCGGTCTGCGGCTGCGGGAAGGTCTTCGCGCCGGACGCCAACACGAAGTACATCGAGAACATGGGCACCAAGTACGCTTGCTGCTCTGATGCATGTCATGAAATGGCGATGAAGGATCCGGCCGCCACCGCCCGCAAGGCAACCGAACAAACCGGGCGAGTCCTGACGCAATTGAGCACGACCAGGCAGAATTAAAGCTTCGCAGTCCCCCCCCACACACCACCCTCGGCCGGCACCGGTTTGCGCAACTCCCGGTGCCGGCGGAGGCGTTTCCGACAGAGGATCGAGAGGGCACGAGAGCGCCACTTATAGAAAGAACCCAAGCCCGGTCAGAACCTCTAAGACTGATTCGTCTCGGAAACTCGCCTTCCTGAGACCGGTCTGCAGACGCAGACAGGCATGGTCGCGGACGAAGTACCTCGCGCCGACGGTGAGGCCTGTGTGGAGGCCGTCGTCGCGGTCGACAACGACCATCGCCGGCAGGGGCCCCGGGGACTGCCTGTAATAGCCATCCCACCAGACCCCAAGGACCAAACTGACGAAAGGTTGAAATCGGGCAGAGCGTTCAAGCAGATTGACACCGAAGCCGGCCTCGGCGTTGCCAACGGAATGCTCTTCGTGGAGATACGCCAGGCCGAACTCGAGCGTGATCGGGCTCCGCGTCCAGTAGGTCACGCGGAGCGACGATGAAAACGGGATGGTGCGCAGATCGCCTCCATGAGGAACCGCTACACCGGTTTCCCCGTCACGGACGCTCTCATGCCCGTAAAGTGAAAGGCCGCCCAGCAGGGCGAATTCCCAGTTCCCGTCGGGGCGGGTCTGGGCGGGGCATGACGGACCGACAAGTGCGACCAATGTCGAAATCGCAAGCCAGCGAGTAATGGTCAGCATGGGACTCTCCCTTTTGGTTCCTCAGGTATCGTAAATCAAATTCAGGGGCGGTAGCGCACTCGCCTCCCCGATCCAATACACAGCGAGGGAGTCGTTATTCCAACGCAAGGATTGTAGCGGAATCGGGATAGTCTTGATCTCGATACCGGCGGCGGCGTTGTGACAATCTCTCCTTTTTGACCGTTTCATTCCGCTCAGGAATAGTTTATCCTCTCGTCTGTATTTGGTGAGAAGAGGAGGCAGCCATGAAATTGATGAATGTGCTGGCGGTCGTTGTGCTGACGGCTGGCGCCTTGCTTGGAGGGGCGTGTTCGGGGCCGACAGAGCCGAAGCCGGGGCCGTTTGAGTATCCGCTGGAGGTTGGCAATCAGTGGGAGTATGTGCAGACGCAAGTCTATGACTTCCGTGATGAGCGGCCGGACAGTATCGAGCAGTGGGAATTCGCGGTGGAGGTGGTTCGTGTTGACACGATCGTGGATGATATCCTGCAGTACCACATGCACGGCGTTTGGATGAAGGACACAATCGGGGGAGGAATTTACGAAGGGACCAATGGGTATTTGAATACGGCCGATGGTCTCTATTTGCGAATGTCCGACGCGAGCCTGCTCGTTCTTCCGAAAACTGCCCCCACCCGGAGCGTCGCGCCGCGGGGATTCGGAGCCATGCCGCATGTACCACTTGCTGGCAACCCGGATCAATCGGCTTCATTCCCCATTGTGTACGAACCGGCTCTCCTGGTTCTGCCGTACCCCCAAAGCGTTGGAGCACGGTGGGTCTTCAACGAATTCGATGAACCGGAAGGCGCGTTCGAGCGAATGATCGACGGCCGGGAGAAAATTGCGACTGAGGCGGGCTCTTTCGATTGCTTCAGAATTCGTTTCATATTCCCGCCGGAGCTTGCGGACATCAGCGTGACGGACTATGTGGCGGAGGAGGGGCTGGTCCGACGGGTGATTGAGATCCCGGGGTTCATTACAACAGACTATCTCGCCCCAACCGGGCGAGACACCGTCGCGTACAGTGAGACCTACAATCTGGTTGGTTACACCCTGAAGTGAAATCGCCGGATGGAGGCGCGGTAAAGACTGAAGTCGTTACTACGGGGCGGCGTGCGTGTCCGTCGTAGCAGCGACTTCAGTCGCTGCTGCTTCGTTGCTTAGTCCAAAAACAAATACCGCTTCCAGCGCTGGTCGCCGAGGCCGATGAAGCGTTGGATGAAAGTGATGTGGTTGGGGCGTTTGGGGAGGCGGCGGAGGATCAGGTTCGCTTCTTCGGGGGTTCGGTCGCCCTTTTTGTTGTTGCAGCGGACACAGGCGCAGACGAGGTTTTCCCAGACATCCTCTCCCCCGCGGTTTTTCGGGATGACATGGTCCACCGTCATCGCGGTGCGTGACTGCCCGCAGTACTGGCAGCGGTGGCCGTCGCGCTTGATGATGTTCTTGCGCGAGAGCAGGACCTTCTTGGGCGGGCGGCTGACATAGAGGCCGAGGCGGACCACCGAGGGGACCGGCCAGGAGCCGCGGACCGAACGGACTTTGCGCCCGTCGCTGCGCTCGATGATCTCCGCCTTTCCCAGAAAGACCATGACGACCGCGCGCTTGACGGTGCAGACAGAGAGCGGCTCGTAGTTCTGGTTGAGGACCAAAACCGGGGTTGTCAGCGCGGATGATGTCGAAAGGTCGCTCATACCGGACACACCAAGTCGGGGGAAAATAGACTGGATGTGTGGGGAGCGTCAAGGGCGGGGATGGGCGCGTACGCGGGAGGGATGCGGGAAGCCGGAGCACTTGCGCAGGGGCACTCCCCCCTCACCCTAGCCCTCTCCCCCCGCAAACGG
>JBFMFQ010000028.1:0-22840 GCA_040752075.1 Candidatus Zixiibacteriota bacterium | reverse complement strand
TCATCCGTAGGGTGGGTGCTTGCATCCACCACGGCATGGCTTCCATATCCTCGCCATGTTCAATGAAGCCCCGAAGGGGCGACACAACATAGCCCACGGCGTCAGCCGTGGGTTTGAAACGCGTCACAGAAATCGATGAGCCCCGTAGGGGCGACACAATGCCCGTTCCCGCGGCAACACTGTGTCGCCCCTACGGGGCTTTGTGAATTCGCGGGGCCACTATTCCCACGGCTCACGCCGTGGGCTATGTTGTGCCGCCGCTCCGCGGCTTCAAGGGGGGCAATCGAACAGCATATCCCTCACCCCGACATGAAACCGTCGGGGTTCTGGATGACGCATTCCGGCGCTTGCCGTGGGCGGATGCCCGCACCCGTTCCGGCGATTGCCGATCGCCGATACCTTACCCCGAGAAACGTGTTTGTTGCCCGGGCCAGTCGTGTTTTCTTCCCATCGGGAGGACACGATTTCAACATGTCTGCACATCTGATCGACGGCAAGGCCATCTCAGCGCAAATCCGCGCCGAACTGACAACACGAATCGAGAATCTGAAATCACGCGGCATCATCCCGCGTCTTGCCGCCGTCCTCGTTGGCGATGACCCGGCTTCCGCGGTCTATGTCGCCACCAAGGAGAAGACGGCGGCGAAGATGGGAATGGCCTCGGAGATCATTCGCCGCCCCATCACGACCACACAGCGCGAACTCCTCGGCCTCGTTGATGAACTCAACGCGCGTTCCGATCTGCACGGCTACATCATCCAATCGCCATTGCCCGCCGGTCTGAACGAGGCCGACCTGGTCGAGCGCATCGATCCGGCCAAGGACATCGATGGCTTCCACCCGGTGAATGTCGGCGCCATGACACTCGGGTATCCGCGCCTGGTTCCGTGCACCCCGGCCGGAATCGTCGAACTCCTCATCCGCTCCGACATACCGCTTTCCGGCGCCGAGGTGGTTGTCCTCGGACGCGGCAACATTGTCGGGCGCCCGCTCTCGATTCTTCTCTCCCTGAAAGGGAAGAGGGGAGACGCCACCGTCACTGTCTGCCACAGCCGCACCCCGCGAGACAAACTGCGCGAGCACTGCCGCCGCGCCGATATCCTCATCTTGGCCATGGGACGCCCGGAAATGATCACCGGCGAGCTGATCAAACCGGGGGCCACGGTCATCGATGTCGGCGTGAACCGCATCGACGATCCCTCGACCGAAAAGGGTTACCGCCTTGTCGGCGATGCCCATTTCCCGTCGGTCTCACAAATCGCCGGCGCCATCACACCGGTTCCCGGCGGTGTCGGGCCGATGACCGTGGCGATGCTGATGGCGAACACTGTTTGTGCGGCCGAAGCCGCCTCGCGGCGCTGACTGATTCCGCGCCGATTCCAACCAAACGCACTCATGTATCACCGCGCGAGTCCGAGTTTGCCGGACTCTCCTCCAATCGTGACAAAATACAACTGACACGCGATGGGTTGCGCCGGTTCGCGACACGAATCTGGCTACACCCCGGTATCTTACCCCTAAGTCCGTGTGTTCCTCGCGCGGCTGGTTCTTGATCAGAAAACACCAGAGTCACATTCGCCGGAGGCGCCACATGCGCGTGCATCGTCAACTCTCCCTCTCCGTGGCCGTGTTTGCGTTCTGTTTCATCGCGCCATTTGTCGTTACGGAGAGCACCTTGGCTCAACCCATTCCCGGTCCCGTCATCATCACCTCCCCGAATGCGCCATGCACCCCGACTCTCGCCTGGCAGGCGGATGGGGACTCCGCCGATGACCGCTTCGGCTTCTCGATCGCCGGCAATGGCGACTGGGACGGTGACGGCCGGCTGGACATTCTCGTCGGCGCCTTCCTCGCTGATCGGGACACGTTCATCGATGCGGGCAGTGTCTCGGCGTACTACCTGAGCGATCTGCGCCGCGGGAACGTGGTGTACGGCCACATGGGATCAGATTACGGAAGAAGCGTCAAGTTCATTCGCGACCTTGACGGAGATGGCGACGATGAGTGCATCATTGGCGCACCCGGGTATAGTCCGGCGCCCTGGGACAGCGCCGGGTTTGTCTCGGTCAACCGCTGGGGCGCATTTCAATACCTGTTCAGCCGGACCGGGCAGGACACCGGCGAGAAGCTGGGCTACTGTGTCGCCCCAGTCGGTGATGTCGACGGCGACGGGCTTGAGGACTTCATCGCAGGCGCACCCGAGGCGGACGGTGTTGCCGCCGGGAATACAGGGTACGCGCAGCTCTTTTCCGCCATTCCATCCGGGGGAGGCACGTTGCTCCACCAGTTCTATGGAGCCGAACCGAATGCCCGCTTCGGCCATGCCGTGTGCGGCGTGGGCGATGTCGACGGCGATGGCGGCAACGATATCGCCATCGGCGCACCGCTGGCCAGTGTTTTCGGGTTCCCGATCATCTATCCCGGCGCCGTGTTTGTCTATCGCGCCGACGGCACACTGATCCACAAGTACTCCGGTGACAACAATGGCGATTACTTCGGCAACAGCGTGGCCAACGCCGGCGATGTCGACAACGACGGCCACAACGACATCATCATCGGCGCATGGCATGCGGATCCGCACAGCATGACAGACGCCGGTTCCGCCTACGTCTACTCGGGCGCCACGCATGCACTCATCCGGCGGCTCGACGGCGAAGCACCGAGCAACAACTTCGGATACTCGGTGGCCGGACTCGGTGATGTTGATGATGACGGCCACGACGACGTCATCATCGGGGCGCATCGCGCCGATCCGGGCGGGATGACCGATGCCGGCGCCGTGTATGTCTACTCCGGCCAGGATTGGTCTTTGCTCTGGAAAGTGGAAGGCGGGTCGGCGGGCGATGTGTTCGGTGTTTGCGTGGAGCTGGCCGGCGACATCACCCTTGACGGCCATCCTGACTTCCTGGTCGGCGCATTCACCACCGATCCCAATGGAAAGATCGATGCCGGCTCCGCCTACCTGTTCGGGTGTCCGTGTGACTGCCCGTGGCAAGCCGATCTGGATGCCACCGGCTTCATCGACGCCGTCGACCTGGCGCTTGTCATCGACGTCGTGTTCTTTGGGTCCTCGGATATCCAGGATCCTTCATGCCACACGACGCGCGGCGACTTCAACGCCGACGGGTTCGCCGATGCGGTCGATCTGGCTTTCCTGATTGATCACGTCTTCTTCGGCGCACCCGGCCCGGTGGATGCCTGCGTGCGTTGAGTCCACGATCTGAAGATTGATTGTGAAGCCCGCGAGGTCTTTGATGGTCCCGCGGGCTTCGCAATTATGTCCCAAGCCGAAGGCTTTTGGCGGGGGGCCCCAACGAGTCCGCCGAGTCTTGCCCGCATTCGAATCATGCCGTATTATTCCTCTGTCTGACCCAGAGGAATTCACGCCATGCCGGCCAATCTTCCACCGCAGTATGTCGAACTGGAGCGCGAGTATCGCGATTCGAAGGACCCGTCCGAGAAGTTGTCGCTTCTGGAGCGGATGCTCCGCGAGATCCCAAAGCACAAGGGGACCAGCCATCTCGTTGGGGAACTCAAGCACAAGATCTCCAAACTGAAAGCCGAACTCGAAGCCCCGAAGGCGCATGGCGCTTCGCGCGTGTCGTCACTGGACCACATCCCGCGCGAAGGGGCCGGGCAGTTTGTTCTCTTCGGTCCGCCCAATTCGGGCAAGTCGAGCATCGTGGGGGCGACCACCAACGCCAAAGTCGAGATCGCCGAGTGGCCCTTCGCGACCCACAAACCCATCCCGGGCATGGCCAAGTGGGAGAATGTGCGCCTGCAACTGGTGGACACACCGCCCATCTCGAGTGAGCATGTCGAGAATTACATCTTCAATCTCATCCGCACCGCCGATGCGGCGGTGCTGGTGCTCTCGCTCGGAAGCGATGATCTGCTCGACGATCTGGCGCTCGTGGTTGACCGGGTGCATCAGGCGAAGGTCCGTCTCTCGGGGCTGGCGGACCCCGATCCCCGTTTGCCCACGGCGATTGAAAAGTGGACGATGATCGCCGCCACCGGGCGGGATCTCCCGGATGCCACGATGCGCCTTGAGATGTTGCGTGACCAGGCCGGCGACAGTGTCGGCGTGTGGCCCCTCTCGATCCCAAGGGGGGAGGGGATAAAGGAATTCCTCCACGCCTGCTTTAAGTCCCTAAATAAGATGCGGGTTTACACCAAGGCCCCCGGTCACCAGCCCGACATGGACGATCCGGTGCTGGTGCCCTACGGGGCGACCGTGGGGGATGCCGCACGCGCCATACACAAGGACTTCGCCGAGAAGTTGCAGTTCGCCAAGGTCTGGGGTACAAAGGCGTTCGATGGACAACGGGTCACCGCCGACCACACGGTTGAGGACGGCGACATCCTCGAATTCCACGTATAACCCGTGGGCTCCAACCACGGAGGATGCCGATATGACATTGAGAGGGCCACGACTTAAGTTGCCCGACATCCGGGGCTACTTTGGGGGCGAAAGGGCGGGTGAGACCATGAGAATGTTGCGCTGGGTCATCGGAATCGTCGTCTTGGGTGCGATCATCGCGCTTTTGATCATCTTCTGGCCGACCATCATGGAAGCGGGCCAGCGCGTTCTCAGACGCGGTCGTGCGCAAGAGGCGGATGAGCTGGATGACGTCCCGGCCGCGGCTTAGCCGATCGATGCTGTAAGATGATGACAGGCAGCGTATTATACTGTACAAAGAAAGTTCTGCTTTAGCGACATCGATTGTGGGCACACCCGTTTCGAACGCGGGCCATGGCCATGCGGCCCACCGCGTTACGCAGTGGTTGCTCCGGCACAATCCCGCAAAGATGAATACCAAATTCATCTTGCAGCCGGGGGGGATCAAGCGTATAAGGGGGTATTGTTTTACGGGGGCACATGATTTTGTCAGTTACTTCAGCAACGAAGGGGAAATCTTGCCAACAGAAACGAAGGACACCGTCGCGGAGACCGCGCGTCGCCAGAAATCAAGTTCCACCTCCAAGCCCGACAGCAAGACCTTGAGCGGGCCGCATGCGGGTCTGGACCGCAAGCAGTTGATCGACCTGTACCGTTGGATTTACACCTCCCGCCGCACCGACGACATGGAGCGCAAGCTCAAGTCGCAGATGCGCATATACTTCCAGATCAATGGCGCGGGCCATGAAGCGGTCTTGGCCGCCCTCGGGCTGGTGGTCCGCCCCGGGGTGGACTGGTTTTACTGCTACTACCGGGATCGGGCCCTGATGCTCCCCTTGGGAATGACCCCGAAGGAGATGATCCTCGATGCGGTCGCCTCATCGGAGGGGCCATCGTCGGGCGGACGGCAGATGCCCTCGCATTGGGGCCTGCCGAAGGTCAACGTGGTGACCAAGTCCTCCTGCACCGGGACTCAGTTCCTGCAATCGGTGGGCTGCGCGCAGGCCGGACGGTACATGGCCAACAACCCGCGAATCACCCCGGACAAGATCGCCTACGACCCCGAGGAGTTCACGGTGGTCACCGGCGGCGACGGCACCACCTCCGAAGGCGAGTTCTTTGAAGCCATCAATGTTGCCTGCCTCGAGACCAACTACGGCCAGTTGCCGGTGCTCTTTCTGATCGAGGACAACGGCTATGCGATCTCGGTCCCGAAGATGAACCAGACTGCGGGCGGTTCGATCTCGCAATTTCTGATGGGCCTCAAAGACTCGGGCAAACTCGAGATTCTCGAGATCGACGGCTGCGATCCCATTGCCAGTTATGCGGCCTTCCGGAGTGTCGAGCACCGGTTGCGTGTCGAGCGCAAGCCGGTCCTCATCCACGCCAACGTCATTCGGCCCTACTCGCACTCCGAGTCCGATGACGAGCGCCTGTACAAGACCGAGCAGATGCGGGAAGAGGAGCAGAAGAGGGACCCGATCCACAACTACCCGCGTTACCTGGTCGAGCACGGAATCGCCACCGAAGCGGAACTCCAGAAACTGCGCGACGAAATCGACGAGGAAATCAACGAGGCCGCGGAGTACGCCATCCAAGCGCCGCGCTGCACTCCCGAAAGCGCGCCGCTTTATGTCTATTCGGACAAGATCGACGCCTCCTCGGACGATTTCGAGGCGGAGCCGCACTTTGATGGCGGCGAACTGACCATGATTCAGGGGATCAACAAGACTCTCTTCGATGAGATGGAGAAAAATCCGGCGATCCTGGTCTTCGGCGAGGATGTGGCCGATGTCGGCGATCCCAAGTTATTGGGCAAGGTCCCCGGCAAGGGTGGCGTGTTCAAGGCCACGATCGGGCTCATGAAGGAGTACGGCAGTCTGCGTGTCTACAACTCGCAGTTGGCGGAGGCAACGATTGTCGGCACCGCGACCGGACTGGCGACACGCGGTCTCAAGCCGGTCGGCGAAATTCAATTTGGCGATTACATCTGGCCGGCCTTCATGCAACTGGTCGACGAAACCGCGAAGATCCGCTGGCGTTCCAACAACCAGTTCTCCTGCCCGGCGGTGATCCGCGTGGCGGTTGGCGGCTATCTCGGCGGCTCGGGCGCGGTCTATCACTCGCAGTCGATCGAAGCCACGTTCGCGCATATCCCCGGACTGCTGATTGCGTTCCCGTCCACGGCGCTGGACGCGATCGGGCTTTTGCGCACCGCCCTTCGCTGCGATGACCCGGTGCTCTTCCTCGAACACAAGCGTCTGTACCGCCAGCCGATTCTCAAGTCGCGCTACCCCGGGCCGGAATTCACCATCCCGTTTGGACGCGCGCGCATCGCCCGTCCCGGCGATCACCTGACCGTGGTGACTTACGGCGCCACAACGCTGAAGGCGAATACGGCCGCCGCGAAGATGGCCGCCGACGGCATCAGCGCGGAAGTGATCGACCTGCGCACGATCATTCCCTGGGATCAGGAAACCGTGGCGGAGTCGGTCCGCAAGACCGGCAAGGTGCTCGTCCTCCACGAGGATGTGCGCCTCGGCGGATTCGGCGGCGAAATCGCGGCCTGGATCGGCGAGGAACTCTTCGACGATCTGGATGCGCCGGTGCGCCGGATGGGCGCGCTGGACACGCCGGTCGGCTACGGCCCCGAACTCGAAAACGCCATCCTGCCGCAGGACGCCGACATCGAAAAGGCCATGCGCGAACTCGCGGCGTACTAGTCAGATTACAGATGGTATCTGTAAGGGCGCGGCTCGCCGCGCCCTTTGTTTTTGCGCGATCCCGCAACTGACTTGCGACGGCCTCGTACGGCGGGTATTTGCACCCGCCATTCAGGCTAGTGCCTCGGCGCCCATGGTGCGCCCCCAAAGCCCCGCAGGGGCGACACAACATAGCCCACGGCGTGAGCCGTGGGGACAGCGGCGCGCCCGAATTGATCGAGCCCCGCAGGGGCGACACGACCTCGCGATGGGAATGCACAATGTGTCGCCCCTCCGGGGCTCATGATGATTTGTGATGCGCATCGATCCCACGGCTGACGCCGTGGGCTACGTTGTGCCGCCGCTCCGCGGCTTAATGATCGCCGCGCCAACAGCATATCCCTCACCCCGGCATAAAGCCGCCGGGGTTCGGGATGACGCGGGCCATGGATCCCCCGTAGGGCGGATGCCCTTTGTAAGGCACACGTCGCACGACGGGCCACGCCGTTCGATAAACGTCCGAGAACATCCGTTGCGAGGCATCCGCCGTTTCGCGGAATACCGATTGTCTCGCGTCGGCGTCGCCCCCTCACCCCGAGAAGAGGCCATTGGGGTTCGGTGTGACCCATAACGCGGGCCGTAAGGTGGGTGCTCGCACCCACCACGTCAGGGTCGCAATACCCTCGCCACATGCAAAGAAGCCCCGCAGGGGCGACACAACATAGCCCACGGCGTGAGCCGTGGGTGTGACGCACGTCATAGAATGAAATGAGCCCCGTAGGGGCGACACGACCTCGCGACGGGAACGCGCAATGTGTCGCCCCTCCGGGGCTCATGATGATTTGTGATGCGCATCGATCCCACGGCTGACGCCGTGGGCTACGTTGTGCCGCCGCTCCGCGGCTTAATGATCGCCGTTCAAACAGCATATCCCTCACCCCGGCAAAATGCCGCCGGGGTTCGGGATGACCCATGCCATGGATCCCCCGTAGGGCGGATGCCCTCGGTGATGCACGCGCCGCATGAAACGCGACGCCGTGCGATCAACGCCCGGAACCATCACATGCGAGGCATCCGCCGTTTCGCGGAATACCGCCCGCACTCCCACGCGCCAAATCCCCATTGACTTCCCGCCAAACCGCCGATATAGTAATGCGGCTTTGAGCTGCCTCCGGGGAGATTGCCCGGCGGTGGCGGAGTGATGCGGGAATAGCTCAGTTGGCTAGAGCGTCACCTTGCCAAGGTGAATGTCGCGGGTTCGAATCCCGTTTCCCGCTTTTTACAAAGTCAGGCCGCCGCATCTCAAGTAATGGTTTGAGTGTGGCGGGTTTTTTGTTGCCAGATAGAGAGTTACGCGCAGTTGCTTGACCCCGGGAGAACTTCTCCCGATCTTCCAAACGGAGACCGGCCCTCAGGTCCCGTCCCCGGCGGGTTAGCCAAGTGGTAAGGCAGAGGTCTGCAAAACCTCCATTCTCCGGTTCGAGTCCGGAACCCGCCTTTAGTCCAACTCCCCGCTCCTGAACCACCCAACGATTTCCGTTTGAGCCCCGCGCTTCAAGGCACTACCGTTGCCGCGTGAAACGCCGCCTCATGCGCATCCTCGGCTGGACACTTCTCGCGCTGGCTCTTCTTCTGACCTGCCTCACCGTCCTCGGCGGCGGCTGGGGACCGAAACCGCCATTGCCGGCCGCATTCCTCGCAGGTTCGCGCCCCATCCTCATTGCCCACCGGGGCCTCGTCGGACGTAGCCCGGAGAATACCGAGGCTGCGGTCGCCGATGCGGTGGAGGTCGGCTACGACGGGGTCGAACTCGACATCCAATCCAGCGCCGATGGCCACTTCATCGCCTTCCACGACGCAACCACCGACCGCTTGCTTGGCCATCCCGGCTCGCTCTCAACTATGAGTCTGGAGGAGATCAGCCGTGAACGCCTCTTCTCCAGCACAGACAGGGCGCACACAATCCCGTTGCTTCGCGACATCCTGAAACATCACTCCGGCCGTGCGATTTTCTACCTCGACATGAAGCGGCACGGCCATAGCAACATCTTCGCCCTGGCATCCGACATTCACCGAGCCGTCACCGACGCGCACGCGCAAGAGCGGGTCATGGTCGCCAGCGCCTACCCCTGGTTCATCGCCTGGCTCGAGTTCCGTCACCCGGAGATCATCACGGTCCTCGAGGGCGCCAATCGCCCGATGATGGCATTCTGGGATTTCATCCCCCGCAACTTCAAGCCCGACCTGATCGCCTCCCGCTATCCCGATCTCCCGCCGGAACTCTTCGCACGGATTCGCGGACACGATCTCGACAGCCGCTATGTCGCCTACCACATCGATGAATCCAACATCCATTCAGCCCTGGCAATGGGCGTCCGAATCCTCCTCCTCGACCACGGCCCCACAGTCGATTCCCTTCTTCTGACGGATTCGCGCGAACCGTAGGGCGGGTGCGCTCTGAAACGGCGAAACCCGTACACTGAATGGAACCGACCATCGACACTACCCCAATCGCCCCAGGCAACGCACCCGCCGAACGACGACCCACCCGATCGACAGCAACACCCCCTGACGTGTTATCCCGAACCCTGACGGCTCTATGTCGGGGTGAGGGATATGCATTGCCGCACCCAACGCGGGCCACGCCCCCCCAACGAACACGTGCGCAACCCGCCGCGATTCGCCATCTTCCCACGGGCGCACCCCCCACGCCGGAGTGGCGGAATTGGTAGACGCCAGGGACTTAAAATCCCTTGTCCCATATCGGGGCGTGCCGGTTCGAGTCCGGCCTCCGGCATTTTGACTTATTGAAATCCAGCAAGTTTTCGCCCGATCCGCCGATTACATACCAAGACGGATCCTGTTTCCGTCATGCCCGGAGGTTTGATGGCAACCAACCTGCGCGATCTCGAAGTCACCGACCCCATCCGCAAAGGCCGCACCCCCATTGCCGATGCGATGGACCCGCAGTCGGCGCTGCGACGCAGCGAGGAGCGCTACCGCTGCCTCGTGCAGGCGATCTCCTCCATCGTCTGGACATCCGACCCGGAAGGCCGGTTTATCATGCCTCAGCCGGGATGGGCGGCGTACACCGGTCAAACCTACGACGAGTACCGAGACCACGGCTGGTGGATGGCGTTCCATCCCGAAGACCGCCCCGGCGCGCCCGCCTTCTGGCTCGGCGGCCCGGCGGCGCAGGGGGACGCACATGATGTCGAAGGGCGGCTCTGGCATGCCGCATCGGACTCACACCGCTATTTCCGCTGCCGCGCGGTTCCCATCCGCAACCCCGACGGGAAAATCCGCGAGTGGATCGGCACCATTACCGACATCCACGACGCCAGAATGAGCGAAGAGCGAAACCGCGCACTGGAGACACGCTACCGCGCCGTGTTCGACCAGGCGCCCGTGGCCATTCAGATCTTCCGTCCGGATGGGCTGTGCGTTCACGCCAACGACACCTGGGAACGAATCTGGCAGGCCAAACGCGAGGAAGTGGTCGGCAAGTGCAATATCATCACCGACCCGCAGCTGGTCGAAGCCGGCTTCCGCCCGCTCATCGAAAGCGCCTTCGCCGGCGCGGTGGTGGCGATCCCGGCCATCCCCTATGATCCCGCCAAAAGCGGCAAGGCCGGACGCGCCCGCTGGGTCGAGGGCACGATTTACCCGGTCCGCGACGCCCACGGCTGGGTCGAAGAAGTGGTGCTCATGGTCAGCGATGTCACCAGCCGTATCGAGGCGGAACAGGCGCACGCGAAACTCGACTCCGCCCATGCGGAGGCCCTCGAGCGTCTCGAACGCACCCTCGAAGTGATGCCCCTCGGCTGCGCCACGACCGATACCGAACTGCGTTTCAGCTATTGGAACGCGGCCGCCGAGCGCATCTTCGGCTTCACCGCCGATGAAGTCCTGGGTCAGCACCCCGGCATGGTCTTCATGACCCCCGAATCCATGCACCTATTGAAGTCCGTGCCCGAGCAACTTCTGCGCGAGGGGGGAGTCGTTCGTGTCAATGCCTCGCACACGCGCAAAGACGGCGCCGTCATCCAGTGCGAGTGGCACTGCTCCATCCTGCGCTCCCGTTCCGGCGCCCACCTCGGCTTCATCGCGATGTGCCGGGAAACCGACCAGCGGCTCGCCTGACCACGTTTCAGAAACCACCCACGGCGATCGAGCCCGCCACGCCGTCCCGGTCTCACTCTTGACAAGATGAACCACCCCTGATTAATTGCCGGTGTAGAGTGCCAGCGAGGCGGGTCCATGATCCTGCGCTGTTGTGTCTTGGCCATCGGTTTGGTCGCGTGCCAGTGTTTCGGCGGCCGCGTGGAAGCCCTCGAGTTCCCGCCCTGGCTGAAAACGAGGCGCCCGCCACCGCCAACCACGGCCTCATCGCAACAAGTGCAACTGCCGGTTTATGACGGTCGTATTCACGCCGTCAACGAAATCTGGTTGTCGCTGACCAACTACGGCCAGATCGGCGCCTGGCGCGGACTCGAACCGATCTGTTGCATCACCGATCCCAGGTACGATCGCCGGGAATTGGGCATCTCCTGGATTCCGTCTTGTGAATACCCGCCCCGCAGTCAGAACGACTACCTCAGCGCCATGCTTCTCGATGTCGGCGGGATTCGCAGCCTCGACACCCTTCTGACCTGGTCATGGGTGTCGCATCAGCGGCTGATTGAATCGTCTGCGCTGCGCTCCTGGGGCGCCTATGATCCGGCGGCCCATGCCGACCAGGAGTACTACGCCGTCTACGACGACACATCGGCCATTCTCGATCGATACTCTCGTTACGACTACTACGAGAACCGCTACTATCCGGCAACCGAACTGGAAATTCACCAGAAGTCGTATGCCTGGTCAATGCCGTTCACCAAGCGATTCATTCTGTTCGATTTCTGGATCAAGAACATCGGGACCCACACCCTCGATGAGTGTGTGGCCGGTTTGGAGGTCTACCCCGGCATCATTAACGACGTGCATTGGGAGCCATTTGAGCACCCCGGCTACTCGATCTGTGGTTTGGTCGGGGAAACACCCGGCGTCGTTGAAGGGACATACGATACCCTGAACATCGCCTGGGTCGCCGATCAGGATGGCGATCCGATCGAAGGCAAGTTCTGGCCCGTGAGCCCGACCGCCGCCCTCGGCGTTCGCATCCTGCGCACGCCCAACGACGCGCCGATCAGCTACAATTGGTGGTCCAACCTTTGGGGCGCACGCGACGACGACTGGCCTCTTCTGCTGGAGTGGGGGCCGAGGTTGCGCCGCAACCCCGCCCTCTACGGCAAGAGCGCGGCCGGCCCGGAGGGACGCCGGGCGACTTATCGGATGTTGCGAAACGGGGAGTCGGACTACGATAAGCTGCACTCCCTCTTCGATTACCAGGCCGAGGGGTGGTATCCGCCGCCCGCCAGCCATGGCCGCGACATGGTGCGCCAGTCGGGATCCCAATTCATTCTCTCAACCGGGCCCTTCGGCCCGCTCCTTCCCGGAGACTCGCTCCCGTTTACTCTGGCGGTCATCATCGGGAAAGAATTCCACCAGATGCCGTCCAATTTCTTCCGCAATCTCGATCCCTACAACCCGCAGCCCTTCATCGACAACTTGCACTTTGATGACCTCATCGAAAGTGCCCGCTGGGCCGGGTGGATGTTCGACACGCCGGGATACGACAGCGATGGTGACGGTTACCGCGGGCGAGCGCACTTGATAAACTGCATCGGGGATCGCTGCGATTCCATCTTCTACACCGGCGACGGTGTCCCGGACCTGCGCGGTCCCGGCCCGCCCTATGCGCCCGAGTTCACGCTCACATCCGGACCGGGGTACATCACCCTCCGCTGGTCAGGCGCGGACACCGAACTGGACATTGATCACATGTCCGGGCAGCGGGACTTTGAAGGATACCGAATCTTCAGCGGGCGTTTCCCAACCGACGATCAATTCTCCCTGTTGGCGTCCTGGGATCGCGAGGACTTCGAACGGCTTGCCTGGAATCCCGACACGAAATCGTGGCAGGTCATCTCCTACCCCCGATCCACCCCGGAATGGAAATGGATCATGCGGGACGCCGGCTTCGATCCCCTTCACTACACACCCGGGAACCTCGCCGAGGCGTACATCGACACGGTGTTGGACACTCTCCGCAACCGGCGCGGCGATATCACTCACATCACTCCGCGCATCCGCTATACCAGTTGGCGGGCCCACGAATACAATAGGGGCAATGCCTACGAGGAGAATGGTTACCCGGTCACCAATCT
This sequence comes from Candidatus Zixiibacteriota bacterium, assembly GCA_040752075.1. Lineage (GTDB taxonomy): Bacteria > Zixibacteria > MSB-5A5 > WJJR01 > WJJR01 > JBFMFQ01. The sequence goes on along the minus strand of JBFMFQ010000028.1, from coordinate 9,467 downwards.
TATCCGGCGCGTCGCGAGCCGGGACACAATCATCGACGGTGACTCCCTGAGCTACGGCGTCTATGAGACCGTCATCGACCATCTCAATCCCGCGGTGCCGCTGTACTTCGCGATCTCAGCGTTCGACTTCGGCGACTATCGCGTCGGGTTGAACTCGCTTGAGTCTTCCCCATCCAACAACTTCGACTACGCGCACCCGATCTACTCCGCCGGCGTGGTGGTCGACTCCGGGTTGCAAGTCAGCGTCTACCCGAACCCCTACCGCGTGCTGTACCCCGATGCCCACGGACGTTCCACGACTTACTACCGTGAGGGCTACGAGGGACGCGGTGTCCACGAATTCGAAGAGCAGGACCGGCGGGTCTGGTTCGTCAATCTGCCGGAGAAGGCGACAATTCGGATCTTCTCCCTGGACGGAGATCTCATTCGGGAAATCCACCACCCGGACCCGTTCCTGACCAAGTACTCAAGCGCCGTGGGCTGGGACTTGGTGTCGCGCAACGTCCAGGCGGTGACCTCCGGCATCTACATCTGGCGTGTCGATTCGGAGCTCGGCGCGCAAACGGGGAAATTGGTGATCATCAAGTAGGTCAGGAGCCGGGCGCGGGCTTTATCGCGCCGGGCTCCTGACAAACGGTTGACGGTGTGCACGCTAAATCAAGGTGGGCAAGTCGCGAAGCGCCATACCTTCGGCTACCCCGGAAACCACTGGTACAGCATGAAGTAAATCAGCACCCCGGTCACCGACACATACATCCACAATGGCCACGTCCACCGGGCGATCTTCCGATGCTTGGCGAAATTGCCCTGGAACGCGCGGGTCACCGTCACGATGGCCAATGGCAGCACAACCGCCGCCAATGGCGTGTGGGTGAAGAGGATGGTGAAGTACAAGGGACGCGACCAGCCCTCGCCCGCAAAACGGGTGGTCCCGGCATGGAAGTGATAGTACAGGTAGGAGGACAGAAAGAGGGTCGAACAACTGATCGCGGCGATCATGCAGGCACGATGCGCGCTGATCTTCTTGCGGCGAATGAAAAAATAGCCGGCCAGAAGGAAGACTCCCGCCAGGCCGTTCAAAGACGCGTTCAATGCCGGCATCTGTTTCAGTTCAATCACGACGGCCGTGCCTTTTCCAGAATGGCGATGTCACGCATGAGATTCGGGATCAATTCGTCATCGTCGCTATGGTAGTAGGCGCGCACATGCCCGTTCTGATCGACCAGCGCAAACATTGTGCTGTGCAAGACGGGCTCATCCGGACGGCTCAACTGAAACCCCTCGACCGCGAGTCTCTTGATGGTCTCAATCGGGCCCGTGAAGAAAAGCCAGCGTTCCCGGGCGCCGTATTGATCGGCGTATTCGCGCAAGCGCTCCGGCGTGTCGCGATCCGGATCCACAGAGAACGATACCAGCCTCACTTGCGAATCGACGCCGACCGAATCCTGAATGTATGACATGCGCAGGCTCATCAGCGGACACGGCCCCGCGCAATGGGTGAAAATGAAATCCGCCACCCAGATCGACCCGCGCAGATCGGAAAGAGACATCGACTCCCCTGAACGCTCCGTGAGGGTGAAGTCTCCGACCGCGCCGTAATCGGCCAGCTCCGCGGTCTGAACCCCGCCGGTGCCGTTGGCGTCCAGTCCCCGCAGCGCGCTCATTGTGAAGATGAATGTCGCCAAAAGGAAAAACGGCAGCACCACCCACAGGACCTTGATCCACTTTTTCGTCACGTCCACCGTTGCCGCTCCTGTCACCCCGCCCGGTCGAATCCCGAATCATACACCCCGCACCGGGGCGCGGGTGACAAAAACCGCCCCGGCGAGAGTCGCCGCCGTCGCGCCAACCGCGACGAGGACCGACACAAGAAGCGACGGCAGCCCGGCGGACATCGCCGGCTCACGCAGGTAAAGGAGATGACGCAGCGCCGACAGACCGTAGGTCAGCGGGTTGATGAACATCACCACCCGCATCCACACCGCCGCGCCCGCGGCAGGGAAGAAGGCCCCGGACAATAGCCACATGGGCAAAAGCGCGACATTCATGATCGCGTGATACCCCTGCACCGAGTCCATGCGCCACGCAATCAAATGCCCGAGCGCCGTCATCCCCAGCGCGATCACGAACATCACACCGACCGCGCCCAGCCACGCCAACGGGTGAAACTCGATCCCAACGAGGGGCGCCGCCAGCAGGATCACCACCGCCTGCACCAGCGCCAGGGCGGTCCCGCCGAGCGTCTTGCCGAGCACAATCGCCCAAGCCGGCGTGGGGGAGATGAGGACCGACTGGAGAAACCCCTCCTTGCGATCCTCAATCACGGAAATGGTGGAAAAAATCGCAGTGAACAAAAGGACCAAAAGCAGTGTCCCGGGAAAGAAATACTCGAAGTACCCCTGGCGGCCCGCGATCATCGGATTGCGAAATGACCCGCCCAACCCGCCGCCAAGCAGGAGGAGAAAAATCACCGGCTGGCCGAGTGCGCCAAAGACACGGTGCCGCTGACGGATGAACCGCACGAACTCGCGCCGCAACAGCGACCAGGTGGCCAGCCACGGCCGCGATGTTGCCTTTCGCAACCCCGCAAGGTTGGCGCTCCCTGTCGCCGTTGAACCGGCGGGTTTCTCACCAATCATTGCCCGTCCTGCCCCGCCTCTGCGAACCCATGGCCGGTTTTCTGACGAAACACATCGGCCAATGTCGGCCGCGCCACACTGACCGATTCCAAATCATTCCCGAGGCGATCCGCCAGCCTCGCCGCAACATCGTGCCCGGCCAAGGTGACCCCGCGCCATGACTCTCCTTCGCTCTGGAGCGCCAACCCGAATTCGGCACTGATCTCAGCCAACCGACGCGCCACCCCCGGACCCCGCAGGGTGATAACTTCGCCCTCGATCTGGTGGCAGAGTTCCGCCGGCGATCCCAGCCCGACCAGCGTCCCTTCATCGAGGATCGCGATACGGTCACATCCGGCTGCTTCCTCAAGAAGATGCGTGGTGGCGACCACCGTCATCTGCTGGCTCTGACGCAGTTCATTAACGAGCCGCCAGAACTCCTCGCGCGCGCGCGGGTCAAGCCCAACCGTGGGTTCATCCAGAAGCAACACCGCCGGATGAGTCAATAGCGCCTTGGCCAGTTCCAAACGCCGGCGCAATCCGCCGGACAGCGACTCGGCCATCTCCGCGCGTCGCTCGGTCAGGCCGGTCCGGACAAGCGCATCCTCCATCCGCTCCCGCAGCGCCGATCCCGAGAGTCCATAGAGATGCCCGTGGTGCATCAGGTTTTCCCGCACCGACAGCTTGATATCCAAAGCAGGACTCTGGAACGCCACTCCAATCAATTGACGCACCGCATCGCGTTCCCGGACGACGTCGTGCCCGAGTATCCACGCATTGCCGCCGTCGGGTATGAGAAGAGTCGCCAGAATCCGAAACGTGGTCGACTTCCCGCCCCCGTTCGGTCCGAGAATTCCAAAGAGCTCGCCGCTGCTGACATCGAAATCAACGCCGGCCAGCGCACGCCGTGCCCCATAGGAGTGTGAGAGGGAACGCACGCGAATCGCGGACGAGAAATCGCCCGCTGCGGCCGTGTGGCCGGCCAACTCGGCGTTCAGTGTCGCTTGAGGCATAGGGCTGGGGGCGGATGATCGTCCGCCGGTCGTGGCGCCGGTCACAATGTCCGGTTGGCCGCCATCCAGATCAAGAGAATCGGGAGATAAACCAGGGACGCGTGGAAGACCTGACGGGCATACCCGGTGAGGTCGGTGCGGCGCGTGCCCAGAACCGCCACGGCCAGGAATCCAACACTCAACAGCCCGGAACCGACCAGGTAGTTCATTTCGGCCAGTCCCAGGAAATACGGCAGGATGGCCGCAGGGACCAGGACGAGGGTGTAAAACGGAATCTGTCGGGCCAACAACGCCCCGTTGTCGCGCGCCAGGGTGGCCACCGCAAAACCCGCACGGGCGTAGTCCTCACGGTGCAAAAGCGCGATCGCCAGGAAGTGCGGCAACTGCCACATAAGCAGGATGAGAAAGAGGACACCGGCGCCCAGATCAAGCGTGCCCCGCGCGGCGGTCCATCCCATGACCGGCGGCAGCGACCCGCACACCGCCCCGGCCAGAATCGACCACGACGACCGGAGTTTCATCGGCGTGTAAATGGCCACGTAAATGAGGCCCGTCAGTACCGCCAGGATTGTTGTCAGAAGATTGACGAGGACCAACAGCCAGATCACGCCGATCACCGAGAGGAAGACACCGTACGCCAGCGCCACCCCCGGCTCGATCCGCCCCGCCGGCAAGGGACGGTCGCTGGTGCGGCTCATGAGCGCATCCCGGTCTCTTTCGAGGTACTGATTCAGGGTCGCGCTCCCCGCGCAAACCAGCGCGGTGCCAACGAGAACATGCAACAGCGCCATCGTCACCAAAGACCCGGTGGCGCCCATCAGGAATCCCACCAGCGTGGTCACCAGAATCATGAAGACAATGCGCGGCTTGGTCAGCGCGACAAAATCCGCCGGACGCGAGATCGGAACGGCAATCGCGACTTCGGATGCGACTCCCTCGCGCTTCATGAGGTCGCCTCCTGCAGCGATGCGCCGCTCAGATGGCCCCGCAACGCCTTCTCGGGAGCCACGCTCATGACACGACTGCCCGCCGACTTAAAGGACAGAATGACGCTCAGGGCAAACATCGTCGCCCCGGTCACCACATGCGCCGTCGTAATGTCCACCGCCTTGATCGACCACACCGTGAGCGCCCCGAGTGTGAACTGAACCAGGTATAAACCCGCCAGCAGTCGCGCCCAGGAGCGGTACCCATCGGCCAGCGTGCCAAGCCGCTCCATGCGAACAAGCATCGTAATCAGCACGAGGCCGACCACGAGAGCGCCGACTCGGTGCGAGAAGTTCATAATCACCGTCATCACCGTCAACGGCGGTATCCACATGCCGAAACTCTTGGGGAAATCCGGAATGGCCACTCCGGCGCCCATGTGCCGCATGATGGCGCCCAAAATCAGCTGTGTGTAGATGACCGCCGATGTGGCGATGCACAACCCAACCACCGACCGCGGCAGCGCCTTCCAATCCTCACGGCGCTTGTTGGTCCATGTCTTACTGGTGACGAGCGCCAGGACCGCAGTCAACGAGTAGAAGACACTCGCCAGCCCGGCATGACTCACCGACACCGGTGTCGGCAACTGGTGCAGCACCGTGATGCCGCCCAGAATCGCCTGAATAACGACCGCCATCCACGCCGCCAGTGCCAGCCATCGCACCCAGCGTCGCCTCTCGACAAACCAAATCGCCAGCGCCAGGGCGGTCATGAGAATGCCCACCGTGCCGGCCACCATGCGGTGACCATGCTCGAAGAGCACACCACCCTTCATCTCAGGGAAGAACTGCCCGAACGACAACGGCCAGTCGGGAACCGCCAGTCCGGAGCCGGTGCTGGTCACCAACCCCCCGGCAATGATGAGAAGAAAAGTGGAAAAGAAGACAAACTTGGCAAACCGGCGCAGCCACGCCGGCGGCGAGTCGGCCACACCCACGTTCTGTTTCGACATGGTCACCGGGGCAACACCCACCAATCAACTCGCGGCCGCGGTGCTGTCCGCCGGAGCCGGCTCGGCCGGTGTCTCGGGCGCCGGGCTGTTATCGGTGATCCATTTCTGGTAGTCCGCCGGTTCATGGATGGTCATGAATCCACGCATGCGGTAGTGCCCGAGTCCGCACAACTGCGCGCAGGCGATCTCCGATTCCCCGGTCACAATCGGCGTGAACCCGACCGGTATCACCATCCCGGGAATGGCGTCCTGTTTGACCCGCATGATCGGCAGGGAGAAGGAGTGGATGACATCCTTGCTCGAAAGGTAAATCAACGCCGGCTTGTTCACCGGCAGATGAAGCTGGTTGATCGTGGTGATGTCGTCTTTGGCAAATGGATCCGAATGATCCAATCCGAGCGGATTGCTCTCCGTGTCGATCAGTTTGAGATCGGTGCGCCCGAACACCCCGTCTTTGCCGGGGTAGTGTATATTCCATAGAAACTGCTCGGCGACCACCCGCACCACTTCGGCGTCCTTCTCCGCGGGCACCGCCACGACAACCTTTGCCCACAGGGGAATGGAAAACCCGATGAGCAGGACCGCCTCGAACACCGCCACCGCGACTTCAAGGTACGTCGATGTGTGGCTCTTGACCCCCGCGTAGTCCGCCTTGGGATTGGCGCCCCGGCGGTATCGGATCAATGTGTAGAGAAAAAACGATCCCCACCCCACGAAGAGCACCAGCATGAGCCAGTGCACGACCCCGATCAGGTTGTCAATCTCAGCCGCATGCGCGGAGGCCTGCGGCGGCAAACCCAGAAGTTCAACCATGCTCTCAGCCCTTCTTGCCGTTCAGAACTTCCTCGATGGTCACCGGCCCGCTCCATGCCGCACGGGCCCGCTTGCGCAAGAACACGAAAAACGCCACAAAGGCGCTCAACACCCCGCCCGTGATCCCAAGCAGGCTGAGGATCGCCATGTTCATCCCGTTGGTCATCGGCGCCTGCGGGTCGCCATAGCACACCGCGCAGGCGGTTGCCGTCGCCGGATGAAGAATGCAAATCAGGATGATAGCCGCCAGAACGGCCGCGATCTTTTTCATCACAGGTAGCTGACCCCTTTCAACTTCCGCAAAAACCGAACCTCATAGACAATCAGCCCGATCCCCGAGGCGAACCCGGCGAGTCCGCCGATCGTACTCCAGAGCCCGGTCGACTCCACACCCCAGAACCCCCACGCGCCGAACCCGAAGCACATCAGAATCGAGCACGTGATAAAGATGAGATGAAAGGTCTTAAGCGACATGGCTCACACTCCCAGATGATCGCTCATGGTCGACATCGGTACGAACATGAGCACCAAAAACAGCACGACCGTCAGCGCCAGCGCCGCGTAGATCACCTTCTTCTCCGAGATCAGGTGCATGAAATACGCCGCGACCAATCCCGCCTTGATGGCCGCGATGATCATCGCCACAACGATATGACCAACGTGCGAAAAATCGAGGTGCGCGACAAACACCGTCACCACCGTCAAAAGCGCCAGCGCCACGAAAACTGCGATGTACCCCCGCACGTGCTTTTTGATGTCCACCGCGTGTGCCGAACCGTCCGACATCCGTCCTCCCAATGGGTCAGCGAATCTCCGCCACCCGGTAACATTCCACACCGTTTTCCATCCAGCGTTTCATGATATAGGTGACGTCCTTGTACTTCCATTCCACAATCGAGCCGTTGGCATCGCTTCCAGTGATCTTTTCGCTGTCGGCCGCGCCGCGAATGGCCAAAACCGTGTCCGCCGGTGTGCCGATTTTGATCGGACCGTCCGCCGAGGGTGATTCCTCGGGGATGGGCTCATCCCCGAAGGACTCAGACGGGGCCGCCTCAATGGCGGTGCCAACCGGCGGCGGGGGCGGTGTGCTCGCCGCCGGGGTCTCCGCTGCCTCCGCCTCCGCCTTCACCGTTTCGTCAGCGGTGGCGGACAGCAGCGAGGCATGCACCCATGCCTCGGTCCCGGCCTCGCCGAAGATGACCTTCTGCCACTCCAACTCGGGTTCGCCCACCGCGACCACTTCCTCGCCCCGGCGCACTTTGCCGAGAATGTCGGCGACGCGTGATGGCTCACGACGGACATTGGCGACATCGACATTCACGTACATCGCCCGGGTCGTCGCCACCGAGGGGGATGTGGATGCGGGTGCTTCCTCCGGCGCCGCAGCGCCCGCCGGTTCCGGCTCTGTTTGCGCCGGTTTCGGCGGCGCCGAACACGAGGCCACTAGCAACAACGCCACTCCACAGACCACGAACAGCCGAGTCGTTTTCATCTCGCGCCTCACAGCAGATAGAGTAACGGGAAAAGGAAAATCCATACCAGATCGACAAAGTGCCAGTACAGCCCGGCGACCTCGACACGGTTGACCAGCCGCTGCGGATCGGACTCCCACATCCGGCGACCGGTGATCCAGAAGTACAGGTTCACGATGATCCCGCCAAGAACGTGCAGTCCGTGCAGTCCCGTGAGGGTGAAGTAGATCGCCATGAACGTGCTTTCCGACGGGTACAAATGGTGCTCGAACTTCGCGCCGTACTCGAAACTCTTGATGATCAAAAAGCCGACTCCCAGGAGAATCGTGAGCCCCATGTATATCCGGTACTTCGCAAAGCTCCGCTCCATGAGCGACGCCCACGACATCACCATGGTCACCGACGACGCGATGAGAAGCATCGTGTTAACAGTGGCCAAGGGCACATTCAGGATGTCCGACCCATGCGGCCATGAACTCGCGCCGACCCGCAAAAGAACATAGGAGGAGAACAACCCGCCGAAGAGCATGACTTCGGAGGCCAGGAAAAGCCAGATGCCGATCTTGGCGTTGTACACGCCGGTGTCGGGACGGGGCTGGGTGGTATAGGGGATCTGCATCGCTTATGCTCCCGCCGCCGAGGCCTGGTGCTGCGGGCTGTAGTCGTTTTTCGCCCCGGGCACACTGTACTCATACGGTCCGCGGTACACCACCGGAACCGAGGTGAAATTGCCGTGCGGCGGGGGAGAGGGCGCGGCCCACTCGAGAGTGGTCGACTGCCACGGGTTCTCCTCCACCTGGCGGCCCTTCTTGATGCTCCAGAATAAATTGAGAATGAACGGCAGCTGGAAGATCGCCATCACCCAGGCGCCGACCGACATGACCAGGTTCCACTCGAGCACGCCCTGTGCGTGCGCGTACTGCTGGCCGCCGTCATACAAACGCCGCGACACCCCCGCCAGCCCCTGGATGAACATGGGCATGAAAATCACGTTCATGCAGACAAACGTCCCCCAGAAGTGAATCTTTCCGAGTACATCGCTCATCTTCCGCCCCGTCATCTTCGGGAACCAGTAGTAGATGCCGGCAAATAGCGCGAGGATCGTGCCGGGCGCCACAACATAATGGAAGTGACCGATCACGTAGTAGGTGTCGTGCAACGGGATGTCCGAGGTGGCCAGTCCCAAAGGCAGGCCCGTCAATCCGCCGATTCCGAACATCGGCAGGAAGGCCAGCGCAAAGAGCATCGGCGTGGTAAAGCGAATCGACCCGCCCCACAGCGAAATGAAGAAGGCCGTGAGAATGATGATCGACGGGATCGAAATGATCATCGTCGTGGTCTGGAAAAAGGCGCTGATGGCCGTGCCCATCCCGGTCAGGAACATGTGATGCGCCCAAACGATAAAGGACATGAATCCCAGAAAGATCGAGGCATAAACGAGCGAACGATACCCCCAAAGCGGCTTGCGGGTGTTGTTCGCCAAAATCTCGGCGACAATCCCCATCGCCGGCAAAATCAGCACATACACCTCGGGATGCGCCAGAAACCAGAACAGGTGCTGCCACAACAGGGGAGACCCGCCCCCGCTCAACCCTTCCATGACCTGGCCGGA
>JBFMFQ010000279.1:0-3070 GCA_040752075.1 Candidatus Zixiibacteriota bacterium | reverse complement strand
AATGTCGATCTCGATCGTTCCGGATGTGACCGCCTCGCACTTCGGGCAGGGCGGGGTTTTCTCTATCGGTTCGCCACTCGTCATGACCCACTGCGCATCGCAGAGGCCGCATTTGAATGCCTTGAAGAAGAGGACGAGTTCAATCGAAGCCATGCGCTCCCCAGATGTTGGTAGCGGGGGCCGGAATCGAACCGGCTTTCTCAGCCTTATGAGGGCCGCGACCTGCCACTGGTCCACCCCGCAGTCGTCATTCACTTGATCTCAGAGTCCCGGCACCAGCTTGAGGGGCTCCTTGATGATACCGGTCAGCATGATCAGCCAGGAGACGCGCCCGCCGCGGCGTTCTTCGACCTCTCCTGACACGGCCGGCAGCGAACTCGGCGGCAGCGGATCAACGCCCCTCTCCCAGGCCGAGCCGAATAGTCCGATCTCGATCCACCGGCTGGCGTCGTATGTGATTCCGCCCTCGAACGTCAGCCCGGCTTTCAAGTCCGTTCCGTCAGCGATCGCTTTTATGTTGTCCAGAAACCCCAGCCCCAGGAGCCAGGTGAAATCGGGCAGCTGGGTCCATCGATCGGCGAGCACAACTTTCGCCCCGTTGCCGCCAATCCCCAGCCCCTCGATCGTGCCGCGCTGGTAGCAGGCGTAGACCGCAGCGCCCTCAGGCGTGAGCACGCGCAGCCCGACGAATTGCGTCAGGAACGTCTCCCGGGTGTCGGGACCTTCAACCGCCAATCCCACGCCGGCGCCGGCGATCGCGCTCGGGCCGTAGTCCTCATCCTTCTGCGCCTGGGCCACGATGGGAATGAGCAGGGCCAGGGCGTAGACGATGGTGATCGTCATTCGCTTCATCGATTCACTCCTTCTGGTTTGATCAGATTGTCTTGCATGAGCACACCAAGTGCCTCAGCGAGACCGTGCCGCACGTGCCGCTCGGCTCCGCACTTCTCGCGGTAACCGTCGCGATCTCCCAGCGACGTGATCCGCGTCCAGCGCCAGTGGTGCCAGCATAACGGGATCCCGAACATCAGGACCATGCGCCCCTCCCGGCCTCGCGGCCGTGCGCGAGCATCTCCCTGATCTTCCTGGGATCGAATTCAAGCGTGTCGATGATGTTTGGTCGCAGGGGCTGATAGACCCGGATGGGGATCTCACGCTTCCCCGGCCGTAGTCCCGCGACCACCATCTCGTTGATCAGGCGAGTGTACTCGATCCGCTGTTTCAGATCGCCCGCCAGGACCTCGTTGCCCATGATCGTGAGTGCTCGGTTAGAGACAGCGAGAACCGAGCCGAAGTGCTTCGTTGTCTTTTCCAGGTCGACGGGGCTGCAGGCGATCACATCGATCTCATCGGCGCCCGCATCGACAGCGACCTTGAGCGGGACGATCTCGCGCACTCCGCCGTCGACATGCTGCGACCCGCGAATAACTGGTGGCTTGGCTACCGGCGGAAAACAGCAGGACGTGAAGACAGAATCGGCGAGCGGGATACCGTCGTATTGGGACGCGTAGACAAGATCACCGGTTGCGAGACTGACCATCGACACATACAGCGGATGCTTCACCCTGTCCCAGTGCACATGCTGCCTGAGCAGTTTGTGGATCGGCGAGAAATCGTAGAACCCGCCCTTGAAGTAGCCGATCACGTTGCGCAGCCAGCCGCTCTTGTAGATGTCGCCGTTGCCATTGAGCGAGAGCCACATCTCCAGCAGGACATCATGCTGCTCCTGTGCCTCCATCGCGGCAATGATCGAGCCTGTCGATGTCCCAGCGTACAGGTCCCAGTCGAACCCGCGCGCACGCAATGCATCGATCACGCCCAGCGCGATCGCGCCCTTCGCCCCGCCGCCACCGATGACAAGTGCTCTCATTGCGCTACCCTTCGCAATCCCAACCGCAGTACGGGCACACCTCATACTGGCCGGGGTCGTAGTCCGTGTGGCAGTGGCAACATTCGATCATAGCCATGCCCTCAGTGCGCCGCCGTTAACTGTCGGCTTTGCGCAAATGCGGCCCGGTCCGGAGCCACACTCCCAACGTTTTGGCGGCGCACTGAATTCATCGCCCACCGATCCAGAGCACAAGCGACTTCAGAGAATCGACTTGAGCCCGGAGCCTGTCGAATTCCGCGCGCGAGACCTGGAGGCTCACATTGGTCGAGTCTTCGATCCGCTGAGTCGTGCTGTCCGTTCGCAACGTGGCGTAAACGGCTGGCTCGATGTTCTCGGTCGGCATGGAGCGGCTGTTGATCGCGAAGTAGCTGACAACCCCCATAACCATGAGACCCAGAATCAGCACGTGGTCAACTTTGAGTTTCTTCATCAGACTCATCGATCTGTCCCCTTCTCGGGTCTGGCGCGATGGAATCCTGAGTGGTTATCCATTCTCCGCTCCAGATCGTCTACCTTCGTTTCGAGCACGGCAACCCGCGTCTCGATTTTCCCGGATTCCCGTTCGTTCTTCTTGGCGAACCCGTACAGCGTCGCGAGCGCGATGACAAGTCCAAGAAGATACTCGGCGCTGAGTTCCACGTAGTCCGCCCCCTCAGTTGACAATGCACGGGTCGGGTGCGTCCAACAGACCCGCAAGGTGATCGCCAAGGAATGCCATGTCGGTTGCGTCCAAGAACCCATCCTGAGTCATGTCGCCACGTGGGATCGGGCAACCGTTGTCCTGCACACCCGGCGCACCGAAGAACACGATAGAGTATCCGGCCAAGAGGTCGGAGTAATCGACAACCCCGTTGCCATCGATGTCTGCCTGACTCGGGCAAGAGCACCCGGGCACAACCCAATCGCGGTTGACCACGAGGGATATTGTGCGCCGGTCGGCGGCCAGCATGATCGAATCGAAAGAGATACCCGGATCGGTGCCGTCGTACCAGAGTGGCCGGAAGTTTCGCCGGTAGTTTGTGGCCGCGCCCCCCATGAACCACGGCCATGGATCGCCGCCGTCTCCGGCGTTGTTGTTGTGCTCCAGATGCCAGGCCGAATCGCACTGAGCGACGGCCACTATGTAATGCTGGTCAGCTGGTTTCCCGGGCCACCACTCTTTCGAATTCGATGTCTTGG
>JBFMFQ010000278.1:0-3098 GCA_040752075.1 Candidatus Zixiibacteriota bacterium | reverse complement strand
TAATTGCGTCTCGCAGGTCTCTGAAAAGAAAAAGCGCCCCGAGTCCGGGGCGCTTTTCATTCATATCGGGAACTCGGATCAGCTCTTGCTCGCTTCCTTCGTCGGGGTCAAAAGGCGCGTGTACTCGTCCTTCTTGGAGAGGATTTCGATGGCCTTCTTGACATAATCGTCGTCCTGCAAGACGATGCCCTCGTAGAAGCCCCGCTGTCCGAACTGCTTGGTCAGGATGGCGCGCTTGATCTCGCGTTTGATGAAGGGCATGCTCTTCTCGAACTCGTAGGACTTCTCCTGCTGGACATGCGATTCCAGTTGATCGAGGCTGGCGGCGTAGATCTCCGCACGCTCGGTGTCCTCGTTTAGTTCATCGCGCATCGCTTCCAGCTGAACCTGCGTTTCGGTCTTGTACTCGAACTTCATTTCTTCGAGGTACTGACGGAATTGGTTGACAACCGCGTCGGTGACCTCGAATTCGCGCGGCACGTCGGTGTGCTCGGTCGTGTAGCGGATGGCGAAATTGAAAAACTTGTTCTGGCGCCACAGGTTCACTTCCAGCGGTGTCCACGTGGGCTCGTCCACATGCACATCGGGCACAATCCCGCCGCCGCCATAGACCGTGCGTCCGGCGTTGGTGTAATACAGGTCCTCTTCGGTGGGCTCGGTCTCGATCAACTCACCCTCTTCATCGAACTCCGGGTGTTTGGTGCTGCGGCTGGGTTTCTGGATCGAGCGGCCCGAGGGGACATAGTAACGGGCGGTCGTCAGTTTCAATGCGACATCCTCGGTCTCCGGGAGCGTGAAGATCTGCTGCACCAGCCCCTTGCCGAAGGTCGTGTTGCCGACCACGATGCCGCGGTCCCAGTCCTGAATCGCGCCCGACACGATCTCCGAGGCCGATGCCGTGCCGCCATCGACCAGCACAACCAGCGGTCCCTTGCTGAAAAGCGGCGCATCGGTCGAGAAATACTTCCGCTGCGATTCGGGGTCGCGCCCCTGCGTGTAGACCACCAGCTTGTCCTTCTCGAGGAAGAGACTGCTCACCTTGACCGCCTGATCGAGCAGTCCGCCGCCGTTGGAGCGAAGATCGAAGATGAGGGACTGGGCGCCGGAATTCTCAAGCGCTGCAATGGCCTCTTTCAATTCATCGTCCGTGCTCTGGGAAAACTTGTTTAAACGCAGGTAGCCGATATGGTTGGCCTCGTCGGCCATGCCGTAGTAGGGCACCGACTTCAATTCAATCACCGCGCGCTCGACCTGGTAATCCAGCGGCTGAAGCAGCCCCGCCCGCATGATAGTCAGCGTGACCGAGGTCCCGGCGGTGCCGCGCATCATCTTCGCGGCGTCCTCCGTGCTCATCCCGACCGTCGACTTGCCATCGATGGCAATGATGCGGTCACCGGCCATGAGCCCGATCCGCTCCGCCGGTGTTCCTTCGATCGGCGCCACCACGGTGACCGTGTCCTCGCGCAAATCGATCTGCATCCCCAGACCCTCGTACTTGCCCTGGGTGGACTCCATCAGACGGTCATAAGAGGTCCGTTCCAGCAGCACGGAAAAAGGATCGAGGACATCAAGCATGCCGCGGATTCCGGCATAGGTCATCTCCTCGGTGTTGACCGTGTCCATGTAGTGCGACTGGATCCGGTAGGAGATGTCGTTCATCAGTTTGGTGTACTTGTAGAGTGTCTCGCGACGGAGACGGCCGCCGATGGGAGCATCGGTTCCGGCATCGGACTGGGCGTAGGCATCCTCCCGCTGGGGGGTTGCCTCGCCCGAACCGACAACCCAGATGATCCCGGCGGCGAAGAAGGCCAGAAAGGTGATGGATATGCGAAAACGCCGGTCTCTGCTCATTGGTTGCCTCCAGGGCCCTGACATGTCCGATACGGTTCGATCAACCCGGAGACGCATCTCATCCGGGCGCCTTCTTCATACGATGCCCCCCGGTCGGGGCAGTTGCAACTAATATTACCCAATTTGCACCCTTTCACCGGACTTCTCCAGCGTCCGGCCTCTCACATCCCATCTTAACGCAAACCCTCTGCCGTTTGCCAGTCTCCAAGAGCGGGTACGATGCCCGAACCGTCCCTCCTACAGCGTGTTACGCAGCCACTGGCATGATTGTTCCCTCGGCAGATTTCCGACGGCCCATTAACTCTTTCTTAATGTGGGGATTGCGAGAGCCGGTGATCGCCGGCGCGAGATAAACGCCACCAGGGTGTCAATCTCGGGATTGCCCGGCTCAATACCCCGGGCAATCGACGCTTGCCTTTCGGCATCGTCCAAACGACCCAGCATCAAGTACGCCGCGCCAAGCGCCATCTGTGTCTGATAGAGTTCGGGCGCCAGTCTCGCCGCCGACTCCAGCGCCGGGCAGGCGGTCTCATACCGGCCCAAGTCATAGGCGACCTGGCCGAAGGCGAGGTGATAGAGCGCATTGGTCGAGTCAAGTGACCGCGACCGGTCATAACAGGTCAGCGCGCTGTCCTTCGAACCCAGCGTCTGATACACGATCCCAAGGTTGGTCCAGGAAATCGCATCCTCCGGTGCGCAGGCGACCCGTCGGCGAAAGTGCGGGATCGCTTCCGCATGCATGCCGAGCTGTCCGGTCAGCACCTGGCCCCAAGGGCCTGAGCGCGCCCCGCGATCATACTCACAGGAGTAATGCGGATCCGAACCCGCCAGCCGATCCACTCGCTTTGCGACGACGATTTCACTCTGCGTGACGGCAATCCAGACACCGGCATGCGCGATGGCAAGAACCCCCACGGCGAGCGTGGCGGTTTTCAATCCCCCCGGGCCAACCCGCCTCGCAATCAGCCACGCGCACGCAATCGACAACGGGATCCCGAACATTCCCAAGAGGTCCCAATCTCGGAACGCGCCGATCGTCGGATCAATCCAGAAGGCCGCCACCAAACCAGCGACCGCCATGAGCGAAATGGCGCGCGGGACCGGCGTTTGCCCGTTTTGCGACCTCACACCCACCAGGGCGGTCAGGATGATCAGGGGAGAGGCGAAGAAAATGAGATTCGCCATGTCGGCCAGGTGACGGGCCGAAAACGCACTGTATGGCGATTCCGGCGCTGGCAAGAGTGGAA
>JBFMFQ010000277.1:0-3102 GCA_040752075.1 Candidatus Zixiibacteriota bacterium | reverse complement strand
CCTACGGCGCGTTGAAATGCGTCATCCCGAACCCCGACGGCTTTTTGTCGGGGTGAGGGATATGCTGTTGACACGGCAAGGTCTGAAAAGCAACAGCATATCCTTCGGCTTCGCGCCTCCGGCGCTGCGCCTCAGGATGACCGACTTGTGAAGTTGACGGTGGGGCGGGTCTCAGACCCGCCCCTACAATGTTCGATCGTCAGTGTTATCGACGTTCGAAAAGACCACGGGTCTGAAAACCCGTGGCATCAAAGCAAGATCATGTGGCAGGGGTAACGGGCCTACTCCCACTCGATGGTGGCGGGCGGCTTTGACGAGATGTCGTAGACGACGCGGTTGACGCCTTTGACTTCATTGATGATGCGGCTGGAGATGCGTTTGAGGAGATCGTGCGGGAGTTCCGCCCAGTCGGCGGTCATGCCATCGGTGGAGGTGACGGCGCGCAGGGCGATGACGCGCTCGTAGGTGCGCTCGTCGCCCATGACCCCGACCGACTGAACAGGCAAAAGCACGCTGAATGCCTGCCAGACCTGGTCGTAGTACCCCGCGGTGCGCAGCTCGCCCAGGAAAATGCGATCGGCGCGCTGCAGAAGTTCAATGTCGGGCTGGCTGACCGGGCCGAGAATGCGCACCGCCAGGCCGGGACCGGGGAATGGGTGCCGGCCGAGAATCGGCTCGGGCATCCCCAGGTGCCGTCCGACCGCGCGGACTTCGTCCTTGAAGAGCCACTTGAGCGGTTCGACCAGGCCCAGTTTCATGCGCTCGGGCAATCCGCCGACATTGTGGTGCGATTTGATCACCGCCGAGGGGCCATTGACCGAGACGCTCTCGATCCAATCCGGGTAGAGTGTGCCCTGCGCGAGAAATCCAATATCGGAGAGCTTCGCCGCTTCCGCCTCGAAGACCTCGATGAACACGCGTCCGATGATCTTGCGTTTCTGCTCGGGATCGACGACCCCGGCCAGCGCATTGAGAAATCGGATTCCGGCTTCGACGACTTTCACTTCCACGCCGCCGGTGCGCATCGCCTCGACCACTTCCTGGGCTTCGGCGGCCCGGAGCAGGCCGGTGTTGACAAAGATCGGGTGCGACTGCTTGCCGATGGCGCAGTCCAGGAGGATCGCGAGGACCGCCGAATCGACCCCGCCGGAGACACCGACGATGACGTTTTTGCTGCCGACCTGCTTGCGAATGTCGGCAACGGCTTCCTCGATGAACACGCCGGCATTCCAGCCGCCCTTGCAACGGCACACTTTGTAGAGGAAGTTGTGGAGGATCTCCGATCCGTGGGCGGTGTGCTGCACCTCGGGGTGAAATTGCAGTCCCCAGAAGTTGTGAGCACGGTCTTCGATGGCCGCGACCTTGACGCTCGCGGTTGAGCCGGTGACGGTCATTCCCGGGGGGAGTCCGACCAATGTATCGCCGTGACTCATCCAGACATCGAACGACGGCGGCAGGCCGTCGAAGACGGCGCTGGTTGACGATGGGGTGAACCGGGCGCGGCCGAACTCGCGTGTCTCGGAGCGCGCGAGAGTCCCGCCCTGGTGCAGGCCGAAGAGCTGGAGCCCGTAACAGATTCCCAGTTTCGGACAATCGGCGTTGAGAATGCGAGGATCGGCGGTGGGCGCGCCCGGCGCCGCGGCCGAAGCCGGCCCGCCGGAGAGGATGACTCCCTTGGTGGTTCGCCAGTCGATGTCCTCGTACTTCACCGAGAACGGGACCACGCGGGAGAAGACGCCCAGTTCGCGCACACGGCGCGCGATGAGTTGTGTGTACTGGGACCCAAAATCCAGAATCCAGATCGATTCGCCGGGGTGTTCGGTGGTCACAGTTTCGGGCCTTTCATCAATGTGTCATGCCGGAACCGCGCGTCATCGACGTGCGGGAAGTCGCTGCGGTAGTGCAGCCCGCGCGATTCGGTGCGCGCCAGCGCGCCTTTCGCGATGAGCGCGCCGAGGAGGGTTGCGTTGCGGTACTCGATCGTGTCGGCGTTCATACCCTCCTCCTCGATGCGCCGCGCGGCCTCGCGGCGGAGCATGGTAAGGCGCGAGACGGCCCGGCGCAATCCCTCCCGTTCGCGGATGATGCCGACATCATCCCACATGGTATTCTGCAGGGCCGACCAGCCGACATGCCCGCGCGCGTAGGCGCCGACCGGGGCCCAACGGTGGCGCGGCAACCGGGCGGGGAGCCGCCGTTCGAGGGCGCGGCGCGCGCGGCGGGCGGACGCCGAGGCCGCCGCCGCGAGATACATGGCCTCCAGAAGCGAGTTGGACGGCAGGCGATTGGCGCCGTGCAGCCCGGTGTGCGCGACTTCGCCGGCGGCCCAGAGGCCGGGGATGTCGGTCATTGCACGGCTGTCGACCACCACCCCGCCACAGAGGTAATGCGCCGCCGGGACCACCGGAATCGGTTCGGTGGTGATGTCGATGCCAACCTCGCGGCAGCGGGCATGGATGTTGGGGAACCGTTTGCGGATGAAGGCGGGGCGCAGGTGCGTCAAATCCAGCCATGCGCACCGGGAGTGTGTGCGGCGCGATTCCGCGACGATCGCGCGCGCGACAATGTCCCTTGGGGCGAGATCGTGCATGGGGTGGTAGCGTTCCATGAAGGGCTCGCCGCGTTTGTTGCGCAGGATCCCCCCCGCGCCGCGCACGGCCTCCGAGATGAGAAACCGGTTGGCCCTCGGGTGGAAGAGCCGCGTCGGATGGAATTGCACGAACTCGAGATTGGCGACCCGTGCGCCGGCGCGGAAGGCCATCGCGACGCCGTCGCCCGTGGCGATCATGGGATTGGTTGTGTGACGGTACACCTGCCCGCCGCCGCCGGTCGCCAGCACGGTCACCGGCGACATGACCCGCAGAATCGCGCGCCGCTGACGGTCGAATACATCGGCGCCGATGCAGCGGCGACCGGTGCCGCTGCCGGTCATGATCAGATCGAGCGCGAGATGGTGCTCGCGGATTTCGGCATTCGGGTGAAGCGCAAGACCGTTCAGGAGCGCGCGTTCGATTTCCTGCCCGGTGAGATCGGCGGCATGCACCACACGCGGCGCCGAGTGCCCGCCTTCGAGGCCCAAATCGAGATTGCCCGTTGAATGCT
>JBFMFQ010000276.1:0-3151 GCA_040752075.1 Candidatus Zixiibacteriota bacterium | reverse complement strand
CGAAGCGGTGTCCTGGCCGGCGAAACGGACCCATTCCCCCAGGTATCCATCCACTAACAAATCCGTCATTAACCTTGCATCATCTCCCGCATCCTGTACTTTGCCCGGCGAAACGGGCGGTGAGGCAGGGCCCAAGAGGAGAACGGACGGCCACTAATGCGATTTTTGGAGAAACTCGAGGAGAGAAAGCGCGCCACCCGGGCGATCCTCTGTATCGGATTGGACCCCGATCTCGACAAGATGCCGCGCGGCATCGCGGATGCGCCGCGTCCGTTGTATGAATTCTGCCGGCGGATTGTCGAGGCCACCGCGCCCTATGCCGCGGCCTTCAAGCCCAACTTGGCATTCTTTGAGTCCTCGGGCTCGGCGGGACTGGCGCAGTTGGAACGACTCATGGCCGAGATTCCAGCCGAGATTCCGACCATCATCGACGGCAAACGCGGCGACATCGGCAACACCGCGCGCATGTATGCCCAGTTTGTGTTCGGGCACCTGGGTGGGGATGCGGCCACGGTGAATCCGTTTCTCGGGCGCGATTCGATTGAGCCCTTCTTCGAATTTCCGGACAAACTGCCGATCGTTTTATGCCTCACATCGAACCCCGGCTCGATGGACATCCAGATGGTCTCGACCGGGGAGCATCGTATCTATCAGAAAATCATACTGTTACTGCGACGCGTGCAGAAGCCGTGCGGGCTGGTTGTCGGGGCGCGGCACACCCAGTTGCTCGAGGATGTACGCCGTCTGGCACCCGAGTGGCCCATCCTGATCCCCGGGGTCGGGACCCAGGGGGGCGACCTGGCGGAATCGGTCCGGACCGGAACATCCGATGGGAAAGCGCCAGCGGTGATCAATGTTTCGCGCGATATTCTCTATGCCGGCGAGGGCGAGAACTTCGCCGAAGCCGCCGCGGCCAAGGCCAAGTGGTATGCCGAGGAAATGGCCAAGGCGCTGGCCCGACCCGCTCCGCCGAAACGTCCATGACGACCCGACCCGATCTGCCCCGTATTGTGACCGCCGCGCAGATGCGGGCGATCGATGAGCGCGCGATTGCGGGGATGAAGATTCCCTCGCTTTCCCTCATGGAGAACGCGGGCCGCGGGGTGGCGGCTCGCATACGGGAACGGCTCTTCGATGGCGATCCGCTCAACCGGCGGGTGATGATTGTCTGCGGGCGGGGCAACAACGGCGGCGATGGGTTTGTGGTCGGGCGTTATCTCGCCGAATGGGGCGCGCGTGTCGAGTTCTGCCTGATCGGCGGCGCGGCGCAGTTGAAAGGTGACGCCAAGGCCAATCACGACCGCGTGACCGCGCAAGGGCTGACGGTCAGCGAGATTGGAGAATCCGGCCCCGTGCCTGATTTCTCCGGCGCCGACCTCCTGGTTGATGCGATCTTCGGCACCGGGTTCCGTGGACCAATTGCCGGGATTGCGGCCAAGGTCATTGCGGCGATGAATGCCGCAGGGGTCAGGATCGTCTCAATTGATACTCCATCGGGGCTTCACTCAGATTCCGGTGGGCTCGATGATAGCACCATAATTGCTTATGATACAATGTCATTAGCATGCTCCAAGCGAGGCCATTGGCTGTGGCCGGGGCGGGGGCATGTGGGGAGTCTGGAGACGATCGACATCGGCATCCCCGCCGAAGCGGTTGAAGCCGAGGGGATCAAACTCTCGCTCATCACAGAGGACTTTGTCCGCAAACACCTCCCCCCACGGCCCGAGGATGCCCATAAGGGGACCTTCGGGAAGGCCGTGGTTGTCGGCGGCTCGGCCGGGATGTCCGGCGCGGTGGTGCTGGCCGCCAATGCCGCCTTGCGAACAGGTGTTGGACTTGCCTATGCCGCCTGCCCGCTGTCGCTGGTCGATGCGGTCGACACCGGCTCGATCGAAACCGTGGTCCTTGGGATGCCCGAGGTCCAAAAGCGCCGTGTGCTCGCGCGACGCGCTCTGGGCGAAATCGCCAAGCACATCGAGCATGTCGATGCGGTCGCGATCGGCCCGGGTCTGGGGCGTCACTACGAGACCCAGGAGCTGGTGCGGCGGCTGGTCGCGCGGCGGCGCCGTCCGACCGTGCTCGACGCCGACGGCCTCAACGCCTTCGCCAAGGAACCGGCGCTGCTCGGATATCCGAACGAAGTTCCCCTGATCATCACCCCGCATGTCGCCGAGATGGCGCGTCTTTTGCAAAAGCCCAACGAGGAAATTTCCACCGACCGGGAGGGGGCCGCCCGCGAAGCCGCGGCCAAGTTCAACTGCATTGCGGTCATGAAGGGCGCGCCGACTTTTGTCGCGACCCCGGATGGCGAGGCGTATCTCAACCCCACCGGCAACTCCGGCATGGCCACCGGCGGAATGGGCGATGTCCTGACCGGGATCATTGTCTCGCTTCTCGCCCAAAGCGTCGATCCCCTCAGGGCCGCGCTCTTGGGTGTTTACATCCACGGCATGGCCGGCGATTTCGCGGCGGCGGATGTCGGCGAGCGGTCGCTTTTGGCGGGGGATGTGGTGGGGGCGATCTCCGATGTGCTGCAGTTTTTGGAATAACGAGTTCCTCCGATCCAGAGGCCCGGGAGCACGCTTCCTGCTGGCGCATCATCGAGGTGAGCGCCCGTGCAAACGATTTCAGTCGGTCCTCCTGGTCACGGTAACTCTAGTGCTGCAATTGCCGCACCCGAGTGTGGCAGGGGACCACATCGAGAGCGGTTCGTTGCCTGGACGATCCTTGCAGGCAGGCGCCGACATCCCGCAGGCTTTGATCAAGCATTTGTCGAAGACATGCCAAATCGAGGATGCAGGTGTGCGTGACGGCTGCGAACTGCCCAAAACGATTCACGATCGCGACCATTCCATGACCTGCATTTGCGCAGCCCCCGCCCGCGACTCCGCCGAAAGCGAGGGAGTGTACTGTTGCACGCACACAAACCGCTGGTGGCAAAGTACGATCGGGTTCTACCGAGTCCACGGTGATAGTTGTCTCTTGCTTTGGGAGCAGCTATTTGATCGACCGCTCGTCAGGCCCCTCATGGAAGCTATCCGCATCGGGTTTGAGACCAGGGATCAGACAACGGTATTCATCACCCCGAACGACATCCCCCTGACCCATCAGTCCATCCTCGTATCCTGGGATGGCCGACAGGGCAGAGTGC
>JBFMFQ010000275.1:0-3270 GCA_040752075.1 Candidatus Zixiibacteriota bacterium | reverse complement strand
GATCGGTCTTTTGCTGTTGGGTGGTGTATTCATGAGCCGGCTGAAGCCCCAGTTCTTCCCCAAGGACCTGTCGTACCTGTCCTACGTCGATGTCTGGCTGCCGGAGGATGCGGCCATCGCGGCGACCATCGATGTGACCCGGACCACCGAGTCGATCATCCGCGATGTATGCGCCCGCTACGGCGCGGAGCATCCCGATGATGACGGCAGGCCGCGCGATGTCCTGGCTTCGCTGACCACGTTCACCGGCGGGGGAGGCCCGCGGTTTTGGTATTCGGTCAATCCCGAACCCAAGCAGGAAAACTACGCGCAGATCGTGATCCAGGTGTACGACAAGCACGACACCAACCACCTGCTCGACGAACTCCAGGATGCCCTCAGCCGCCAGATCCCCGGCGCACGCGTCAGCGCGCGCCTGCTTGAGATCGGCGCCCCGGTTGGCATCCCGGTCTCGATCCGGATCTCCGGCGATGATGCCCTGTCGCTCCGTCGCGCCGCCGAGCAGGTCAAGGACATCTACCGCTCGATACCCGCCGCGGACCGCATCCAGGACGACTGGGGGACCGAGGGATTCGTTGTCGAATACAAAATCGATCCCGACCGTGCGAACATGGCGGGGATCACCAATTACGATGTCGCCATCTCTTCGCTCGCGGCGACCTCAGGACAGCGTGTCGGCGTGTTGCGCGAAGGCGACAAACAGATCCCCATCCTGTCACGCCTGCGGATCGAGGAACGCTCCCAATTGTCCGACCTGGAAAACCTCTATATCTACTCCGGAACCGACACGAAACGCGCCCCCTTGCGGCAGGTGGCGGAGATTTCCCAGTCCATGCGCCCGGAGAAGCTCAAAAGACGCAACCAGTTCCGCACGATCACCGTCTCCTGCTTCCCCAAGGCCGGGGTTCTGCCGTCCGAAGTTCTCGCCCAGGCCATGCCGGCGCTAAAGGAGTTCGAGAAGACCCTCCCTCCCGGGCACCAAATGGAAATCGGCGGCGAATACGAAGAGCAAACCAAGGGCTTTAAGGAAATGGCGATGGTGATGGCGATTTCCATCCTCGCCATTTTCGGCGCGCTGGTGATGCAATTCAAGAATGCCGTCAAGCCGCTTCTGGTCTTCGCCGCAATCCCCTACGGCATGGTCGGCGCGCTGGCCGCTCTTTGGATCATGGGCGCCCCCTTCGGGTTTATGGCCTTCCTCGGGGTCGCGAGTCTCGTCGGCGTGATCGTCTCCCACGTCATCGTGCTCTTCGATTTCATCGAGGAGGAACACGAAAAGGGAGCACCGCTCATCGAAGCCCTCCTCAATGCCGGCATTGTACGGCTCCGCCCGGTCCTGATCACCGTCGGCGCAACCGTCTTCGCGCTGTTCCCGCTGGCCTCCCACGGCGGCCCGCTCTGGGAACCGCTCTGCTATGCCCAGATCGGCGGCCTGACCATGGCCACCGTGGTCACCCTCCTCATGGTCCCGGTCCTCTATGCCATCTTCGTCCTCGATCTGAAAATCGTCACCTGGGACCGTCACCCGACCGACGCGTAGGCGCGCGGCTTGCCGTGCGCCACGTTTCCCTCGCCACCGTGCCCTCAATCCAATCCCGCTGCTCCGCAACGGGAGGGCGAGGCACCTGTCGAAGATCCCGCGAAGCGGGGCCGAGCCGCCCCGGCGCGACGCTGATACCCGCTCGCCCCAAACAGTCCCCAAGGAGTCATCCCGGCGCATGCCCGGACCCGGTGTCTTCAATCCCGCCTGAAAACCGACCGTGATCCCCGTGGTCATGGGGCGTGCGAGCGACGCAATCTCACCCCCGTGAGGGACACCCGCATCTCTCCGCAAACGCAGCGCGAACACCACCCCAATCCATCTTTTTTCGTCCAACTCGAAATTCTTCATTGACAACCAAAATTCCCTCCATTCATTCCGGGTTTTTCCTGGGGGGCAGAAAAACCAAAACCCAGGAGGGCAACGTGGTAAAGACCAAAGAGGAAGTGTTGGCGGCATTGGACGCCAACAAGGTCCGCTACGTCCGGCTCCTCTTCACTGATATCCTCGGGCAGATGAAGGGGATGTCCATCACTCGCAGCGAGATCGAAACAGTATTGGAAGAGGGGCAGGGCTTTGACGGGTCGTCGATCGAGGGGTTCGTGCGCATCGAGGAGTCCGACCTCATGGCCATGCCCGACCTCCGCACCTTCCGCGTGATCCCCTGGGAGATCGCGGGCGAGCGCATCGCGCTCATGTTCTGCGACATCAACAACCCCGACGGCACCCCCTACGACGGCGATCCGCGCCAGATTCTCAAGCGCGCCCTGAAGAAGGCCTCCGACAAGGGGTACACCTTCTACTGCGGGCCGGAAATCGAGTACTTCTATTTCCGCAACCCCGAAAACACCGAACTGCTCGACCACGACGGCTACTTCGACTACTCGACCGTCGATGAGGGCACCAAGCTGCGCAAGAAAGCGGTGGTTTCGCTCGAACAACTGGGCATCCAGGTCGAATGCTCCCACCACGAGGTTGCGCCCTCCCAGCACGAGATCGATCTGCGCTACCAGGAGGCGCTGGTCATGGCCGACTTCGCCATGCTCTACCGCTTCGTGGTCAAGGAGCGCGCCCTCGAAGACGGCGCCTATGCCAGCTTCATGCCCAAGCCCATCTTCGGGCAAAACGGCTCCGGCATGCACACCCACATGTCGCTTTTCACCGGCAGCAAAAACGAATTCTTCGACAAAAGCGACCCATACCACCTCTCCGTCATGGCGCGCCAGTACATCGCCGGTCTCCTGACCCACATCCGCGAAATCACCCTTGTGTTAAACCAGTGGGTGAACTCCTACAAGCGGCTGGTGGTCGGTTACGAGGCCCCGGTGTATGTGAGCTGGGGACGCCGCAATCGCTCGTCTTTGGTGCGCGTCCCGATGTACCGCGTGGGCAAGGAAAAGGCGACACGTGTCGAGCTGCGCTCCCCCGACCCGGCCTGCAACCCGTATCTCGCCTTCGCCTGCATGCTCACCGCGGGCATGACCGGCATCGAAAAGAAGTACTCCCTGCCCGAGGCGGTGGAAGAAAACATCTTCCACATGGATGAAGATGCCCGCCGCCGTCGCGGCATCACATCGCTGCCGTCATCGCTCATCGAGGCGGTCGACGTCATGTCCAAGTCCGAACTGGCCCGCGAAGCGCTCGGCGAACACATCTTCAACACCATCATTGCCAACAAGCGTCTCGAATGGGACAAGTTCCGCATGGCGGTCACCGACTTCGAACTCGAG
>JBFMFQ010000274.1:0-3273 GCA_040752075.1 Candidatus Zixiibacteriota bacterium | reverse complement strand
CTCTTGACGGCCACCGCGACCCGGGCCACAAGGGCCCGGCTACAGCGCGTAGTCCCCGAAAACCCCACCGCCCTAAAGGGCCGTGGCACCAAATGCAGAACCAGATTGACTCATCCTCACCAAGAATTCCCGAAACCCCGCCCATCTGTTCTCCGTACCCGTAAGGTCTTCCGTTTCACGGCGGACACGCGCATCATTGCCAAACAGGGAGGCCCCATGCGACTGACCATCGGTGTCCTGACCGCAATCCTGATCGTACCCGCCCTGGTCTCCCCGGCCCATGCCGCCGACCAGGGCTTTCTCTTTGGCACCATCACCACCGAATCCGGCGACCGCTACACCGGACGCATCCGCTGGGACAAAAACGAGGGATTCTGGGATGACGTCCTCAACGCCACCAAGTACGACGACGAGCGCTATGAGGATGTCCGGCCCAATCGCCGCAGCCGTGTCTCCATCTTCGGACTCGAAATTGTGACCGATGGCGCCTTCCAGGACTGGAATTCTTCCTCGCAACTCCGCTTCGGCCACATCGAGAGCATCGTCCCACGTTCCCGTGGACGAGCCGTCGTGCTCCTGAAGTCCGGTGAGAAAGTCCGTTTCGAAGACTCCGGCACCGACATCGGCTCCGACAACCGTGGAATCCAGGTCTTCCTCCCCGACCGCGAAGTGATCGATCTGGAGTGGGGCGAGATCGAAGAAGTCGAGTTCTTCCCGGAACCGGAAGACTACCGGATTCCCGATCCGACAATCGAACGGCTGTATGGACGCGTGGTGACCGAAAGCGGTGAAGAGTACGCCGGCTTCATCGCCTGGGATGCCGATGAGATCTACTCCGATGACATCCTCGACGGCGAAGAGGATGGCCGCGACCGCAAGATCGCCATGGGCACCATCGAATCCATCACCAAGTCCGGCCACGATGCCTGCCGTGTGCGCACCAAATCCGGCCGCGAGATGCGCTTGGACAATTCCAACGATGTCGACTCCGGCTTGCGCGGCATTCAGATTCAGATGCCCAACTTGGGCCAGGTCGAAGTCGAGTGGGATGAATTCGAGTCCATCACGTTCATTCCCGCCCCCACCGGACTGCAGCCCACCTACGACCGCTTCGATGGCGGCCGGCCGCTCCACGGCACCGTCATCGACGAGGACGGCAACTCCTACAACGGGACAATCGTCTGGGACAATGACGAGCGTTACACCTGGGAATTCCTCGACGGTGAGGCGGATCGCGTGCAATACAACGTCGAATTCGCCCAGATCAAGTCGATCGCCCGCCGCTCGTCCCGCGCCGCCGAGGTCACCCTGCGCGACGGCACGGTCCTCGATCTGCGGGACTCCAACGATGTCAACGACGAGTGCCGGGGCATCTACATCCAGACCGACGGCGGCCTCGAAGTCCTCGAGTGGGACGAGTTCGACCGAGTCGACTTCGACTGACACCGGAGGCAACTACGGGAGAGCGAGGCTCCCGTCAAAGATCCTCGCGAAGCGGGACCGAGCCACGCGCCGAGCCACTCCGCAGGTGCTGACTTCCCACAACTCGGTTTTCACCCGCTGCACTTCTCCCTCACCCCGGCGCTCTCCCCCGGAGGGGGCCGGGGTGAGGGGGCGAAGCAGCACGCCCAAGTCCGCCGCACCAATTCCCCCCACATCTCCTGACAACTTTTTTGCTGCGACCCGCAACAAAACCCGATTCCTTGCGTTTACGAGTTGGGTCCTGTGATTGCACGACACCGGGATTAGAGAAGCCATAGACCTGAGCGCCCCTTAATTCTTTTCCCTCCATTCGTCGCGAGACGGCTGGTACCTTGAAAACGAGGGGCGCTCTTTTTTTGCTCACCTCCCTGTGGGACCCTTTCCCATAGCCATTGGATTTCCCCACCATAAGTCCGGCTGATCAACCGCTGAGCAGACTGCTCGGAGGTTCTACGGTCCGCAATCATCCCGTTGCCCCGCAGCGCCTAACGCGGATTTCGTCGCGATCCGCGCGCGGTCTCTGTTCACGGCAGCCCGATTGCATCATTCGAGGGCCGGACAAGCCGCCGGCAAAACCTGTTCCGTTATTGCCGGCCAGAGGAGAGGGAGACCAGCATGAATATCAACCGCCTGTTGACGCCGCGTCAGAGCGGCACAGGGACGTGGTCCACCGTCGCGTTCCTGATAGTTTTGACTCTCAGCCCGATTCGCATCGGCCAGGCCCAATCGATCAACGGCCCGAATGTCGACATTTCCGGTCACCTCGATGTTCTCGCCGTCGAGGGGAATGTCGCGGTCGGCAACAACGATTTCCGAATCGGCCAGTTTGCGCTGAATCTCTCAACCGACGTGAATGACCGCATGATTGCGGCGGCCGAGATCGCCTATGCCTCGGAGGACCGCGCCGTCGTCATTGACGAGGCCTATCTCGACTGGGCGCTCTTCCGCGATGACGGCCGGCCGCGCAATGACCCCATCGGATTCACCGAGGTGGGGCTCTTGATCGGCCAGTTCGATGTCCCGTTCGGCATCGACTGGCGGGTCTACCGTTCGGTGGACCGACTGATGGTGTCGGTGCCGATGGTCGTCGCGCGCACCCACCGGGGCTGGAATGATCTCGGCGTTCAGTTTCACACCGCCACCAGTTGGGCGACCCTGGCGGTCTTCGCGGTCAATGGGTTCAATTCATCGCCCGCCCTGCGGCTGGACGAGCAGGCGGAAATCGCTCCGCGTCTGATTGCTGCCACAGACGAAACCAGCAGCGACCTGGTGCCGTCCGAGGCCTATGGCGCGCGCTTCGGCCTGCTCATGAGCGAGAATGCCGAGATCGGCACATCCTTCGGCGCCGGCTACCTCGCCGATAACGATCAGCAAAGCCGCCTCTTCGGTTTCGACGCAACCATTTCCTACGAGGACTTGCAGTTGAAAGGCGAGTTCATCAGCCATCACTATGACATGACGGTCGACCGCACATCCGACCTCGGATTCTATACCCAGGGCGCCTACTTCTTCGACCGCTATTTCGGCGTCCTCCGCGGGGAGACGTTTCACCGCGAGGGGGGACCGAGCGAGTACTGCGGGTCGGCCGGCGCCGGGTGGCTGGTCAATCGCAACGCCCAGTTGCGTGCGGAGTACCGTCTCGCCGAGGGATCATCGAACGACACCGTATACCTGCAAACCGCCATCGCCTTCTAGAGAGTGGGGCACATACAGTGCGGGAGCCAAACGCCCTGTCCATTCGGACAGGGCGTTTGTCGTTTGCCCCGCCACACACCGCAGGTCTGGAGCACT
>JBFMFQ010000273.1:0-3281 GCA_040752075.1 Candidatus Zixiibacteriota bacterium | reverse complement strand
TCGATTTCCTGATCACCACCGGGGGGGTATCGGCGGGGGACTTCGATGTGGTCAAGGTGCTCTTCCAACGGATCGGGGGAGTGGATTTGTACCGGCTGCGAATCAAACCGGGCAAACCACAGGCATTCGGCCAAGTCTGGGGTATCCCCTACTTCGGACTCCCCGGCAACCCGGCATCGGCGGTGGTCGTCTTTGATTTCCTGGTCCGTCCGGCATTACGGAAGCTGGCCGGGGCGGCCCAAATGGACATGCTGGGATTTCGGGCAACAGCGGTCCAATCCTTTCCCAAGAAAACCCGCGATTGGGAGTTCCCGAGGGCGATTGCCTCGGAAATCTCCGGTCATTGGGTGGTCAAACCAACACCCACCCAGAAGTCTTCCGATCTGATGTCCATGGTTCGAGGGACCGGGTATGTGGTGCTGCCCCCCGGGAGTCCGGCGCCGGAACACGGGTCGGATGTTCTTTACATTCCATTCCCTGGGTGAGACCCGGCCTGGCCGCCGTTTTTTTCGTTCCCCTTCGTGAGCGATCCGGGCCATATTGACTTGGCCATTGTGATTCCGGCTGGATAAAGCCGCATGGGGACATCCCATCCACGACTGCGATCGGATTTGATTGTCACCTCTGAGACAGAGGGCGATCAGGTCTATTACACGATCAAGGATCCGCTGACGAACCGTTTCTTTCGGCTTCGGGCTCCGGAGTATCATCTCCTCAGCCGTGCCGATGGGGCAACCTCACCGGAGGAGGCGGCGCATCAGACGGGAGAACGGTTCGGCATTCGCATCCCGCCCGAAGCGGCCGCGGCGTTCTACGCCAAAATGGAGCGCCTGCTTTTCTTCGAAGGACCGGCCCTGGAACGGGAACGGCCCCGATTGTCGCGGATGGCGCTGGTCGGGCAGCAGCGGTCGATCGGTACAATCCGCCTGAAGGCATTTGACCCGGAACCGTGGCTGGCGAAATCATTGCCCTTTGTTCGCTTCTTGTTTCAGCCCCTTTCTGTCGGCGCGTCGGTCCTCCTGATGCTCGTTGCCGGGATCGTGGTCCTGGGAGAGCGTCAAGTGTGGGCGGCCAGCCTGGCGGACCTATGGAGATTCTCGTCGATCCCGCTTTTGTTTGCCGGAATCATGACCGTCGGTTTTGTGCACGAGTTCGGGCACGCGCTGACCCTGAAACACTTCGGCGGTTCGGTGCGGGAGATGGGATTTCTGCTGTTGTACTTTCAGCCGTGCTTTTACTGCAACCTCTCCGATGCATACCTGCTGAAAGATCGGCGCGCGAAGATCCTGGTCGGATTGGCGGGATTGTTCTTTCAGGGACTCCTCACCGCCGTGTTTGTTCTGCTTTGGCGGGTGGTCACCCCCGGGACCATTGTGTCCGACTTCCTCTATGTCGCGGTCGCGTTTTCGCTCGCGGTGACCCTCTTTAACTTCAATCCGCTGATCCGTCTGGATGGTTACTATTTGCTGGCCGATTGGCTTCGCATCCCCAACCTGCGCGCACGGGCCTTCGCGCATTGGCGCGGGCTTCTGCGCGAATGGTTGACCGGGAGGGAATGGAGCCGGCGGCCGAGGGATCGCCGCACCCGGATGATCTACGACTGGTATGGGGTCCTTGCGGCGGCGTACACCGGGGTCCTCCTCGGCTGGGTGTTGTTCTACCTGACACGATTCGTTGCCGATCGATGGGGGCCGCTCGGCGCCGCCGGCATCTATGCCGTGGTTCTGTACTTCGCCCTGCGCTCCACCCGCGCGGACGCCAGTACCAATGCGGCCGCGTCGGAGTCGGAAAGCAGCGAAACGGCGGCATCGCGCCGCTGGATGAAGCCGCTGATCCTGTGGGGCGGTTTGGCGGTCATCGTTGTTGCCATGGCGCTGATCAAGATGGAGCGACGTGTGGGATCGGAGTGCCGTGTCGAGCCGTCGGCCCGGTTTACCGTGTCATCGAGCGTGACCGGTACGGTGGAGACGGAGTTGGTCGAAGGCGGGGAGAATCCCCGCCGCGAGCGATCGATCCTGCTGGCGGTGTCCGCCGATTTTTCGGCGGTTGATTACAAGATCCGGGTGGTGGAGGGTCACGAGGTGAGGGAAGGCGACACCTTGCTGACTCTGTCCTCCAATCTCTTCACGTCCAATCTGCACCAGAAGGAATCACAGCGGCAGCAGACCGAGGCCGAGCGCAATCTGCTTTTGTCGGGTCCGAAGAAAGACGCGGTCCTCACGTTGCGCGCGGAAATTCGCCAGATCGAGGCGGAACGGGAAAACAAGAGGGCCGAAGTTGAGCGCGGGCGCCAGTTGATGGACCGTGGGCTCCTCGCCCGTGACCGCTTCGATGCGCTGGAGACGGAGTTGCGGGTGCTCGACGGCAAGCACGATGCGAAATCGAGCGAGTTGAGCCTGCTTATCGCCGGCCCGAAGGCGGAGGAGTTGGCCATCAAGGAAGCACAGATCGCCGCGCTGGACGCGAACATTGCCTTTTTGAAATCTCAGATCGAGGCCTCGGTGCTTCGTTCACCGATCGCGGGCGTGGTGAGCCGTGTCAATCGCGGCGAGGTGCTTGTCGAGGTCGCTGACCTTGATCCGGTACGGGTCGAGTTGCGCGTGGCCGAGGCGGATGTCGAAGACCTCCACGCCGACTTGCCGGTAACACTAAAGGCACGGGCGCTGCCGTTTTCGAGCTTCGAAGGGCGTGTCTTGCAGATCGCGGTTGCCGCCGACACGCTCGATGGCGGGTCAACCCGGTTCACTGTGCGAACTGAGATCGAAAACGGAGCCGGCGCCCTCCGGCCCGGGATGACCGGCCACGCCAAGGTGGCGTGCGGGGAGCGCTCCCTCCTGGCGCTGGCCACCCGCCGTCTGGTGCACTTCATCCGGGTTGAGTTCTGGTCTTGGTGGTAGGGGCTGGTCAAGTATTGTAGGCAGGCACAAGCGGCACCCCTATATGTCGTATCCACCGGTATCGCCTGAGCTGAATGCAGGTCTACTCTAGTCATATTTCTTGACAATTTCAACACTGGCCATTATTGATAATCTGGTAAGATTCCGGGCCGCGCGTGCGGGACAATCGCTCCTGATTCACGCAAGTGCCTGCGGTTACTGCGTCTTTCGTCCCCAGATGGAAACCCGGCCGTCCTCCCACTTGGACGGGTCGGAGGGAGAACCGGGCGAAACGGCGTTTGTGCCGGGCGCTACGGTCGCATTGGAGGCGTGGTGATCGAGATTATGGCCGGGTTTGGAATATGAAGAGGGCCGGGGTGGTGCCCGGCCCTGTCAACCGCCTTT
>JBFMFQ010000272.1:0-3286 GCA_040752075.1 Candidatus Zixiibacteriota bacterium | reverse complement strand
ATCGGATGCTGCAGCGGCCGCTGTGATCGCGTGTCGGACCAGGCATGACCGCTGGCCGGGTGCAGGGGACGAAGATCGAAGGCTCACAGCCCGGGTGGCCCGGACCTTGGTCCGGGTCTCAATGCACCTCACCCATGGGTGAACTGCTGCATGCCGAGCGAGGTCATTCCCCCCCTGCCGAGCGCCATCTGACGCACAGGGCAATCCGCAGTGAAACCCGGACGAACGTCCGGGCCACCCCTCACACGCCCGGTGCCCCGCCCCTTGGGGCGGGATTCGATTCTTGAGGCACGAGTGCGTGTGATACTCGGACTGCGTCGTTGGGCACGCGTGCTCTCAGCGCCACTCCGCCGGGCACTCAATGACCGGGCCCTTTGGCGGAGTGATGATTAGGGGAAACATGCTGCTCTGGAAGTGGTGCTCCCCGAGTTTTGTTCGCTGGCCCGCCGCCTGGCACAATTCC
The DNA here is from genome assembly GCA_040752075.1 of Candidatus Zixiibacteriota bacterium. GTDB lineage: Bacteria > Zixibacteria > MSB-5A5 > WJJR01 > WJJR01 > JBFMFQ01. Next base: position 2,823 of record JBFMFQ010000272.1, on the reverse strand, counting down.
TTGGCACGTTGATTGGGCGGGACGATGATCCTCACGAATTTGTTGTACGGTGCCTGCCTGACCAGATCGATCGCAGGCGCCAAATCACTATCCGCAGAGACGATCATGGCTTCGTCGTATTTGTTTTCCACTGCGAGCCGAAAGAGATGGAGGGCGATGTTGACGTCCGTGCGCTTCTCTTCGTAAGTGTTGTTGGACAGCAGGATCCGTGTCTCTCTTCTGCGGTCGAGGAGGGCCGAGATCTCCTGGCGTCTCTTCCGAAACTCCCCAAGCACCGTCACCACACCCGCTGTCTCGAGCGCGCGGACATATGTTCGGTGTCTGGCCACCTTTTGGGAATCCCAGGGTGCGAACGCCGTGAAGTAATTGACGCTGACAATCTGCTGGCTTTTGGTGACCAGTGATTCTGCGAGTCGGCGCAAGTTCAGCCACTTGCACTTCCGAAGACGCGGATCACTCATCATGGAGTGATAGAGATTGAACCCGTCGATGAAAAAAGCCACACGACTCATAAAAAAACCCCGGCCCACTGGAGCCGGGGGGCAAGGTAACCGCAGTCACCTTGGGGGTATAATCGTTTTCTCAACCTTTTACGATGAATTGTGCTTAGAAATCATCACTTTTCGCGTGAACTCTGCCGGAACACGCACTTTTTGCTTAGCTCTTGGCGCCCCGCCCCTTGGGGCAGGATTAGACTCCTGAGGCTGCCGCTGCACGCCGCGCCTCACGCGAAGTGATCCCGGGGGATTCAATCTTGACGACCCCTCCGACATACCCCATTCTGGACACTGGAGGATGACCGATGTCGGTTAATCGAGGATCCCATAACCACGATGTCTCCCCATTGGGTCTGCTGGAGCGGCCTGCTTACTCGCTGGCCATGGCATCGCGGCTTGTTGGGCTGACGAAGCCGCGCGTGTCCCGCTGGCTTCGCGGGTACAGCTACCAATCCCCCACCGGACCCGGCCGAGTCACCATCCGGCGCAATCTCGCCCCTGTTCTTCCGGCCAAGCGTTCTGATCTGGATCCGTTTGTCTCGTTTCTGGACATCGTGGATCTGCTCTTCGTAAAGGCGTTTCTCGACCAGGGAGTGTCCCTGCAGCGGCTCCGGCAGGCCCTCAACGAGGCCGAAACAATCCTGGGGCGGTCGCGATTCGCTCACAAGGATTTCTGGACCAGCGGGCGGAATGTCTATCTCCAGGTCCGGAATCATGAAGGAGCGCTCCTGCAACTGCTCTCGGGAGGGCAGTGGACTCTCGCGGGGATCATCCAGGAAACAGGACGCCAACTGGACTTCGACCGGCAGACCGGCATCACCGAAAGGTGGTTCCCGCTCGGCCGGGAGGTGCCCGTGGTTCTCGATCCGATGATCTGCTTTGGCGCACCCGCCATTCACCGTCGCGGGATACTGACCGCCAACGTGTATGACTTTTATCTCGCGGAGCGCGAGAACCGAGATCGGACGTGTCAATGGTTCGACCTTAAGGCCGCCGAGGTGGACGCGGCTGTTCGCTACCAGTCAATGCTCGCGGCGGCATGAGGTTCTTCTTCGACAACAATCTCAGCCGTCAGCTCTCCAACGGGATGCGGGCATTTGGCGAGGATTCGGTCCATCTTCTTGATCGCTTCCCGCAAGGCACACCTGATCTTGAGTGGATCCCGATTGTCGCAACCGAAGGTCTCTTCCTCATCACCCGCGACGAAGAAATCCGGCGCAATCCTGCCGAGAGGCAGGCACTCACTGAATGCAAACTCGGCGTATTCTTCCTGGGCGGCAAAAAGCAGAATCGGTGTCAGCTGATTCAGCAATTGGTCCGAAACTGGACACGGATAAAGGAGCTCGCGGGCAAGACACGCCCGCCGTTCGCGTATCGGATCCCCCCCAAGGGAACATCGATCAGCCGAATATTCTAATCTTTTCCATTCCCAGCCCTGGCCGGGTGCAGGCGACGACGACTAAAGGCTCACACCCCGTGTTGCCCGGACGCCCGTCATCGTTAGCCGCGAAGGAGACATCATGACGGTCAAGCGTATGGACAACGTCGGCATCGTGGTCGAAGACATCGATGCCGCCATTGCCTTCTTCACCGAACTTGGCCTCGAGCTTGAGGGGCGCGCGCCCATCGAAGGAGACTGGGCGGATGGCGTCACCGGATTGCGCAACATGCGTGTCGAGATTGCGATGATGCGGACACCGGACGGCCACAGCCGGCTCGAGATCTCCCGCTTCCTCGCGCCGCCGGTGGCCGCCGATCACCGCCGCGCCCCGGTGAACGCTCTCGGTTACCTGCGCGTCATGTTCACCGTGGAGGACTTGGACGATACGCTCGCCCGGCTCGGCAAACGCAACGCGGCGCTCGTCGGCAAAGTGGTCCAGTATCTGGACATGTATCGGCTCTGCTACATCCGGGGTCCCGAAGGAATTCTCATCGGACTCGCCCAACAACTCGAGCAGCAGACGTCCCGGGCGGATCCCATGGAACGGGCGTCTTGAGTGAGTGACCCACTCTGTGTGACCGCGCTCTCTGATCGCGACCAGGTGCCCCACCCCTTGGGGTGGGATGAGATTTGTGACGCGCCGGGCTCAGGAAACACAATGTGATGAGCGCCCATCCTGCGTGGCCCGGACCTTGGTCCGGGTCTCAAAGCACCCCACCCATGCGTGAACCCCTGCAGGCCGAGCGCCGTCTGACACGCGGGACATCGCGCGATGAAACCCGGACGAACGGGCCTGTTGAAAAACCTGCGTCGTTTGGGTGACCGAAACGGCTCGGCACGGGATTGCTTCGTCTCCCGCTGCGGCTCCGCCGCGCGGGATCCTCG
>JBFMFQ010000271.1:0-3299 GCA_040752075.1 Candidatus Zixiibacteriota bacterium | reverse complement strand
CCCCGCGCCAAGGTCCTCCTGCAGTGAGAACAGCTTTAGTTGCTTGCCCAAGCGCCGGTGGTCGCGCTTGTGGGCTTCCTCGCGGCGATGGAGGAACTCTTCGAGTTCCTTCTGGTCGGGATAGGAGATTCCATAGATCCGCTGCAACTGCGGGTTGCCTTCGGCATCGCGCCAGTAAGCGCCGGCGATATTCAAGAGCTTGAACGCCTTGATGCGTCCGGTGCTCGGCAGGTGCGGCCCGCGGCAGAGGTCCAGAAAGCGGCTGTGGGTGTAGATGCTCACCTGGTCGTCGCTGTCTTCGACCTTTTGCAGGATTTCGAGTTTGTACTTCTCCCCGCGCTCGCGGAAGATTTGTCGCGCCTCTTCCGGATCGCACTCCCGCCGCTTGAAGACGGCGTCCTCGGCCACGATCTCGCCCATTCGTTTCTCGAGTTTTTCGAGATCGCCCGGGGCAAACGGCTGGGGCGGGTCGAAGTCGTAGTAGAACCCCTCTTCGATCGGGGGACCGATGGCCAGTTTCGTGCCGGGGAAGAGCTCGGTGACCGCCTGCGCCATGACATGCGCGGAGGAATGCCAGAACACTTGCCGTCCATCGGGGTCGCTGAAAGTCAGTATTTGGATAGGCGCGTTCTCATGAAGCGGCGCCGATAAGTCCCGGACCCGTCCATTGACCTTGATAGCCAACGCATCCTTGGCCAGCCGTCTGCCAATCGAGGCCGCCACTTCCGCCCCGGTGACCCCATCGGCGTATTGCCGCGCGGAACCATCCGGGAGCGTCAGTTCGATCATTTTGCCTGTAACGCTGGTCGTCATATCACACTTCCATCCGACTCACGGTCCTTACGCCGTGCCGGACAATCGGTTCGAGGACTGGGTGATCGCAGCAGGCGCGTTGCCGTGGCTGGGTGTAGTCTTCCCTGAGAGGCCGGCATGGTGGGCGATACTGGAATCGAACCAGTGACCTCTTGCATGTCAAGCAAGCACTCTAACCATCTGAGCTAATCGCCCCTCTTCCACGGCTCGATGATAGCGAGTTAACCGAAATGGCGCAAGTCCTTTGGCGGGACCGAAGTTCGGGCCGCCGGGAGGGCAGGCAAACCGGGGTTGGCCGTGGACTCAATCTCAACCCATTCTGGCCATTTCGAGGAAAGTCTCCGAACGTCCGAACTCCTCCCGAACCACCGCACCGATTTCGGGGAGGGTCTCTTCGGTAATGCCGAACTCAGTCATGACCTCGTCTTCGACCAGCGGCAGCAGGCGCTCCACCGGGCGCTGGATGTCGGCCATCCAGTGGGCGAGGTAATCGGCGGCATGGACGATCTTGGCGAGATGGGCCTGGCCGACCGGCGCGGAGCCGGGGGTGTGGTGGTATTGGATCGCGGACACCAGCGAGACCGGCAGATTCCACCGTTCGGCGAGGACCGCACCGAATTCGGCGTGTGTCACCCCAAGAGCATCCTGCTCGGCGAAGCGGTCCTCAACCACGCCGAACTGCACATGGGCGCGGACCTTCTTTCGGAGATCCGGCAGGTGGCAGACCATGACCAGTTTGCCAATATCGTGGAGCAGGCCGGCGGTGAACCCCTCTTCCCCGCCGCGGATGACACGGTCCGAGGTCCTGCTGCCGAACAGCACCCGGGCGGCCGAAGCGGTGGCCAGCGAGTGCCGCCAGAAGTTGTTCTGGAATTCCGGCTCGGCGAGGTAGCCGGTGAATGTCTTGAGCAGGGCCGACGAGAGGGCCAGCGATTTGATCGCGTCCATCCCGAGGATGACGATTGCCTGCCGTACCGAGGAGACCGGCTGCGGCAGGGCGTAGTAAGCGGAATTCGCCATCCGAAGTGTGCGGGCGGACATACCCGGGTCTTCAGCGATGATACGCGCCACATCGTAAACCGAGGCGTCGGGGCTGTTGACCACGCGGTTGATCTGGGTGAAGACGACAGGCGGGGTGGGCAGCTGCTTGATATCCCCCACGAGCGAGAGCACATCCGTGCGCTTGGCCGCCACGGGTTCCGGCGCCAGGCTCGTCGCTGCTTCCAGGCGGTTAACGACCATTGACCCTCACCATCGAACTTCCCTCAAGTGTGATACCGCCCGGACGGCCAACGGAGCCGCCGCAGGGGCGGTAAACGTCGAATCGAGTCATCATGCGATGCGGTCTTGCGAGTTCACCCGGAGCGACAGGACGGGCCTGGCTCCGATGGCTGTTCCGTGATTCAGATCGGCGGGAGAGAAATCAGATCTGCCATTGGTCGAGCAGTCGATCGACGATGCTCGCCAGGACGTCGCTTTGGCTGTAGGTGCCTTCTTGCACGTGCTGCCGTGCCTCTGCCACACGGGCAGGGCGGACGGTCCCATTGTCACGCGCCGCGATGTCGCCGGTTTCGATCAGCTTGTTGACTGAATCGCGCAGCCGGTCCGCCTGATGCACATCGACGTCTCCCCGGCTGGCCTTGGCGGCCCTGGCCGGAGATGTCTCTGCCTGTCGGGCAGCAGCGCCCTTCCGGGCCTTCGCGGCCGGTCGGACAGCGCCGTTGGGATCGGCTGGGTTCATACGCGCGTAGTCACCACTGATCGTCATGGGTTCCTGATTCCCCCTCCACACTATCTATATCGGCCCGGCATGTCAAAGAATAACAGCGACCTTCGCGGCCTGTGACAAAGGCCGCGAAGCCGCCCATTTCATAGGTGCGCTGCTCGAATTCTGACCAGCGGGCGGGGCGAATGGCGACACAATTGGTCGCGGATTACGGGCGGTGGTCGACGAATCGGGCCAGTTCCGACTGACCGCCCATCTGCTTGAGAAGCAGGCGGCCGACACCCATGCGGTTCAACTCGTCACGGAAGGCGGCCTTCTTCTGTTCGGCAAGAGTCAGGCAGGACTGGATGATTTCCCGGGTGCGGGCAATGAGTTCCTGAATGCGGTCGAGGTACGCGGCGACCGAGGGGTCCTGGGACCAGTCTTCGAAACGGGCGCCCACCTGGTCGCGCAGCGCCTGGATGGAACCCTCGCTCTCCTCGATGCGGGTTTGGATCGCCGCTGTCTCGTCAAGAAGATCGCAGAGGTTGACATTCGCCCGGTCTTCCAGCCAGTCACGCTGACGATCGGCGAGAATGTAAAGTTCGCGGTAGAGTTTCAGTTCCTGCGCAAGGATAGCCGCCAGCGTCTCGGGCCCCTTCGGGGCCGCCACTCGGGGACGGGATTTCATGGGCCGGATTCCTTCCTATGCTTCCAGGGAAAAGGCGGCGGCCGGCATCCGCGCATGGCCGGGGGTTGTCCCGGCCTCCGGGACGACCGG
>JBFMFQ010000270.1:0-3338 GCA_040752075.1 Candidatus Zixiibacteriota bacterium | reverse complement strand
GAATGGATCGAGCCCCGTAGGGGCGACACGACCTCGCGACGGGAACGCGCAGAGTGTCGCCCCTCCGGGGCTCATCGTTCTGTGGAATGCGTTCAAACCCACGGCTGACGCCGTGGGCTACGTTGTGCCGCCGCTCCGCGGCTTAATGATCGCCGTTCAAACGGCATATCCCTCGCCCCGGCATAAAGCCGCCGGGACTCGGGATGACGCCACTTCGACTTCCCCAAGGTATGGACACATGTCGCTCCTGTAGCAACGGCTTCAGCCGTTACGACCTCTCTGGAGCACGAAATCCCCGCCGATGCAGAGCGGCACTCCATGTCCAACCTCAACCCCCTCTCCCCCAATCGACGGCTTCATGTCGATTGGGGGAGAGGGTGGGGGTGAGGGGGCGTCCCCGCGCATGCCTCCGGTGCCAGGGGTCTTCGGACCCGTGCGATCACGCGCGCAGCGCGTACTCCCTACTCCCACTCCCCGATTGCGACACACCCACCACCGCCCTATCTTCAATTGTGCCCCTCACACCCACCGACATGTCCATCCGCGCCCTGCGCGAATCAATCCGGACCGGCGGTCTCTCCGCGCGCGACATCCTCGATGCGCATCTCGAGCGCATCGACTCGCGCCGTGAACTGAATGCCTTCCTCCGCGTGATGGAACCAGGGGTGGTGGAGAATCCCAATGGCCCCCTCGCCGGCATCCCGATCGCCATCAAAGACAACATCTGCGTCAAGAATGTCCCCTGCACCTGCGGTTCGCGCATGCTGGAAAACTGGGTTGCCCCCTATGACGCAACCGTGGTCGAGCGCCTCCGTAACGCCGGCGCCATCCTGATCGGCAAGACCAACCTGGATGAATTCGGGATGGGCTCCTCGAACGAAAACTCGTACTTCGGCCCGGTGCGCAATCCGCACAGTCCGGAATATGTCCCCGGCGGCTCCTCCGGCGGCTCGGCTTGTGCCGTGGCCGATGGACAGGCGGTCGCGGCGCTGGGCTCCGATACCGGCGGCTCGGTGCGTCTCCCGGCGGCCTATTGCGGGGTCGTGGGGCTTAAACCCACCTATGGCATGGTCTCCCGCTGGGGATTGGTCGCGTTTGCGTCTTCCCTCGATCAAATCGGCGTCTTCGGACGCGCCGTCGAAGATGCGAGAATCGTCTTTCATGTCATCCGCGGCCATGACCCCCGCGACTCGACCTCCATGACCGCGCCGGCCGTGCGCCCGACCCCCGAACGCCTGACCATCGGCCTGCCGCGCGAGTACTTCGGCCAGGGCCTCGACCCCGAAGTCCGCCGGGCCATCGGCGGATTGGTCACCGGATTGCAGGAGAAGGGACACCGAGTCATCGATGTCAGTCTCCCCAACGCCCCGCATGCCATCGCGGCCTACTATGTGATCTGCTGCGCCGAGGCGTCGGCCAATCTGGCGCGCTACGATGGCGTCAAGTACGGCTTCCGCGCCGCCAACGCCGCAACGCTGGAGGAGATGTACTCGCGAACCCGCGACGAGGGCTTCGGCGCCGAGGTCAAGCGCCGCATCCTCTTGGGCACGTATGTCCTTTCCGCCGGATACTATGATGCCTACTATGGCACCGCCCAGCGGGTCCGCGCCGCCATCGCCGCGGATTTCACCCGCGCCTTCGCCGAGGTCGACTGCCTCCTGACCCCGACCGCGCCCTCGGCGGCATTCAAACTGGGGGAGAAGACCGCCGACCCGCTGGCGATGTACCTGATGGATGTCTACACCACCTCGATCAACCTCGCCGGCCTGCCCGCGGTCTCGATCCCCTGCGGCCAATCCTCCGACGGCCTGCCCCTCGGTGCCCAAATCATCGGCCGCCCCTTCGAAGACGACCTGATCCTCGACGCAGCCCAGTCCATTCAGTCCGCTAGGTCCACTTCGTCCACTTCTCCCCGAGCCCCCCGATGACCCCAAATCCCCACTACGAACCCGTCATCGGCCTCGAAGTCCACGCCCAGCTGTCGACCCGGTCGAAGATCTTCTGCGGCTGCAGCGCCTCATTCGGCGCCGAACCAAACAGCCACACCTGCCCGGTATGCCTCGGCCTCCCCGGCGCCCTCCCGGTCTTGAACCGCCAAGCGGTCGAGTATGCGATGCGCCTGATCCTCGCGGTCAATGGCGAGGTTCGCCGCGAGAGCGTCTTCGCCCGCAAAAATTACTTCTACCCCGATCTTCCCAAGGGTTACCAGATATCGCAGTACGACAAGCCCATCGGCGAAGGGGGGGAAGTGGTCTTTCGCGATGATGATGGGACCATCATCACAATCGGCCTCATCCGCGCCCATCTCGAAGAAGACGCCGGCAAGTCGTTTCACCCGGAGAATCCCGGCGCCGACCCCGCCACCCTCGTCGATGTCAATCGCTGCGGCGTCCCGCTTCTGGAAATCGTGAGCAAGCCCGACATCCGCTCGGCGCACCATGCCTCGCTGTACATGCAGAAACTCCGCCAGACACTCGAGTACTTGGAAATCTGCACCGGCAACATGGAAGAAGGCGCCCTGCGCTGCGATGCCAACGTCTCCATTCGCAAAGCGGGGGAGACCGCTTTCGGCACCCGCACCGAACTGAAGAACATGAACTCGTTCCGCTCGGTCGAACGCGCCATCGCCTTCGAAATCGAGCGCCAGATTGCCCTGGTGGAGTCAGGCGGGGCGGTCATCCAGGAAACGCTTCTCTGGGACGAGAAAACACAAACCGCCCATCCGATGCGCAGCAAGGAAGAGTCCTCCGACTACCGCTACTTCCCCGAGCCCGACCTGTTGCCCCTGCACATCGACAATGCCTGGATTGCCCGGGTGCGGGCTTCGCTCCCCGAGCTCGCGCTTTCGCGCGCCGCACGCCTGGTCCGTGAGCATGGCATCCCGGAATACGACGCCACGGTCCTGACCGACTCCAAACCGCTCGCCGACTACTTCGAAGCCACGGTGGCCGCATTCCCGGAACCGAAAAAGGTCTCCAACTGGATCATGACCGAAGTCCTGCGCGCCCTCAAAGATCGCAATCAGGGCATCGCGGAATTCCCGATCCCCCCGAATGGCCTGGCCGAGTTGCTGCAACTGGTCGAAGGCGGCGCGATCTCCGGCACAGTCGCCAAGGATGTATTCGACTCCATGCTCGACACCGGACGGAGCGCCAAAGAGATAGTCGCCGCCGAAGGCCTCACCCAAATCTCCGACGACACGGCCCTAATCGCCATCATTGACAACCTGATCGCCGCCCACCCCGACCAGGCCGCCGAATTCCGCGCCGGCAAACACCGAGTCCTCGGCTTCTTCGTCGGCCAGGCCATGAAACAATCCGGCGGCAAAGCCAACCCGC
>JBFMFQ010000027.1:0-23502 GCA_040752075.1 Candidatus Zixiibacteriota bacterium | reverse complement strand
CCATCCCTTCCCCTCGGGAAATATCCCGAGAAGCGTTTTCATGAGGGAGGGGACCGGCTCCGCGCTGTTGGCGATTCCGGAGAACGGCGCCAGCACCGCCGCCACTATCAGCAGTCTTGCCAGGCCGTGCCGCATCACTTTGCCTTCTCCGGTTCGCCCTGCGGGATGATGGAGGCGGGGTTGGTCTTTAGGGTGTTGACCAGGTGACGGATGCGCTTGAGGGATTCATCGCGCCCGAGGATCTCCACGATATCGAACAGCCCGGGTCCGGCGGTCATACCGGTCAGGGAGAGCCGCAGCGGATGGATCAAATCGGCGGGCGACCGGCCCGACTTTTCCGCGAGGTCGCGCAGTTGGGCTTCCGCTCGTTCCTTGGTGAATTGCTCAAGCGTGACGGATTCAAATGCCTCGGCCAAGGCCGTGAGGTCATCGATGACGCCGGGGCGGGTGAAGTACTTGCGGGCGCCCTTGGCGTCGTAGGCGATTTGATGACGGAAATAGAACGCGGCGGTCTCGGTGAAGTCGGTCAGACGCCGCATTCTCTCGCGCATCGATTCCACCACTTTCAGCATCCACGACCAGCGCGACTCAATCTCCAGCCGGGACGCCAGACCTGATTCCATGATAAGCGGGGTGAGCCGCGTGAGAAGTTGATTCGCATCCATCCGCCGGATGTACTCGCCGTTCATCCACTCCAGTTTCTGCAAGTCGAACACCGGATTGGCGGGGTTGACCCGGTCCAGCGAAAACGCCGCAATCATCTCGTCGCGGTCCATGATTTCGCGGTCGTCCCCGGGCGACCATCCCAGAAGCGCGAGGAAATTCACCATCGCTTCGGGCAAGAGACCCATCTGCTGATACTCGATTATCGATGTCGCGCCCTCGCGTTTGGAAATCTTGCGGCGATCCTGGCCCAGATTCAATGGGAGATGGGCGAACTGCGGCGGCTCAAGACCGAGCGCCCGATAGATGAGAATCTGCTTGAAGGTGTTCGTCTGGTGATCATTGCCGCGGATCACATGGGAGATGGCCATTTCGTGGTCATCGATCACGCAGGCGAAGTTGTACGTGGGCGTTCCCTCGGCTCTTGCGCAAACGAAATCCTCGATCTCCGCGCTGGGGCGGGTCAGTTCGCCGTACACTATGTCCTTGTACACGATGTCACCGTCGGGAATGCGCAGCCGGAGCGCGGGCCGGCGTCCCTCCGCTTCGAAACGGGCGCGCTCACCGGCGGTCAGGTCACGGCAACGGCCATCATAGCGCATCGGTCGTTTCTCGCGCTGGGCGCTCTCGCGTTTGGCGGCCAGTTCCTCGGGTGTGCAGTAACAAAGATACGCGTGTCCCGAGTCTCGCAGCCGGGCAACCCAGCGCGCGTAGATATCGCCTCGCTGCGACTGGAAGAATGGCCCCTCATCCCAGTTCAGTCCGAGCCACTTGAGAGACTGCTGAATTGAATCCACATACTCCGGAAAGGAACGCTCGGCGTCGGTGTCCTCGATCCGGAGGATGAACTGCCCCCCGTGGTGGCGGGCAAAAAGCCAATTGTACACCGCGGTGCGGGCGGTCCCGATGTGGAGATGACCCGAGGGGGATGGAGCTATACGCACACGAACTGAACTGGTCATACGCCTCCTGCGAATCCGGAAGATAAGCCGAACCGGGGTGGAGAATCGACGCTATTCGAAGAAATGTGACGCCGGCGGGGTCGGGTTCGGGGGCTCCTCACGCGGGGGAGGAGCCTTGGCTGCCGGTGCGTTCATGGTCGGCAGTGGAGTTGTCTCGCCGCTTCGGGCGACCGGAATGGCGATCGGTTTGGCGACCGCGTCGCATGGCCGCAACTCGATTTCAATTCCGCCCCAAATCCGGGCGGCGACATTATACACAAGCGCGACAATGACCCCGATGACGATCCCGGTGGCGGCGCCTCCCGCCCCGCCGATCAACGGCAGGATCCAGGCAACCGAGCCCGCCATCCCCACCAGGTCGGGCATGCCCGGCATTCCAGTCAATTCGCTTTGCATGGTGGAGGAGTAGCTGTAAGACAACAATGACTGGAGGAAGAACCATTGGAGAAGTCCGATTGCGAAGCCGCAGGCGCCGCCAACCACGAACAGGGTTTTGATGGTCGACAGCATCCCGATGCGGCGAATCTCATGCCGCAAATCGCCGGTTGCGCGTCCGCTTGAATCGGTCGTCCTGGCATCATCCATTGTCTTACTCCCCCATGGCCTTGATCACAAGTCGCTTCGATCTCTGACCGTCGAACTCGTCATCTGGATGTCGTGGTACTCGCGCGGCTTGCGGGTCTTAAACGTGAGGTATTGAGTTTCCGATTTCATGGGTCTGCCCAAGGGCAATCTGGTCCGTTTTCCCGTGCGCTGTCAATCGATAAGACAAAGACACACTCATCGCGGGCGGCTGCGCATTTGTTTTTGCGACAGACGGACCTTACCATCACCCCCGGCGCCCACGGCAAACAAGCGCGGAAGGACGGTGTGGACTCATGGGAGAAGAGCGGTCGTTGCTAAGCGGCCTTGGTCGTTATCGGTCCTCCGTGGACTCGGCCATCCAGGAGTTCCGGGATCGCAACGTCATCGAGCGGATTTGGGCGGGCGATCACACGGTCTGGAAACCGCAGCCAACGGAGATAACCAATCGTTTGGGATGGCTGCGCTCGGCGGAGGTGATGGCGCGGCATTGCAAAGGGCTCGCGGAATTCGCGACCGATTTGCACGAGAACGGTTACACGCGTGTGCTCCTGCTCGGGATGGGCGGCTCCAGCCTTGCCCCCGAGGTTTTCCACAAGACGTTTGGAGTGAGAGAGGGAGCGTTGACGTTCGACCTGCTTGATACCACCGCCCCGGACGCCATCTTTGCCCGCACCGCATCGATCGACCCGCTCGAAACCGTAATCCTCGTTTCCACCAAGTCCGGCGGGACCGTCGAGACACTCTCCCTCTTCAAGCACTTCTATACGAAAGTCCGTCAGCGGGTCGGCCCGGAACGGACCGGCCGGCACTTCCTCATGATCACGGATCCGGGGAGCACACTGGTCAAGCTCGGCGAGGAGCACGGTGTCCGCGCGGTGTTCTTAAACGATCCGGACGTCGGCGGACGGTACTCGGCGTTGACCTACTTCGGACTGCTCCCGGCGGCGCTGATGGGAGTGGATCTTGCCGGGCTTTTGGCACGCGCCAGTGAGGGAATGCGGGCGTCCGGAGCCGACGGTTCGGCCCCCGCTGACCGGAATCCGGCCCTGGAGCTCGGCCTCATCCTGGGTGAACTGGCCCGGCAGGGACGCGACAAGGTCACCTTTGTCACATCGGAGGCGATCTCGGGATTCGGCGATTGGGCGGAGCAGTTGATCGCCGAGAGCACCGGCAAGGAGGGCAGGGGAATCCTGCCGGTCGTTGGAGAGCCGCTCGGCGCTCCGGAGGTTTACGGTTCTGACCGTCTGTTCATCCAGATCGCATTGGGCGAGGACAATCCCGGCGGGGAATTGCTGGCCGCGTTGGAGGCGGCCGGCCATCCGGTGGTTCGCATTCGTCTGCGAGATCGGCTTGATTTGGGATATCAGTTCTTTCTCTGGGAGATGGCAACCGCGGTCGCCGGCGCCCGGCTGGGAATCAACCCCTTCGATCAACCGAACGTGGAATCCGCCAAAGTGCGTGCCCGCGAAATGATGGCGGCTCACCAAACGGACGGTCGATTGCCGGAGGTGAAGCCTTCATGGGAAGACGAGGGGGTTGCCCTATTCTCACCTGATGGGGCACATCCACCCGCTCAGGCCATTTCCCGTCTGCTCGATAATGCCCCCGATGGCGCCTATGTCGCGATCCAGGCCTACATCGAGCCGGGTCCGGACATGGACCGGGCGTTGGCATTGCTGAGGGTGCGCCTGCGCGACCGCTACAAACTGGCGACAACGGTCGGGTACGGTCCGCGATTCCTTCATTCGACCGGGCAATTGCACAAAGGCGACGCCGGATTGGGGCGCTTTATTCAGATCACCGGGGGCCATCGCAACGATGTTCCCGTGCCGGAGGAGCCGGGCTCGGAGGATTCATCGGTCTCGTTCGGCACAATCATCGCTGCCCAGGCGCTGGGTGATCGCCAGGCGTTGATCGATGCCGGACGCCCTGTGCTGCGTTTGCACTTTGAGGAAGTAACCGCAGACGCGATCCTCCAGATTGAGCGCACCCTCTGACCAATCCCCGGCGGGCTTCGATTCGAGCCCATGATCGGGCAGGGAACTCACGTATCAGTCGGGCGGTAAGAATCCCCGCCGGGGACGGCCGCTGTCGATATGGGACCACGACCTCCGGGCGCGACATCCCGGATTTCTCGATAGATGCACTGACCAAGCCGGTCCGTTGAGTCGTCTGCTGCCACACCTTCTCGCCGACCGGAACAATCGCTGACCGAATTCCCGCTGGAGGAACTCATGGCTTACACATTGCCCAACCTGCCTTATGCCCATGATGCCCTGGAGCCGCACATCGACGCGCGGACCATGGAAATCCACCATGGCAAGCACCATCAGACGTATGTGACCAAGTTGAACGAGGCCGTGCAAGGCACGCCATTCGCATCGATTCCTGTCGATGAACTGATCGCCGATCTCGCCAAGCTCCCGGACAATATCCGTACCGCCGTTCGCAACAACGGCGGCGGTCATTCGAATCACAGCCTTTTCTGGAAGCTGATGGCCGGCAATGGCGGCGGTGAGCCGAAGGGCGATCTGGCCGAGGCCATCAAGTCGGAGTTTTCAGGCTTCGCCGGCTTTAAGGAAAAGTTCGCGCAGGCCGCGACAACCCGTTTCGGATCGGGATGGGCGTGGCTGGTGGTAACCGCCAACGGCCGTCTCGCGGTGACCTCCACCCCGAACCAGGACAGTCCCCTGATGAAGGGTGTGGCGGACGTGACCGGCGCGCCGGTCCTCGGGCTCGATGTCTGGGAGCACGCCTACTACCTGAACTACCAGAACCGCCGTCCGGATTACATCAGCGCCTGGTGGAATGTGGTCAATTGGAAGGAAGCCGCCGAGCGTTTCGCGATGATCAAGCGGGGCGAGAACGTCGCAGTCGCCTGAGAAGCACTAAGTCGAATTGCCTGGTGGAAGGGCCGGTCTTGCGATCGGCCCTTTTCTCTTGGGGGATCAAGGCGCACAGGGATCGCACGGCCCGGCCTGCCCGAAAAAGACATGGTCGATCATCTGGGCGAGATCGACAGCATCGGAAAGTCCGGTGCAGTCGAAATCGCCACGCCCGACGGGACATAGCGGATCCTGAGGCTCGTCGCCGCCGAAGAAGACAAGATCGATCAATTCCGCCAGATCGACCGCGTCGACCGCCAGGGATGCATCGAAGTCGGCCTGAAGAGGGCAGAGGCAGTCGCAGACATCGCCGACACCGTTGCCGTTTGTGTCCGATTGATCGGGGTTGAACATGATCGGGCAATTGTCACAGAGGTCGCCAATCCCATCGAGATCAGTATCGAACTGATCCGGGTTGGCATCGGTCGGGCAATTGTCGCAAGGGGCACCCCAGCCATCGGCATCGGGATCGTCGCCGGCATCGCATTCTTCGATGGTCAGGTACTGATCGGCCGTGACATTCGCAAACGCTCGTTGGAGGCCGGAGGGCCAAACGACTACAAGCGATTCGGCGACCGCCGCATCACCGAGCCCGAACCAGGCATCCAGGCTGTTTTGCCCCGAGTAACCGGATTGGGAAGTAATCTCGCGCATTTGCCAGCGGGGGGATCCGTCGATTGTGGCCTTGATGCGGACACGCGCACCGATGGCGGAGCGGTTGGACCGGACACCGACGCAGGTAACCGACAGCCAATGGTTGGCGTTGCCATCGTTGAGGTAAAGCACATCGGGCTCGTTGGCGCCCAGGCACTTGGCCACGCCGATGTCCAGGTCACCATCGGCATCGACATCGCCCATCGCACAGCCGTATGCCCAGCCGGTGTTGGTCACGACGCTGCCGGTCGTGACCTTGGCAAAGGTGCCGTCACCATTATTCAGGTAGAGGAAGTTGACGATGTTGTTCGGCCCAAAGGCATTGGCCACGAACAAATCGAGGTCGCCATCGTTGTCGACATCGCCGAAACTGCTGCCGACCGACCAGCCGCCGTCGGTGACCACCGGATCCGTGGTGATTTTGGTGAATGTCCCGTCACCGTTATTGGAATAGAGGAAGTTGTCTTCGTTGCCATTATTGGCCACAAAGAGATCGAAGTCTTCGTCATTGTCGATGTCGCCCCAACTGGCGCCGTAGGAATCGCCGCCATCGGTGAAGATGGCTCCGGTCAGGATCCGGACAAACGTTCCGTCACCCTGATTCTGATAGAGACCATTGGCTTGGTTGGCTTCGTTGGCGACGAAGACGTCGGGGTCGCCATCGTTGTCGTAGTCCGCCCAGACACTGACGCGCGACTTGGCGAGGTCATTGACCAGCGGGCCGGTGGTAACCGCGGTGAACGTTCCGTCGCCGTTGTTGCGATAAAGCGGGTTTTTCAGCGAGCCGGCGCTGTTGCAGACAAACAGATCGAGATGACCATCCTGGTCGCAGTCGGCCCAGCTGCCCGCCTCCGAGAACGTGGCCACCGTGACGATCGGTCCGGTGGTCACCTGGGTAAAGGTCCCATCGCCATCGTTGGTGAAAAGGAGGTTGTTTTGCCCCCACCAGGTGGCGGTGAAGACGTCAAGGTCGCCGTCGTTGTCGAAGTCCGCCCAGGTGGCGCCATCCGAACTCTGGGCCACGCTCACCAGCGGATCGCCGGTGATCGGGACAAATGTCGCCAGGCCGAGATTCCGGTAGAGGAAGTCAACCTGACCGGCTTGCGGTCCATTGGAGATGAAGATGTCAAGCAGTCCATCTCCATCGTAGTCGATGATGTTGAAGCTGCGTGAGTCGCCCCCTTCTTGTGCATCGAGGTCAATGGTCATGGGCGTGAATGTCACGGCCCCGGCGGCAGTTGTCCCGGCAATCCCAAGCGGCATCAGGAGGAGGATGGCAAGCAGGATGGCGTTCGATTCGAATCTGGGAATTTTCGACATACGCTTTCCCTTCAAGTTGATGGGTTTGCCGGGCCGGACAACGGGGAGTGCCCGGGTGGTCTCAGGCTGAATACGCCCAGGGGCTACCCACCTTCCCGGGAATGCCGTGAGATGTCGGGTCGATGCAGGGAAGCGTCGTAAGGATGCCGTGAGACGCGCCGGTCAGGATTCGCTGGTCAGGAAGTCGGCGAGGGCGTCGCGGTAAGTTCTGCTCAGTTTCAGCTTGGTCGCGTCATGCAGGACGACCACGTACTCCCCCTGGACGTGGGGGTGGAGTTCCTTGATCCGGGCGACATTGACGATTGTCGACCGGTGGATCCGGCGGAAGTGGCGGGGATCGAGTTTGCTCTCCATGTTGGCGAGCGTCTCGCGCAACAGATGTGATTTCCCGTTCGCGTGCAGGCGAACATAGTAATCGTCGGCTTCGACCCAGTCGATGTCGCGGGAATGGACGAAGTAGATCTTGTCTTTGGTCTTGATTGGGAAACGGTCGGGGAAGGACATGGCCGGGGTGGATGTCCCGGATTCCATTTCCGCCAGCAGTGTCCGCAGACGGTCGGATGTCTCCGCCAGACGGCGTTCCTGCATTCTTGTCCGAACCTGCGCCAAGGTTTCCTGAAAGCGCGATTGTTTGACCGGCTTGACCAGGTAGTCGATGGCATGGGCATCGAACGCGCTCAGCGCGTAGCGGTCGAACGCGGTTATGAAGACAATAACGGGAAGGTCCGCGGGTGGTATCCCGCGCACGACATCGAAACCGCTCAGTTCCGGCATTTGGACATCGAGGAAGACCACGTCCGGGCAATGCCGCCGGATGGCGTCCAGTGCCTGTTGTCCATTGGCGCACTCTTCGACGACGGTCCAGTCCGGCGCGTCCTTGAGAAGGAGGCGAATCCCCTCGCGGGCGAGCGGTTCGTCATCGACGATGATGGATCGGATAGGCGGAGGCGTCATGGGAGTTCTGACGGGATCCTTGGCGGATTGAGTGGAATGCGGAGGGTCGCCAGCACGCCGCCTTCGGGATTGCCGGTCAGCTCCAGTTGATGATCCTTGCCGTATATATGTTCGAGACGCTCACGGGCGTTGCGCAGACCGGTGCGGTCGCGCGATGCATCCGATTTGGCGCCATCGAGTCCGACACCATCATCACTGACCACAATCGTGAGGTTCCCTCCGATGGCCTCGGCGCGGACTTTTACATGTCCTGCCCCGGACTTGCGCGAGACGCCGTGACGAATGGCGTTCTCGACCAGTTGCTGAAGGATGAAACTCGGAACCGGCACGTCGCGCACATCATCCGGAATGTCGAAGTCGAATTCCAGCTTGTCTCCGAATCGCACCCGCTCGATCTCGGTGTACCGGCGGACAATCTGCAGTTCGTCACTCAACGGGACCAGGGAGGACTTTCGTTCGGAGAGGACGTACCGCAGCAGTTCGCTTAAGTCCTCCAGCATCTCATTCGCCTCGCTGGTGGCCCCTTTCTTCATCAACACGGAGATGGAATTGAGCGTGTTGAACAGAAAGTGCGGCTCCAGTTGCCGCTGAAGGGCTTCAAGGCGCGCACGGGATACCTGTGCTTCCAGGCGCGACGCGGCCAGTTCGCGTTCCTTGAGGCTCGCGCTGTAATCCATTGCGTAGGCCACGCCAAGAATGAACCAATAGACGAGAATCCCCCAGGGACCGCGCCAGTAGAGAAACGGGACCGCCTGCCCGGTAAAATACTCCCAAGTCGTCGGTTCCCCATGGACCGCGATCGATCCAAACACGGCGACCAGACTTTGAACGGCCGCGAGCGCAGACGCGACCACCATGTGGAGCAGGATGTGGAATAACCAGGGGCCGCGGTCGACCCTGAATCTCCGTCCGAGCCGGATGATCAGCGGCGCCAGAACCGCCCAGGTATACCAGAAGATCGACTGCCCGAAGATCCAGACAACAAGCGAGGATTCCTGCCCGGTCTGGACTGTTCGCGCATGAAAGAGACCGGCGAAGATCAGCGCGGGGACAAGCCAGATTCCCCAGAAAAGGAGACGCCGGACCGCCGGGCCCGGGGTCCGATACTGCCATTCCTGCCGCGATGCGATGCTGCCGTCCACAATCCCAATATAAGCAGCTCATCGTGCCGGTGAAGGCAGGATTGAAGCGGCCGATTAT
Organism: Candidatus Zixiibacteriota bacterium; assembly: GCA_040752075.1. Classification (GTDB taxonomy): domain Bacteria; phylum Zixibacteria; class MSB-5A5; order WJJR01; family WJJR01; genus JBFMFQ01. Next base: position 14,279 of record JBFMFQ010000027.1, on the reverse strand, counting down.
GCTGTAAGGCCGGCGCTCACGCGAGTCGCGTTGGGACGGGGCGTTTCGGGGGAATGGGCCGGGACGGACCGCGCTTCCGCAAACCCCACCAGTTTGCGCGCGTCTTCATCCCACAACTTGAGTCGTGTGCAGCGGATGCTGTCTTTGATCGTGAGACGGGTGGCGGTTTGCAGGATGGGGTTTTCGTGCAGGCACCGCAAGAGCCGGTAATTGGGAATCCGGCTGCAGAGGTGGTGGACATGGTGAACACCGATATTCCCGGTAAACCAATTGAGGATTCGCGGGAGGTCATAATACGAACTGCCCCTCAGGCCCGCTTCGTAGTAGCTCCACTCCGGATCGAGCCGCCAGTAGGTATCCTCGTATTGGTGCTGGATGTAAAAGAGCCAGACACCGAGTGTGCCGGAGAGCAGGGTGATCGGGAGCTGAATCTTAAGGAGGTTCATCCAGCCGATGGTCTGGGAGGCCAGGACACAGAGGGCGATCAACGCCGCGTTGGTCAAGGCGACGCTGCGCCACTCGCGCCGCCACGACCTGGGCATGTCCCACGGGATGCGGTGTTTGAGTATGAACTGGTATGCCGGCCCGATCCCAAACATGACAATGGGATTGCGGTAGAGGCGATAGAGAAAACGGCGCAGCGGTGTCAGTGCCTGGTACTCCTTCACCGTCAGTGTCGTCACCTCGCCAAAGTCGCGGTGACTGAGGTTGCCGGAGGTGGCGTGATGAATCGCATGCGTGCGGCGCCAGTACTCGTACGGGGTGAGTGTCAGGACACCGATCATGGAACCAATCCAGTTGTTGACCGCCTGACGCGGGAAGAAGGAGCCGTGGCCGCAGTCATGCTGAATGATGAACAGCCGGATCAGCAGCCCGGAGGCCGGGACGGCCAGCGCCAGCGTGAGCCAGTAGGAAACGTCCAGGCTCCAGAGCATCGCGATCCAGAGGAGGGCGAATGGAATCAGCGTGTTGGCAAGCTGAAAGGAGCTGCGCATGACATCGGACTTGATGTATCGGTGCAATGACGGGGGGGATGATTCGGCGTCGTAGAGGGGATCGTTCGGCTTCAGCGGTCACTCCAGTCGGTCAGATGGTGATGAAAAACGGACGCTTGCCTATCGTGTGCGCCGGTGCCCGGCGGGTTTCTTTCCGTGAGGCTTCCGACGGCCATAGCCGCCGCCGCTTGGTTTCGGTTTTGCGGGGGCGCTCGGCGCTGTGCGGCTTTTCGGGGGCCGCGGCGGCTGTTTCTGCTTGGCTGGGCGTGCCTTTGCGCGGCTCTCACGAATTGTGGCGAGGCGCTCCTTTAAGGGGATTTCAAGGGCCTCCGCTGATTTGACCGTGTAGTCAAATCCCTCCAGCTTCAGGCGCGGGATGCGCTTGCCGACCGCGCGTTCGATGGCGCGCCAGTCGGTTTCCTCCTTGTCGGACACGAAGGTGATGGCATCGCCCTTCGCCGACGCGCGGGCGGTGCGTCCGACACGATGAATGTAACTCTCCGGCACTTCCGGCACGTCAAAGTTGACGACGTGGGAGAGTGCCTCGACATCGATTCCCCTCGCGGCGATGTCGGTCGCCACCAACACCGGAAACCGCCCGTTCTTGAACCCGGCCAGGGCCTCGGTGCGCTGATTCTGCGTGCGATTGCCGTGGATGCGCTCGCACTTGATGCCGTTGCGCTGGAGATAGACCGCGAGACGGTTGGCGCGGTGCTTGGTGCGGGTGAAAACCAGGGCGCTGGTGATGGACCCGCGCCGCAGCAATTCAAGAAGCAGGCCGGATTTGAGATTCTGCGAGACGGGGTAGACCATCTGCGTGACGCCGGTGGCGGGTTCTGAACGCCGTTCAATATTGATGGCGACCGGATCCTTGAGGATGTCATTGGCCAGGGTGACGATGGGCGGCGGCATGGTGGCCGAGAAGAATAAGGTCTGGCGCTTGGCCGGCAGGTGTTGCAGGACCCGGCGGATGTCGGGGAGAAACCCCATGTCCAGCATCCGGTCTGCCTCATCGAGAACGAGAATTTCCACGCCGGAGAGTTTCGCGTACGGGTACTGAAAATGGTCGAGCAGGCGGCCGGGTGTGGCCACGATCACATCGACGCCGATCCGGAAGGCATGCTCCTGCGGACCCATACCCACGCCGCCGAACACCGCGGCGCCCGAGACCGAGGTGTGCATGGCCAGTGATTCCAGATGCTCGGCGATCTGCGCGGCGAGTTCGCGTGTTGGGGTCAGTATCAGCGCACGCGTTGTCCGTCGACGCTTGAGGCGCAGATTCTCGAGGATCGGCAGCAGGAAGGCGGCGGTCTTCCCCGATCCGGTCATCGCGCAAGCGAGGATGTCCCGCCCGGCCAATGCCGGGGGAATGGCGTCGCGCTGAATGGGTGTCGGGCGCGAAAAGCCCATTTCGGCGATGCCGCGCAGGAGATCCTGGTGAAGTCCAAATGCAGTGAATTCGAAATCACGATCGTGGCTGGGTATTTCGGCGGGGGGAGGTGTCGTTTTCGTCATTCCCGGTTCGGTTCTCCTTAAAAAGGGTCCATTGGGCCTTTGCGGCCCGCTGCCCTGTCGAGAGGGCCAGACCAGTATACGGACACTCGGGCCCAAATCCCTTCGATTATCTCAGAAGATGTTCGCTCGCCCTCGGTTCAGGGAACGGCTGGTTCAACTACCGGGGGGTGTTTGCTCGCTCTCTTCCACCACAGGGTGTGTCAGCGAATCTTCTGAAGCTGCCAGATCTCACGGCTGTTGGTGTAGAGAAAAGGGAGAATGGCCAGTTTGCCGGTGGGGCCGATGCTCTTCTCGAGGAATCGCATTTCGGCGAATTTCTCGTCGGTCTCGGGGTCGCGTGGCGGTTTGATGCCGGCCTGCTGGAGCATGAGAACACCCTTGGCGCGCAGGGACAACTCGGTGTGAATGCGCAGGAGGCAAAACATATCGACCACCACCTCGCCGGGAAACCGGCTGCGCAGTGTCTCGAGGTACCGCCCGATTTTCGAATCGGCGATTCGACCGGACGTGAGAATGTCGAGAAGTTCCTGATCGGCATCGAACCCGAGTCCGAGCCAGTCCCGCGTGGCGCGTTCGCTTCGATCGAAAACCCACAGCAGGAGCAAAGGAAGGATGACCAGCAATCCGAGCGTGGTGATGACCGGCGAGACCACGAAGTGGTTGAAGGCCGAATGCACCACGATCGCCGCGGTCAGGCCGGGGACGATCAGGTGGAGCCGTTCGGACAGGTAGCGATCCATGAGCGATTTCGAGATGATGCCGACCAGGGCCACGGTCGTGCTGTGCATTGCTGCCGTCCCGAATCCGCGAATGATCCAGACGAGGTAGTTGGAGTCCTCGATGTGGAACAGGTAATAGAGATTCTCGATGAGCGCGAAGCCCGCGCCGACGGCGAAACCGTGGATCGCGGCATCAACGGTAAACCCGATCCGCCGCCTCTTCAGGAGAACCACCAGATACAGGGCTTTGACCGTTTCCTCAACCAGGGGTGCGATGTAGCGCGAGTACGACGTGCTGTTGAGCCCTGACAGATCCAGCAGGGACGCGTTGACATACAGGCAGAGGGCCGCCGCGGCGGCGCCGCCCAAAATGGATGTCCCGACCGCCTGCTTCGACACGAGTTTGTAACTGTCGAGGAATACCAGAACCGACAGGAATGCGAAAACGGGGACAACGCCGATGAGAATCCTCAGGACGTCGGTCATAGGATCTTAAGCGACACCATGTACTCATCGGTGGCCGACCGGCCACGTTCGAATGCGGCGGCCCACCCACCGGAAAGTGTCAGTTTCATGCTGGACAACAACTGCATTCGCACATCGAGCTGGGCGCCCACGCTGGCCGCACGTCGCTCCCACGCCGGGCTGTCGACATTCGTGATGATACCCATCGAAAAGAGGGCGACCCGTGCCCAGGAGGCGTACAGCGAGGAGGTGCCGAAACGCCCCAACCGGAGCGGCGGCAGATTCCACTCGACCAACGCCTTCGCAAAATCCGTCCCGTTGATCGCATTGAGTTCGGCGCCCGGGAAGGAGTAGAACTTCCGGTATCGCTTCTCAGTCAAATGGTCGACCCAGTTGTTGCCGAAGCCGCCAAAGTAGAAATTGGCGAGCGGCTCATCGCGGTCGCCATGTGCATAGCCCGCCGCGGTCCGAAGCCAAATCGAGGAGTGCGGGATCGGGAGGGGTACGCCGACGTCCAGGGTTCCGTGGATCTCAGGAAATGACTCACCCTTGACCCGGGCGCCAGAGACCACGGCCTCGGCGGTCATGCCGCGTTCGCCATCCACCGCCCCGAGCGACGCCCGGACATCCTCGAAGCGAATCTGGGCGGAGGCGCTGGTGAACTTCGCAAACGACGTCGCGATGTTCTGGTAGTCAGGCAGGGTCTCCAGATCGCCGTACCGCGTGACACCCAGGCTGAGATCGATCGTCTTCGGCTCATCACGGAAGAGGTTTCGCGAATAGTCGACGCCGAACGAATAGCCCTTCCGGCTCGTCTTCGTGGGCCCGAACAGATCGTAGAAGTCGGTCGCATTAAACGATGCCCCGAGGTCAAAACCACGGTATGAATGTGACCAGCGGGCATGCCACCGCTCGTCCTCGTCCACGCGCGGGTTGGGGGAGTACGTGACGGTCGTTACGCCCTCGTGCATGATCAACGGGTCGCCCACGTTCAGGCGAAGGCCGTAAGCCACGTGGTCCTTGTATCCTTCCACAACCGGCTCCACCGATGTCACCCCCAGATTCGCCAGCGAGCGGTAATCCCATTCGGCGACAATCAGGGAATCCAATCCAATGGTGCGCGGCGAGGGGATCGCCCAATCCTTCACCTCGGGGTACTTCGTCACAACCTGCTGTCCGAAGTAGCGGATCGGGTTGATATCGTAGATCGGCGCCTCCGGGATCACCGCGGGGACAAATCCCTCCGCGGCAAATCGGAACACCAGGATTGAATCGCCGGGAAGCGGGATCGGCCGGAAAAAGCCGGTCTCGGTGTTGGTCAATGCCTGCATGGAATCGGTGTCGAAATCGTAGCGGAACACGTTTGAGACCCCGGTGTAATACGACGTTCCGTAGAGATGACGACCATCGGGGGAGAAGACGAAGCCCTCGGGATTGCTGGTTCCAAAATCGTACAGCAGGGAGTACGTGCTGTCGCCCGCAAGCAGGGAGTCGGTCTTCATGATGACCAGCCGCTGATGCCCGCGCACGTCCACCAGGGCGCCGGTCAAGAGCCGGCCATCCGGTGACAGATCGATATCGTACATGTCCAGGCCGTAGGGCCACACGTACACCTTGTTCCACTCGGTGTAGGGACGGGGAATTCTCGCGATCGTGCTGAAACCGTTAAAGTGACGAATTCCCCAGAGCGACGAGTCCGTCCTGTTGAAGACCAGGTCGCCGACACGGGTGTCTTTGACCAGCGTGCGGGATTCGCCGGTTCGGACATTGAGCACGCAGAGATCGCGCCAGCCGTAGTTGTCCGTTGTGTAAAACAACGACCCGGAGGACTCATCGTAAGCGGGCGATGTCACGTGGAACAGCGCGGCGCCTTTGATTTCCTTCAGTTTGTCGATCGAGCCATCGGCCAGATCGATGGCGGCGAGGTGGGCGATTTCCCCCGGGAAATTCACCGCCGCGTAGATCTTGGCGGCCGTTGAATCGTAGACGGCGCGCGAGACCGATCCGAGGGCGCGAGTCGTGTAATCCCGGTGTGGCGTGACGGGATATTCTCGAATGGCCGCGAGATTCTCCTCCTGGAATTCGCGCTCGGATTCGACCCAGCGGTTCCATTCCTCACCCAGTGGCAGGCCGAAGGCGCGCTTGAATTGCGATCCGAAGTATGCTTTGGTCTTGCTCCGCCGGGAGATCCACTCCCTAAAGCGCTCCGGACCGTGATTGAGCGCCAGGTACGTCGAGAAACGTGTTCCGTAGAGGTAGGAATTAACCCCGACAAGGAAGTCGATCTGGGTTCCTTCGGACTCGAGACTGACCGGATCGTAGAACTTGGCTCCTTCGAGGACCTTGGCGCGAAACACCATTTCGTCGTAAGCGCCAAGCGCCCGGCCATAGCCGCCGCCCATCCATGTCTCCAAAAAGACCGCGATTCCCTCGTGGTACCAGCGCGGCGCCGCGCGTCTGGGTGTCGCGAGGTAGTTGTAGAGGATGGACAGCGGGTTTTCCGCTGTTGCCACGGGCTTCCCCCAGAACAGGCCGCGGAAGAACCGGTCGCCGCCCGAAGGACGATCCATGCTGTAGATGTGAACCAGTTCATGGTTCATGAGCATGTTCATCCGCTCGTTGGCGGGCATGGTCTCAAACACGTAACTGAATGGGGCGATGGCGACGATGATCAGGTTTGAGGGAATATTCTTGGCGCCGGCATTGCCGAAGTCGCTCTGGTCGTGGAGCAGCACCAGGACCTTCTCATCCAGGGGGCCGTCCCAGAATTTCTCGTGAAAGCGATAGGCGTTTTCAAAGCAACGGGCGACATGGGGCGCCAGGTAGGAATGAATCGGCGCCGCGTAGACCAAACGCAGATGTTTGGTTTCAAGCACACGGAGCTGGGCCCGTGGCGTGTTGATTGCCGTGAGCAATGTGAGAACGACCAAGCCGAAGATTCGTGCGAGATAACGCATCCGGGAGTCGACCAAGTTTGGCTGTTAAGCCGATGAGACGCCGCCCGTTGTGGACGGCGTCTCATCAGCAAGGTAATCGATTTTCATCGGCGGGAGTTTGCCAAATCTCTCCCGCAAGCTCGTGCCCTGTCAGTTGGCTTCCGCCCGGGAGATGAGGGACGCCAAACCGCGGCTGGTCAGGTTGGCGTACCCGGGATGGTCGACGAGCTTGCTAAAGCCGGGTTGCTGCACTAATGCCGCCAGTGACGGCTGCTGGATCAGGTCCGCAAAGCCGGGCTTGCCGATCATGTCGGCCACGCCGGGGACCTTGATCATGGCGGCAAATTCCGGAATCCGAAGCGCATCGGCGAAGCCGGGCTGCTTGGTCAGGGCGTTGAATTCCGGGAGACGGATCATGTCGGCGAATCCGGGCTGCCGGATCATGTCGGCAAAGCCGGGCTCCTTGACCATGTTCGCCACCTCGGGCATCTTCATCATGTTGGCCACTTCGGGGCTTGAGACGAGCGCGTTGAACTCGGGCAGGCGGACCATGTCGGCGAACCCGGGCTGCTTGACGCAGGCCGCGAACTCGGGCATCCGCACCATGTCGGCCAGCTCCGGCTGCTTGATCATTGCCGCGAACTCAGGCTTTTGCATGGCGTCCACGAAGCCCGGCTCCTTGATCATGGCGGCCACTTCCGGCAGACGGAACAGGTCGACCCATCCGGGGAGCTTGATCATGTCGGCGAATCCGGGGCGTCCGATCATGTTGGCGACACCGGGTTGCCGGATGAAGTTCTCGAACTGCGGGGTCTGTGCCAGTGCGACCAATCCGGGTTCCTTGATCATCGCCACGAATCCGGGCTGCTTGACCATGTCGGCGAAGCCGGGAAGGTTGATCATGTCCACGACTTCCGGCCGCTTGATCATGTTCGCGAATTCCGGCAGGCGCATCGCATTGGCGACTTGGGGGCTTGCGAACAACGCGGCGAACTCGGGACGCGACGCCCAAGCACGGAAATCCTTGTTGTTGAGCAGCGCGAGCACATCGTCGTCCTGAAGCAGGGCCTGGAATTCCTGGTCGTTGATGACGACATCGCCCTCCTGCATTTGTTCGGTGCGGTACCGGTCGGCGGCGCCGATCGTACCGGTGACATCTTTATCGGACGGCGGGTAGCCGGAGATCGCAAAAATGCCGATCACCGCGATAATCACCACCACCACGCCCCCGATAATTTTCTTGGCGCTGGCTTTTGCCTTTGTTTCCTGCGACATCGGGTCCTCCTCCTGCGTGTTAGTACAGACTGCGTTATTGATCTTGAGTCATGTGCGCTGGTCACCTAAAACGATCTTTTCGTGCACGTCGGCGATCGGTGTCCTCCCACTTTCCCTGACGCTTCTATCGAATCTCCGAAGGGTTCAAGCGGATGATTTCCTCATGCGTGAGCCCACCGGCGACGATCCTGACCGCGATTGGGAAGGCACGATCCGTCATGCCGGCAAAATCGATGGCATACTCGCCCGCGCCCTGATGGTGAATGATTGCGGTTCCGGGGACCACGGACAGACCGGAGGGCGATAAGGTCGGCGTTCGAAGGCCGGCGAGTATCGCTTCATCGGGGCTGTAGCGCAATGTGACTTCCGCTTCCCCGGGAGTATCGAGCCGCATCCGGACTCTTTCCCCACCTGGAACAGACTCAAGAGCGACCCACCCCGTGAGAGAACCAACCTGAACATCTTTGGCCGTGGCTGGACGGGCCGCCGGAACGTCGGTCGAGCGGAGAATGGTTCCGCTGACCTGGTCGGAGGGAATTGAGGAATCGAGTGGCGATCCCGTCGGGTCAACGGCGAGGAAGATGAGCAGCCCCGCCGCTACCCCGGCGGCAAATGTCAGACCGTGCTGCAATTGTCCCATCGCCGCAAAGCGAGCCAGCCATTTCGCGAACCATCCCTCCCGTGTGCGTGCCGACAGGCGGCGGTGCCGGATTGCCGCCATGACCGACTGGTGCAATTCGGCGGGGAGCTCCACATCCTGCAAGAGCGACAAGGATTCCGACACGGCGGTGAGGCGCTCATACTCGCGGCGCACTTCCGGATCGGACTCGAGAAGGTTCTTCAGCAGGGCCTCTTCCGACGGAGCCAGCGCGCCGTCGATGCCACGTTGAATCAGGTCGATGTGCTCTTGAGTGATCATACGGGCAACCCGGTCTCACGCCAGAAGTCCCGCCAGTATCTGCCGGGCGGAGTAGAGCCGCGATTTGACGGTCTTAACGGGTATCCCAAGGACGACCCCGATTTCCTCGTAGCTCATGTCATTGAAATGGCGAAGCAAGATGACCGCGCGCTGGTCCGGCGACAACTTGAGCACGGCCCGTTGAACGGCCTCGCGGGTCCGGTTGCGGCGAAACGCCGTCTCGGGGTCATCTTCGTTGGATGGCAACTCGGCGGACAGATCTTCCTGCCGGCCCGAGACTCTCACCCGGTTGAGCGATTCGTTGATCGCGATCCGGTAAAGCCAGCTGAAAAACCGCTGTCCGGTGTCGAACGATGCGAGGTTTTCGAAGGCTTTCACAAATGCCGCCTGGGTTATGTCCTTTGCGTCTTCCCGGTTTCCCGTCATTCGAAAGGCGAGATTGAAAAGCGCCCTTTCGTAGCGGCCAACCAGCACTCCGAACGCCCTTTGGTCACCGCTGATCGTGCTCCGGACGAGCACCGTATCATCGTCCGTACCCGAACTACAAACTCCCTCGGGAAAAGTTGGTCGGGAGACCCCGGAATCCAGAGTTCCGGATGGGTTATCTTGTCTTCGCACCATTGGAGCCAGCAGCCTCCGAGACGATTCCGAAATCACCTAAGTCTATGGAACTCAACAGATTTCGTGCGTCCCGGCTGGTCAAGGTAACCGCTCAGGTTGGTCATACAACCCGCCTGCCCGATCTGATGACCAGCCTTTTGATCAAGCTATTTTGAAAACGAAAGGCTACGACAACTCTCAACTAAACGAAATCATGACCGGCGAAACAAGGCGTTTCGCATGGCGCGCGCAAGGTGAAATGCAGGGAACAGAGGAAGCGGGAATCAGCGCCGGACCGTGTCGGCTCAACCCACCTCGAAGATGCTGGTCAGCCCGGCGTAGTGAAGAACTCGGGTGATGTTGGGATTCAGGTTCGTCAGCCGCAGGTTCTTGCCCTGCTCGCGGAGGCGGGTATAGGTGGCGATCAATACTCCGATTCCCGCGCTGGAGATGTAGTCCAAGTCGCGGCAATCGATAATGCACTCCCCTTCGAGCGTTGCGAGGACGTCCGTGGCCCGCGGCGCCTGAGCGGCATCGAAACGCCCGATGAGTTGAACAGTCCCGTCTTTGCCCACCTTGACATCAAACATTCTTCGGCTCCAGTTTTTTCATCATGCGGATCGTGCTGACGCGATCCGAGTGCTCGTATGTGACATCGTCCATCAGGCGTTTGATCAGGAAGACCCCCAACCCGCCCGGTTTGCGTTCGTGCGCCGGTCGTGTGGTATCGACGTTGCCGGCCTTGGTCAGATCAAACGGGTCCGTGTCGGGATCGATCACAATCACCGTCAAGCAACGGCCGTCGACTTCGAGCCCGATTTCGACATCGGTCGTTGAGGAGTCGTTGTGGCGGATGGTATTGACGAAGGCCTCCTCAAGGGCAAGGTTCACCGAGAACAGAAAGTCGGCGTCAAGCCCGTGGGTCGCGGCGAATTCTCCCACCCATTCGAAGAGGGCGTCGAGGGAATCAAGTTGCCTGGGAAACATCCGTTTCATTGTGCCTGCGCGCCCTTTGGGAATGCGGAACCGCGTCCGCGGTAGAAAGTTAAGCGGCCCATGCCCGGCGATCAATCGATGGTATTGGCGGCCCAGGAAGCCCCGCCGGACTTGAATTCGGACAAGAATCTGTCACTTTGTGACAGTGGTCACTTGCCTTTCCAATACAGTCCCTATCTTGTTTCCGACCGGTATTGGAACCCGGTGGAGGAGCCCCAGATGTCCCGAATGCGACCGCGCGATACGACTCTCATTGTCCTGGCCATCCTGCTCTTCGGCGTTTTAGGGGCACCGGATCATTCATCTGCGGCTGAGAAGACCTGCTATTCCTGCCACAAGGACGCCGAGTCCCGGTTCAAGAAGAAGTCCCAGCACGCGCCGGTCGCCAAGCAGGATTGCGAGTCCTGCCATATTCGGCACGGATTCTCAAACATGCTGATCCTCAAGAAGGAAGGCAAAGAACTCTGCATCTCCTGCCATGCCGATTTCGATTCGTTGACGGCGAAAGGATCGCACGTTCATCCGGCGGTCAGCGAAGGGCTCTGCGTCACCTGTCATGACCCTCATGCCTCCGACCTGAAGGGCCTGATCAGGACAGTCGACAACGACCTGGCTTGTTTTGTGTGCCACACCCAGTTCGCGGATTCGACCGCCAAACTGAATGCACATCCCCCGTTTGCCCAGCGCGACTGCCAAAAGTGCCACGAGAATCACTCCGGATCGCTTGCCGGGTTGTTGGTGAAAGATGAATCGGCGCTGTGCGGTGAGTGCCATGAGCCGGGCAACACCCAGCGGAGCCACGATGCCAAAGGGCTGACCACGGGCGGGATGCCGTGCGCGGGGTGCCATGATCCGCATCAATCCAGCCGGCCCGGTCTGCTGAGCGCGAACGTGCATGAGCCGGTTGCCGCCGGGATGTGCGACGCCTGCCACACCGGCACACCGGTCCCCCCGAGCGCGGTTGGTCCGGCGGATTCCACTTGGGATGGATGCTCCGGCTGCCACGATGGCATCGCCGAAAAGCTGGCGCTGGCCAACACGCATGCTCCCGCCGCCGGCGGCGAGTGCTACCAGTGCCACACGGCGCACAAGTCGAATCGCGACCATCTCCTGAAGGCCGGGGCCGCCGAGATCTGCCAGGGCTGCCACGATGACATGTCGGCTGCGGTCTTGGCCAAGTCGGCATCCCTCCATCAGCCGGTTCGCGAAGGCAAATGCGAAGCGTGCCACGATCCGCATGGCAGCAGCCATGCGGGACTTCTGGTGCAGACGGGTGACGCTCTCTGCCAAACATGCCATTCCAGCGAGAAGTTCACTCAGTCGCATCACCTGCAGGCGGCCGGTGCGGCGTGCGCGGATTGCCACGATCCCCACGCGAGCGCGCAACATGCGCTCTTGCGCGACGATCCACGGGTGCTCTGCGCCAATTGCCACGAGCCCGAGTTGACCCCGACCATGGTCGCGCATGAGCCGGTCAAGAAGGGCGACTGCGCCTCGTGCCACGATCCGCATGACGGCCCCGGCACGCTTTTGCAGCGGCCCCTGCCGGCCTTGTGCTTCGATTGTCACCAAAACATCGCCAAGTTCGCCTCGGCGGCGCACAAGCACGAAGCGGTCGAGGACTGCTCAACCTGCCACGGTTCGCATGAAGCGCCGGAGAAGGCGCTTTTGCTGAAGCAGGGCCCGGATCTCTGCAGCGATTGCCATGATGTCGCCAGGGACCCGGCCTCACGATCGGTGCACGCCCCATTTGCCGATGGTGATTGCGCCGGGTGCCACAATCCTCACGGATCGGAGTTCCCGAGTCTCCTTGGGCCGCGCCGTCAGATGGTCAGCACGCCGGTCGGCCCGATTTTGACTTACCCGAAGCTGGACAGCACCTCGGTGAGCCTGTGCAAGACCTGCCATGCCGGCGACATCGAGGTTTGGACCGGCCGCACCGTTCAGCATCCGCCGGCATTCAACGGCGAGTGCTCCACCTGCCATTCTCCCCATCAATCTCCGAATGGCAGTCTGTTGACCAAGGCGAGCAGCCAGCTTTGCCAGACATGTCATGATCCATCAACCATCCCGATGGAGCCGCACCACGGCATCAACCTGGCGAGCGCGGACTGCGGGCAATGCCACGATCCCCACGCCTCCAATCAAAAGGGCCTGTTGAAGGCCAACGCGCATCCGCCTTTTGCCGATGGCGACTGCGAGGCCTGCCACACCGGACCGGGCAGTGTCACGCTCACGGAAACCCAGCCGGCCCTGTGCCTCACCTGCCACGAGGACATGGAGGCCCAGATGTCGCTGCCCGTGGCGCATGCCCCGGTCAGCGGCGGCGAATGCACCGAGTGCCACAGCCCGCATGCCTCGAACGAGCCGTCGCTTTTGACCGCGAAGGCCTCCACCCTATGTCTGGATTGCCACGAGGAAACAGCCGGAGCGCACCGCCATTCTCCCTACGTCCAAGGGCAATGCCTCGACTGCCATTCGCCGCACGGGTCATCAACTCCTGGCTTGCTCACCAAGAGTGCGAACGCGCTTTGCCTGGGTTGCCACACCACGCTGGCCGAACGGCTGCAGTCGGAGCGGCCTCATGCCGCGGTCGAGGATGGGTGCCAGGTTTGTCATACCGGTCACGCATCGGCGACCGCGTCGCTATTGAAGTCCGAGCCGTCGCAGTTGTGCGCCACCTGCCACGACACGAAGACCGATCGTTGGCGCGCCATCCATGTGGTGCCGGGCACCGATGGATCGGGCGGGGACTGCATGTCCTGTCATGATCCACACTCCTCGCCGCCGAACGCCACCGCCATGCTGAAGCGTTCGCAGCACCCGCCGTTCGAGGCGCGTGAGTGCACCTCCTGCCACCAGTCCGGACAGAACGCCGCCGCCGATCCCAAGGGGTTGTGCTCCGGATGCCACGACGCAACGGTGGCGTCAATTGACAAAATGAGCGTCGTGCATGCCGCGGTCGTGGAAGGCGACGCCTGCCTGACTTGTCATTCGCCGCATGTCGGCGACACCCAGGCGTTGCTGAAGAAGACCGGTTTTTCCGTTTGCACGGATTGCCACGAAACTATCAACCTGACAGCGCCGGTGGTCCACGACCCGGCCAGGGAGGATTGCGCGATCTGTCATACCCCCCATGGCGGCGACAACGACAAGCTTCTGGTCGACTCCGACCCGATGTCGTTGTGTACCAATTGCCATGAGGATGCGACGAAGACCCACTTTCACCCGATGGGAGATCAGACCAAAAAACCGGAGAACCGCGGGTTGATCGTCTGTACGAGCTGCCATTCACCGCACAATTCCGAGCAGAAGGCGCTCTTGCTGGGCGATCCGACGCGCGGCTTGTGTGTGCGATGCCACGATCCATCCGGACACGCAGGAGGATGAGACAAATGCCACGTAACATCCCGCGCCGCGTCTTCGCGGCGCTTCTCCTGCCGGCCTGCGCGCTGGCGGTCGTGCTGGTCAACGGTGCGCGATCCCAGACCGCGCCGGGGAACCTGCCCTTCGAGGGTGCGCATCTGTCGGCCATCGACGGTGTGCTGCGGGACCCGTCGCTGCCTCGCGGCGACTGCGGGCAATGCCATGTTCTGCACGCCGACGTGCTTCCGCAGGCGCGCAACCTCTTTGCGCCGAACGACAACATGCTTTGCTACTCGGTCAGCGGGGTCGGCGGATGCCATATCAATCGCCCCGACGGCGGCTCCGCGGGATACCCGGCGCAGGAGCAGGACCGATTCGGCGATCTGCATCCTTATCACGGATACTTCGAAGCGAACACCGGTGCGGCGCGGATGCCCGGATTGGCCAATCGCACCCGGTGGCCGGGGCGAACCATCTGGGAAAACGCGCAATA
>JBFMFQ010000269.1:0-3348 GCA_040752075.1 Candidatus Zixiibacteriota bacterium | reverse complement strand
ATAGGATTGGAACATTCCATCATTCGCGACCGCGAAGGTGAGCCCTGCCCCGCACCGTGAAAGCTGCGCACGGCAGGCCGTGCGCCTACGGGAGTCGGACCGTGATCATCGTGTAGCCCCAGAGGGCGGGGTCGGCGTCGGCGCCCTCCCAATCTTCCGAGGGAAGGAAGACCGCGCCGCCGATTTCCACGGTGGCGTTTTCGATTCGCACGGTGCGCAAGTACAAGTCGAGTTCGATGCCGACGGAGTTGGTCTCGTTGTCGGTGTAGACGCTCGTGTACTCACGATGCGTGCGGAAGTAATGCAGGTCGCCGCCGATCGTGACTTTGTCCCATGGGCTCGCGGTCTGGCGCAGGTAGAAATCGAAAAGGCCTTCGACTTTTGAAGGAACGAACAGGTCCATGTAGCCACGGGACTTATGGCCGGTGTAGTAGAGGTTGTCGAACACTCCCCAGTCGTCGCGGTCGGGATCATCGCCGGAGGCGAGGTCGGCGCCGAGGGCGGCGCGGTAGTGCTTCTCCTCGTTGAGAATTCGGCCGATCTCGAGTGTCGCCAGCCAGGCGGCGATGTCGTATTCGAGGTAGGCGCCGAATTGAAATGCGAGATTGGAGATGTAATCCCAGCCGCCGCCGAACTCGCGCGCCGAGTATGTGCCCGCCGTGAGACGCCCGAGGAGCCGCTCGCCGGCGAAGATGCGTCCGTCATAGTCGTAGATCAGGAATAGATCGGCCTGCGCCCTGGGAAAGCGGGCGTACAGAATGCTGGTTGAGGCATCGGTCTGATCGCGTTCGAAGCGCTCGACGCGCACGGCGAAGAGGTAGTTGAGAATGATGGAGGGCCGTGACAGCCAGAGATGAACCGCATCGAAGGAGCGCCCGCCATTACCCCACCAGCCCGCGCCGATCAGGCGGCCGTTGCCGAAGTCAAGCTCCACGCGTCCCGCCCGCAGGTTGAGCCAATCCCAGATGAAGCGCTCGATCACGAAGTGTGCTTCGTGAATTCCGAGGTTGTCGTCCCCCGCGGTGGCGCCCGACTCCGGATTCCCGAAGGCGCGCGAGTCCTGCAGCACCACCACCGCGCGTGTCCGCGCCCCGGGCTTCAGGTCCAGGCGCAGCCGCGTGCGCAGGAGATTGAAGTCGTTGGTGCCGTCATCCAGGTCGAATGTCTTGTGGTCGAGTTCGCCGCGGTAGCGGACTTCGGCGGAGATCTCGATGTCGTCCTGGGCGGTCGAGATCGAACAGGATGCGGCGATGAGACAGAGCAGAACGGCCGCGATGAATGAAGTCTGCGTCTTACGCATGGGTGACCCTCCGTTGGCAGGCAAGATCGGGGTCGGGGGTTGGGCGGGCAATCGTGATTCGTTGAGGGTTTGCTTCTGTCACGGGTCAGGAGTCTCGCAGGGGCGGCAGGGCGTTAGCCCCGGGCGTAAAGGTTTGTTGAAAAACCTATCGTCGTGTAGGGGCGCGGCGCGCCGCGCCTTGCGCACGCCACGACACAGCCCACGGCAGCGTAGGGCACGGCGAGCCGTGCCCCTACAGACGCCTATTCCTAGGGGTTAAAAAGCATATCCCTCACCCCGACATAAAGCCGTCGGGGTTCGGGATGACAGGTTTGGGAGAGTGTGCCGACGGGGTTCCGGATGACACTTTCAGATTGATTACAGTGTGACTAGGCGATCGGTTCTTCTTTGCGGTGGGAGGCGACCTCGCGGATGTACTTGACGATGTCTTCGGTCGAGGTGCCGGGGCCGAAGAGCCGTCCTACGCCCATCGCCACGAGTTGGTCGGCTTCTTTGTCGGGGATGATGCCGCCGCCGAAGAGGTGGATGTCCGAGGCGCCGCGTTCCTTGAGGAGGTTGAGGACCTCGGGGAACAGGGTCATGTGCGCGCCGGAGAGGATACTCATGCCGATGAAGTCGACGTCCTCCTGGATGGCGGCTTCGACGATCATGTCGGCGGTCTGGCGCAGGCCGGTGTAGATCACTTCCATGCCGGCATCGCGGAGGGCGGCGGCGATGACCTTGATGCCGCGGTCGTGTCCATCGAGACCGGGCTTGGCGAGGAGAACACGAATCTTTGTTTCCATGGTGTGGTTGTCCGGGTCGGGGATCAAACGCTGAACGGTTCGTTGTCGTCGTGCATCGCGCCGGAGAAATACTCGGCGAGCCAGCCGCGCCGTCCGACCGAGTGAAACACGAACGCGGCGATCTTCTTGTCGTCGTGCGGGAAGTCGGGCGGAATCGGGAACGGGGTCAGGACTCCCAGCAGGTGTGTGTCGATCAGGTGCCCGACATAGGCCGCGATGTAGTCGGAGGACTGTTTGCCGAATGGTTCTTCGCCGGTCACCCAGATGCGCGTGATCTGCGCGCCGGCGGTCGGGACACGGCGGAAATTGGTCATGAAGACGATCTGGCCGGTCCAGGAACGGCGGAAGTAGAGACGGTCGTCGCGGAAGTCGATCATCCAGAGATCTTCGGTGCTTTGCGCGCGCATTCCGCCCGCGATCATCTCGGCTTCTTCGAATTCGTACTCCCAGTCGACGGCCACGAGCCAGGACTCATCGGGAGTCTTCCCGGAAAGCTCCGAGCCATCGGACTGGCGCAGCTTGGCGAATGTCGCCTGGGTTTCCTTATCCGATGTCACAAACTGGAACCCGAGGGCGTAGGCGCGGCAGTCGAGCACGCGGCTGCCGGTCGGGGAATCTTCGCCTTCGAGCCAGCGCAAAGGCGGCAGTTCCTGCTGCATCTCGAGAGTGGGCGGCAGGTTCGCCTGACGGGCGGACTCCCTCTCCTCGGCATTCTTCTTGCCGCGTTCGATGGCCAAGCGGACACCCAGGATCAGGGCGACAATCACGATCCAGCCGAATCCGGAGAGGTAGGTTGTGGGTTCCATGGAATTAGCCTGCTCCAAACCCCGGGTGTCATCCTGAGCGAAGCGAAGGACCTGATTTTCGGCCCGGTGATCAACAGCAGGTCCTTCGCTTCGCTCAGGATGACGGCTGTTGATGCTTCAGCTCAGCACGGTTCAGATCATCGGCGGTTCCTCGTACTCGCCGTAGATGCCCCGCAGGACATCGACGATTTCGCCCAGGGTGGCATACACCCGGGCGCACTCGATGAAACTCGGCATCAGGTTGTCGTCGCGTTCGGCGGCCTGACGCAGATCGTCCAGTGTCCGGGCCACCTTGTCGTTGTCGCGCGCCTGGCGCAACTGGCGCAGGGACTCGATCTGCTCGCGCTCGACGGTTTCGTCGATTTTGAGCACCGGGATTTCGATTTTCTCGTCGTCCATGACGAACTGGTTGACGCCGACGATGACGCGTTCCCCTGCTTCGACCGCCTTTTGATAG
>JBFMFQ010000268.1:0-3372 GCA_040752075.1 Candidatus Zixiibacteriota bacterium | reverse complement strand
GCCGAAGATTGACTTCGCCCAGTTCTGGCTGCACTCGCTCGAATGCGCGACCACCGCCCAACTCTTCGCGGCCAAGACCGGTTACCAGCCGCAGGAAGAAGCGTTTGTTGCCGGGCTCTTGCACGACATCGGCATCCTGGTCATGATGAAGGCCTTCGGGCAGCCCTATGCCGACTTGCTCACGAATCCCGATTCGACCCTGACTTGGGAGGAATGCGAACAGGACCGCTTCGGGATCGACCACGCCGAGGCGGGATCGATTCTCCTCTCGCAATGGTCATTCCCGCCGCAGTTAGTCGAGGTCCTCGCGCATCACCACGACACCCTTGATGAGAGCGTGGACCGCAAGCTCGGCACACTCACCTTGCTGGTGGGCTTGGCGGACCGCATCGGGCACCACGCCATCGAGCCGGCCGGCGCCCTGACCCGCGCCAAGATCTCCGACAAGCACCGTGTCTTGCAGGCGCTGGGGCTGAACCCGGTCGATCTGGCCAGCGTGGACTCCTGGGTGTCGGGCAATCTGGCCGCGGTGGCGGCCCACCTGGACATCAAGGTCGGTTCGCCCTCCGAAATTCTCGCGCGCGCCAACCAGCGGCTCTATGAACTCTACCTCGACATGGAGTCGCTCGTTCTCGCAACGGCCAAGGACCAGAAAGAAGAAATCGCACGCGAACTTCTCGATGCGATCTGCGCCACCCTGTCGCACCACATCAACAATGCCTCCACCACGATCATGGGCCATTCCGAGCTGGTGGAACTCTCGGTCAACCGCGGCAAGATCCCGGATTCCGATGGCATGCTCACCGGATCGATGAAAAGCATCCAGGACGCGGTCGCGGTGATCAGCGCGGTTTTGGCCGAACTCAAGAGTCTGGCCTATTACGATGTCATTCCCTACCACGATCGCGCCAAGATTCTCGACATCGACGAAAAAGTGAAACGCCGCCTCGCGCACCAGCGGCTCTAGTGGACGTTCCAGCCTCTCCGCCCAAGACACTCCTCGACCTGTCATCCCGGCGAACGCCGGGACCCAGTGTTTTCCGTCCCGCCCGCGCAGTGCAACGCCACGTGGTCCTGACTTTCGTCAGGACGTCCATCAGCCCCCCGACGTATTCGCACACCAGGCGATGTGCCCTCTGGTCTTGGTTGACGGCAACAGTTGCTGGTGGGTATAATCCACCGTGCATCACCCATCGACCCATGTCCCGCGTTGGCCGTCGACCCTGCCCGAAATGCTCCACGACTCGGCACGGTGTCGCCCGGGCACTCCCGCGCTGTGGCGCTGGGTCGATGTCCGTTTCGAACCGGTCACCTATGCCGAACTGATCGGCGCAGCCGCGGCCATCGCGAATCGCCTGACCAAGCTCGGCATTCAACCGGAGCAACGTGTCGCGATCGCGGTCACCGACCGGTTCTCGTGGAGCGTGACGTACATCGGCGTGCTCTTCAGCGGCGCGACCGCCGTCCCGATCGACCCGCTTCTGACCCCGCCGGAGATCAGGGGCATTCTCGACGACGCTGAGGTCGCGTTGATCCTCCACGACGGCCGTATCGACCTCGGCGACACCCGCGCCAGGATTGAAAGACTTGAATCCGTCTGGCCGGGCTTCCACGATCTCCCGCCGCTGGAGAGTGTGCCATTGCCCAAGGTCGGGCCCGAATCGCTGGCGAACCTGATTTTTACCTCGGGCACGACCGGGCAGACCAAGGGTGTGATGCTGACCCACCGGAACCTGGTGAGCGATGTCTTCGGCATTCAGGCCATGGGCATCTGCAGCGACCAGGACAAGATGCTCTCAATTCTGCCCGTCCACCATGCGTTCGAGTGCACCGGCGGCCTGCTCTATCCGTTGTCCATGGGGGGACAAGTTGCCTACGCGCGCAGCCTGAAATCGAAGGAGATTCTCGCCGACTTGAAGATGACCCGGGCCACCATCATCCTCGGCGTGCCGCTTCTGTTTGAAAACATTGTGAATTCGATCAAGCGCAACATTGCCCATGCCTCTCCGGTCAACCGGGGGATGTTCGGCGCACTCGCCGGCCTTTCGCGGGGCGGGCGCAAGATCGGTTGGCGCAGCGCGGGCAAAGCCCTGCTCGCCGGTGTCCGGCGCAAAGCCGGGCTCGATTCGATCCACTTGCTGGTCTCCGGCGGGGCGGCGTTGCCGTCGTTTGTTGCGGAGTTCCTCGATACCCTCGGGCTCCCGCTAATGCAAGGCTACGGGCTCACCGAGACCTCACCCGTGGTCACAGTCAACCGGCCGGACAACTACCGTTACGACACCGTTGGGCTGCCCATTCCCCACGCCGAGATTCGAATCATCGACCCCCGCCCGGATGGGATGGGCGAGGTCGCCGTGCATGGGCCGATGGTCATGAAGGGATACTGGAAGAAACCGGCGGAAACTGCTGCGGTGCTGCAAGATGGCTGGCTAAAGACAGGCGATCTCGGGACCATCGATGCCGATGGGCATCTCAGAATCTGCGGGCGCTCCAAGAACGTCATCATCTCCGGCGCGGGAAAGAACATCTACCCGGAGGAAGTCGAGGCGGTCCTTTGTGCCCGCCCCGAAATTGCCGAGGCGGTTGTCTACGGCACGACCCGTCCCGGAAAAACCGGCGAGGTCGTTGCCGCCATGATCGTGCCCGATGCCGATTGGTTTTCCGCCGAACGCCCGGCCGATTGGAGCGACGATGCGCGCTTGCGCAGCGTCATCGACGAAGCACTCCGTGCGGCCTGCGAGAACCTGGCCCCGTTCAAGCGCGTGACCGAATTCGACATCCGCCGCGAACCATTCGAGAAGACATCAACCCGAAAGATCAAACGATTCCTGGTGACCAAAGGCGCGGGGGAGCAGTTGACGCCGCCCGCGGTCACCTGGCCCGCCGGAGCCGAACCGTAACCACAGTGCCTCCGCACTGTAGGGGCGACCCGCCGGGTCGCCCCTACGGATCGCCCAAGCCACCGAGCCGCCAATTCAATGACCCACTCCGCGACCATCGAGTTTCCGACCAAGGGCGACGGTGACATCATCGACCTCACGCGAAAGGTCTCAAGCGCCGTGGGCGAAAGCGGCATCAAAAACGGCATCGTCACCGTCTGCGCGATCGGCTCCACCGCCGCTGTCACAACCATCGAGTACGAACCGGGGCTGCTGCGCGATGTCCCCGCCCTGATGGAACGGCTGATACCAGCGGATGTGACATATGCCCATGATGCGACTTGGGGCGACGGCAACGGATATGCGCACTTGCGTTCGGCCTTGATCGGCACCTCTTTTACCACCGCGGTCGAGTCGGGCGCGCCGGTGCTCGGCACCTGGCAACAAATCGTGTTTCTGGAGTTCGACAATCGGCCGCGAAACCGGCTTGTCC
>JBFMFQ010000267.1:0-3387 GCA_040752075.1 Candidatus Zixiibacteriota bacterium | reverse complement strand
CCGGAGTTGATCGCCTGCGGAGATGAGATTCGTGTGTTCGACGGCATCACCGGACGGCCGTATCCCGATCCCTCGACACCCGCGCTGAAGGTCAGTCATCGCACGATCCTGGGCATGGTGATCGGCGATTTCGACGGCAACGATGAACGCGACATCGCGTACATCGCCGCGGATGCACAGGCAGGGAACTACCTGATCAACATCATCACGATTCCGACCGAGGTGGACGCGGGCGGAAACCTGATCGAGACCGAGGCCCGGAGTCTGCCGGGATGGCCACGCACGATCTCACCGACGGCCGACAAGTTCCTGCTGTATTCGATGTCGGCGGGCGACATCGATGACGACGGAGTCCCCGAGATCTTCACCGCGCCGTACTCATTGGGCGAGGGACGTCTCTATGCGTTTCACGCGAACGGCATGCCGCTGGCCTCCGATTCGTCGGATGGGCTGTTCGCGCAGCTCTCCGGATCGGCGTCGTCGGTGGCGATCGTTGACATCGACAATGATCAGGAGCCCGAGATTGTCCTGAGGGTGGGTGAATTGCTCTTTGGTCCGGACCAGATTTTTGCATTTGAACCCGGCGGTGAGTTGGTCAACGGCTACCCAATCATGTTCGGGTCCGGATCATCAACCACGCTGTCCACACCGATTGTCGGCGATGTCGACGCTGACAATCGCGCGGACATGGTCACGGTGCAATCCACCGGCACGAGCGTTGCGGTGTGGGACCTGGCCGCGCCTTATGCGCGCCGTGAGCGCCACTGGCCGCGTTTCCAGGCGGATTACTGGAATTCGGGCGTGACGGTGACGCCGCTGTATGACGTGCTCTACCTCGCCCGGGTGATCGACCATGTTTTCTTTGGCGCACCTGACTTCCCGCCGTACGAACCGGCGGACCTCGACTGCAACGGCTTTGTCGACATCGTGGACATTGCGGTCCTCATCGACTACAGTTTCTTCGGTGGCGCCAGGCCTTGTGCGCCGTAGCGGCCGGAGAATCCGTACGAAAACCGATCGGCGCCTCGATACGATCGTCGATTTCCGGTCGATTACCCCAGATTTGAGTAGGAATTGGGGCCACAATTGCCGTTCTTTAATCGGCAGTCGATCAGGATTCAGTTTCCTTGCAGCGGCCCAACGGACCGGGAAGAGCAGGTTGAATGAAAATCTATGTCGGTGGTTTACTCGATAGCGTAACCAGCGAGCATCTGCGCGATGCCTTCGCGGTTTTTGGAAAAGTCGCCTCTGCCCAGGTGATGAAGACCCACAAAAGTGACCTGCCGCGCGGCTTCGGGTTCGTCGACATGCCGATCAGCCACGAGGCGACGGCGGCAATCACGGCGCTCAACGGCCGAACGCGGATGGGGTGCTCCCTTGAAGTCAGCGAAGTGCACCACCCCGCCCCGCGCACATCGCATTATCGTCCGGCCGGCCGGACCCTGACGAATCGAAACCGGGCCAAACCCGCCGTATCGGCGCAGACGGCCGCGGGGACTCCGGCGAAAAAGGCATAGGCACCTGCCTTCCGTTTTTGATCCCGCGTGCATGGCCTGGATATTCCATTACCGCCGCGTGTGTTGAGGATCCTGCCTTGAAACTGCGAACGTTGGGTGATTCCGGCCTGCGTGTCCCCCCGCTCTGTTTTGGCTGCAATGTCTTCGGCTGGACGGTCGATGAACCGACGGCGTTCGCGCTTCTCGATGCCTGCATGGACGCGGGCGTGAATTTCCTCGACACCGCTGATGTCTACTCGGCTTGGGCGCCGGGGAATTCGGGCGGTGAATCCGAGAGCGTGATCGGGAATTGGATGAAGAAACGGGGAAACCGCGCCAAGGTGATTGTCGCAACCAAGGTCGGAATGAAGATGGCCCCCGACCGGAGGGGCCTGTCGAAGAAGTACATCCTGAGCGCCGTTGAGGATTCGCTGCGCCGTTTGCAGACCGATTACATCGACCTGTATCAGTCGCACGAGGACGATCCGGAGACGCCGCCGGAAGAGACGCTCGGGGCATTCGACGAACTGGTGAGAACCGGCAAGGTGCGCCTGATCGGCGCTTCGAATTTCAGCGCCGAACGGCTGGCCGTCGCGATTGGCATCAGCAGGGAGCACGGTTTCCCGGTCTATCGGTCTCTCCAGCCGCGCTACAACTTGTACCACCGTGACGAATTCGAGGCGGAACTTGAGGCGCTCTGCCTCAAGGAGAAGATCGGCGTGATCACCTACTCCTCCCTTGCGTCGGGGTTCCTCACCGGCAAGTATCGTTCCAAAGCAGACCTCGGCAAGAGCCCCCGTGGCGCGCGCGCCGAGGAGAAGTTCAACGAACGCGGCTACCGAATCCTCGAAGCGCTCGATCGAATCGCCAGCGAGTATGACTCGACTCCAACGACGGTTGCCCTGGCTTGGCTGATGGCGCGCCCGAGCGTGACCGCGCCGATTGTGAGCGCAACGAGTCTCGTTCAGTTAACGGCGTTGATTGAGTCGATGAAACTGGACCTGAACAGCGACAATGTGCGTTCACTTGATCTCGCGAGTGAGTGGAAGCAGAGTCGCCCACTGCTTGAAGGCTGAGACCCGCCCCTACGTAAACCATCCCGTGGGTTTACCGTCCTAATACCGCGTCGTCTGCGCCCACTTGTCCCGTGTCAAGACCCACCGATTCACCAACTGCGGGAAACAGACGATGCCCGGCGTGGTCTCGTATGTCTTCACTAATTCGAAGCCGACTTTTGGGAGGGTCCGATTGGGCGCGGGATTGAGCGCGTAGGGCTCGCAGAACAGGTTCTGCAATTCAAACTTCTCGAAGTAGCGATTGATCGACTCGCGAACAAACCACGTGCCGTGACCGCCGCCGCGCAGGTCGGCCACCCAGAGATGCAGATGCATGTACGCTTCCTGACCGTACACGAGCTTGTTGATGTTGGAGTGCCCGATGGGCCGGCCGTCAAGTTCCCAGAAAAGATAGTAAAACTTGCGCTGTTCGAGAGGCTGCTCCATGTCTCGTTCAAGGAGCTGCCGCCAGTCTTCCCATTTCGGGATTCGGGCGGGATCGACGCCCATGCCATTGAGGAACGCGGCATCAGAATTGATGAAGTAGCCGATCATCAGGTCGATGTCGGCAGGGGTCATTTCGCGGAGGGTGCGGGTCATTGATTCCTTGGGCGGTTCGCAAAGGACCAAGGAGGGTGTCCCACAGCTCTGCTGTGGGAGACGTTGATTGGCATGGCAAGCTTCCCACAGCAGAGGGGCGTGTTGAAAAACCTTGTTGACCGGTAGTTCGCCGGCTTGGGTCGGGATTGCTTCGCTGCGCTCGCAATGACTAGCAACTCCAAGTCATTGCGAGGAGCGCAGTCCCGCCAAGGGCGGGACGGAGCGAC
This sequence comes from Candidatus Zixiibacteriota bacterium, assembly GCA_040752075.1. Lineage (GTDB taxonomy): Bacteria > Zixibacteria > MSB-5A5 > WJJR01 > WJJR01 > JBFMFQ01. The sequence continues at coordinate 9 of JBFMFQ010000267.1, read as the reverse complement.
GAAGCAATC
>JBFMFQ010000266.1:0-3443 GCA_040752075.1 Candidatus Zixiibacteriota bacterium | reverse complement strand
GAACCGGCCCTAACTTCAGCCACATCAATGGTCGGACTTGTCATTGGTAATTGAAGCAGATGCCAGGAGTGGGCCCACCGAAGTACACCTGGTCGATCAGAAAGGCGACATCGGTGGCATCGGCGAATCCGTTGCAATCGAGATCACCAATCCGTCGATCCAACACCGGGGTTTGGCCGAAGAACACGATGTCAACCAGCAGATTGACATCCAGCGCATCGGTCCAGAAGTCGTTATTCACATCCCCGCGCACAATCGAGAGCATCGCCCGGTACGCGTTGAGACGACCGTGGCCGAACAACAGCGTGTCTCCGAGGGGTTCGGCTGACTTCGTGAGAATCTCCCGAATGACAGGGCCGGGATTGCAGTATAGGATGTCCGAATGGCCCCGGCTCATGAGCATGGCCACCACCCCGGCCACCTGCGGACAGGCCCCGGAGGTGCCTCCCATGACGGCGGTGTAGTCGACGTCGTCGGTCTCTTCCGGGAAGATGCCGGTGACACTCGGATTCCAGCCAAGATTGCCCATCTGGTCCACGGTCCAGAGACTGCTGGCCAGGGACTGGTTGCCACGGAGATCGAGGTCCGAACCACTTGGAGCAACTATGTCTAGCGATCCACCATAACAGCTGTAATCCCACTTGGTTGCCTGATTGTCGATCGCCCCGACCGCGATCACCTCTGGCATGTTGGCGGGGAATACGACTGTCGGGAAAGACGGCAGATCATCCGCGTAATTACCGGCTGCAAAGATCATGACACTGCCCGGCGGCACTTGAGGGTTACGGATCTTAGACGAAGCGCACTGGTTGGACACATCGCGAATGGCGTTTGCGACGGCCTCTATCGGAGACGTCCTCCGGTAGCCCCAACTGTTGGAGATCACACGAGTGCGCGACCCCGCAAAGCGAATTGCGTCCGCCACATCATTGGAGTCCGCCGAGGCATCGGTTCCGAATATCCGCACGGGAACAATCCAAGTGGCCCCTGCAACACCGGCGACACCGGTGTCCCCAACAGTTGCCGCCAGAAGACCCATGCATGCCATCCCGTGGGCGTCGAATGACCATGGCGAGGGGTCCAAGTCGTTAGCAGCGAAGTCTTCCCCGTTCGAGAGTCGCTCGTCGGGCATATCAAGATGGGTGGCAAAACCATCGTCGAGGATCGCCACGTCAAACGGGACGGGGTAGGTCGCGAACTCCCAGGCAGAATCGGCATCGATATCGTTGTCGGGGATGCCGCCGTTTTGGCCGGTGTTCTTGAGATGCCACTGGTTAACGAAGTACAGATCCGGCGGATCGAATTGAAGCTCCGGCGCATCATACTGCCGGGCGCATGCCCACTCTGTTTCCGGGAAAGTGTGCAACATGTTGCCGTACCAAAGCGGGCTCTCGCGAATGCTGTCGTCCAAGGCCACCACCCAGAGATTCTGCCGGTATTCGGACGAATCAATGATGTGCAGGCCGAGAGAAGCCAAGAGTGCCTCACAGGAGTCGGTACTCAGGTTTTCTTCGAACTGCACATCGATGAGATCGGTCACTTTGAAGTCGGCGCTATCCGCGGTGGTGATGTAGACAGGCAGCGCCCGGTAGACAACCGAGTCGGATGTCAAACTGGCCGCGGCAGTCGCATAGGTCCACCCCTCGGCGACCCCGAAGAGGTAAAAGCCACGGGGGAGGTAACTGGTTGTGTCGTTTCCATCAAGGCAACCATGGTTCGCAACGAAGGTGCCCAGCTGAGGCTCCGGCCGTGTGGAGTCAAATTGAACCGCAATCCACTCCGTCGAGGGTGTTACATACCAAATCGAGTCCAAGTCGTAGTAGAAATCCTGTCCACTGCCATCGGCCGTCACGGTAAGCGGCACAAAGAACATGATTACAGTCAGAATTCGTCGTTTCACGGTTCATCTTCTCCTCTGCCCCCTTGTTGGCTTAGCATTTCACTTTAGCTCAGGGCCTTGGACCCACCGCCATCGCGCCCAGCAGAGGTTCCGGCAGTGGCAGGTACACGAATTGGGTGATTTCGAGCGTCACGATGTCAACTCGGGCAAGCGGGTGGGTCCCCCTCATGTAATCCGGGTACATGGCCGTGACAACACTCGGTTCAGCGCCTACAAAGCTTACCTGTGAAGCCGGGGCGGAGATCGTTCCAAGATGAATGGATGAATCAAGGTCAAATACGGCGAGGGATCCGTTCAAGTCGCTGGTAACGGCAAGCCGTCCATCCGAGCTGAACGCTCCCTCGCCAGCCGGACTGTAAATCCGCCCCCTCACAATATCCTCTCCGGTGTTGAGGCTGCCGACGATAGCGTACGATACTCCCACGTTCACCCCTCCCATCACCAGCACTCTGCCGCCATCTGGATGGAGTCGTGTGAATGCGGTTGGAAGCGGCTGTCCCCCGGGGTAGCGGGGCCGGAATTCTCCCCAGACCTCCCCGGAAAGGACATCCACCCCGACAACGCGGATGTCTGGATATTCCCCGATTAGCCCGCTGACCTTGGTGCCCGACACCGGCCCCTCGTCATAGCGAATACTGCCCGGCAAGGTCTTGATGACTTCCCCGTTGTTGGCATCGAGAAGGTCAGTGATCGACGCCGGTCCACCGCGCGCGCGCCAGCGACGAAGAATGATGCGGCCCTCGTCGAGCAACGTCAGACCGAGGAATGTTGAACTCGGCACGGACCAGACGATTTTCTTCCTCTTGATGTCGATGCAGCGGACGCTGTCGAAATCGATGCCGGATCCGACCCCACGATGGACCCCGTTGTAGAGGAACCGCCCGTCGGGCGACACCTCCATGTCATAGAGCGAGCCGATCTGCGGGATCGAGTCGATCACCACCATGCTGTCGGCATCGATGATGTAGAGCGGATCGGTGGCGACTCCATCGACCCAGTCCAGAGCGGCGATGTAGACGTTGTAGTGAACCGGACCGGGACGGACCGGGTCGTCGTTGCAGCCGGCCAGGCTGAGGCCAAGCACTGTCAGGCCAACTCGGACCCACCTGCTCCGGGTTCGCGACCGGAATCGGCCACCCCGGAATTTCGGTTTGCATGCTGTGCACATGATTCATCCCCTTAAGGGAATTTTGGCGTCTTCGCCCTTCTCGTTGACATCCAAGACATTGTGCTTAACGGCATAGAGGGTTACATTAGACCACCTCCTTCCCACGGGTGGGAGGCGGCCCCGGCGCCGTTCGGGACGGTCCACGTCTTCCGGGCGCCGGGCGCCTCAGTTTTCGGGCATTCCAACCCGCACTCGGCACCCACCATGTAAAGGCCAGATGACGGGTAGAAGACCCTCGTTATGATTCGAAAGCGCCCGGTCCCTCACCCGGGCAGTGAACAGCCCATGTTCGTATTCCCCCGTTTTCCCTGTCCGTTGCTGCCGTATCAACTGGCTCGAAGCGGACAATTCTCCTTGTGTCAATATGCTATTCGG
>JBFMFQ010000265.1:0-3492 GCA_040752075.1 Candidatus Zixiibacteriota bacterium | reverse complement strand
GGACACGGTCGGCCAGGCCCCGCCGGGCGACTCGCGCTTCGAAAACCGCGGCGGGAAGTACCGTGACGCCGCGGATTTCATCCCGGACAATTTCGACTTTGTTTACCGGGTGGAGGCCGCCAATGCCGCCGGCGGGACATCGCTCTCGGAGCCAAGCGCACCGGCGCAGTCGCGCGGCCAGATTCTGCACATCGAAAAACTGCTCCACATCGGGATTCCGATGCTGGTTTTTACCGGGCTGGTGCTGGGGTTTATCAGCGCAGCCAAACGCGGCAAGGAGCTGTACATCCGACCCCTGGCCGGCATTTCGGCGGTGGACGAGGCGATCGGACGCGCCACCGAGATGAACCGGCCGATCCTCTATGTCCTCGGGCTGGGCGCGGCGGATGAGATCGCGACCATTGCCTCCTTCACCATCCTTTCGCGGGTGGCCAAGAAGGTGGCCGAGCACCGGACCGAGCTTCTGGTCCCCTGCTATGACGCCGTGGTGATGACCGTGGCGCAAGAGACGGTCAAGCAGGCCTACCTCGATGCCGGGCGCCCGGATGAGTACAAGGACGACACGGTCTACTTTGTCACGCAGGAGCAGTTCGCGTATGTGGCGGCGGTCAACGGCACCATGCTGCGGCGTCAGACGGCGACCAACTTCTACCTCGGTGTGTTCTTTGCGGAGTCGCTGATTCTGGCCGAGACCGGATCGATTGCCGGCTCGATCCAGATCTCCGGAACCGACCGCACCACGCAGCTCCCGTTTTTCATTGTCGCCTGCGACTACACCCTGATCGGCGAGGAATTGTACGCCGCCTCCGCCTACCTCGGACGGGAGCCGAAGCTCCTCGGGACTTTGAAGGCGCAGGACTGGGCCAAGAGTTTGTTCATGCTGGCGATGCTCGCCGGGATCATCGGCGCGGCGTTCCAGTGGAACTGGATTGTGTCCATGTTCCAGATGAGCATATAGACCGGAACCTATAAACCATGAAACGCCAACTCCCACTCGCCATCATCTTTGTCTGCGGCGTGTTCATGGTATTTCAGTATTTCGTCCCGCACGAGTCCTCCGAGTTCCTTTACGAGTTCATCGCGCTCGACTGGCCGCAGATCATCGGGGTCTTCGCGCTGGCGTTGGGGACGATTTCGCTGGTGCGGGTGTCGATCGCGAAGATCCAGCGTCGTGATCCGAACTGGCAGTATGCCATTGCGACATTGGCCGGTTTGGTGGTCATGATTGTCGCGGGGCTGCCGTGGTTCGGCGGGATGAACTCGCCGGCGGTGACCTGGCAATTCACCAACGTGATGCAGCCGATCACGGCGACCATGTTCTCGCTCTTGTCGTTTTTCATCGCCTCGGCGGCCTACCGGGCGTTTCGCGCGCGGTCGGTCCTGGCGACGATTCTTCTGGTGTCGGCGGTGATTGTGATGATCCGCTTTTTCCCGCTGGGTCCCTTCACCGATATCACGGCCAGAAGCGCCGACTGGGTGATCAATGTGCCGAACCTGGCCGCCAAGCGGGCGATCATCATCGGTGTTGGCTTGGGGATTATTTCGACCGCGCTGAAGATTGTCCTGGGCGTCGAGCGGTCCTACCTGGGGCGTGATTAGGCATGGACTTTCTGGCCAAATTGTTCGCGCTGGACCGTCGCTGGATTTACCTCGCGCTGGGGTTGAGCATTCTGGTCACCCTGAAGGTGCCGTTCTCGATTCCGATTCCGATTTCGAAGGAAGCGAAGAACATCTACAACTACATCGACAAGCTTCAGGCGGGCGAGGCCATCCACCTCGCGATGGACTACGACCCGTCGACCCAGGCCGAGCTGCACCCCATGACCCTGTCCATCATGAAGCAGTGCTTCGAGCACAAGGTGAAGATCGTGATCACCGCGCTGCATCAGTTCGGACCCGGCATGGCGGCGGCGGCGATCGACACCGCCGTGTCGCGGCACTTCGAACGCACCGGCGAGAAGATGCAAAGCGGCGTGGATTATGTCTTCTTGGGCTACAAACCCTATCCCGCCCTCATCATTCTCGGCATGGGGCAGAACTACCGGATTCCCTTCCCGAGCGATTACTATGGCGTGCCTTTGGATTCGCTGCCGATGATGGCCAACATCCAGAACTACGACCATGTGAAGGCGATCATCAACATCTCCGGAACCTCCGCGACCGACTGGTGGATTTCCTATGGAAACGGGAGATACAAAGTCCCGCTCGCGATTGGTGTGACCGGGGTCATGGCGACCGACTACTACCCCTACCTGCAGACCGGGCAGCTCTTCGGGATTCTGGGCGGACTCAAGGGCGCGGCGGAGTATGAGACACTGGCCGGCAACCCCGGCAAGGCGGTCGAGGGAATGAAGGTGCAGATGATCGCGCACCTGATCATCATCCTCTTCATTGTGGTCGGCAACATCGGCTACTTCGCCACACGAAAGGACCAGAGGCGGCGCCTGATGTAGGGGCAAACGGTCTCGGCTGACGCATGGATTGGGCAACAACGATATCGACGACGGTGGCGGCGCTTCTGACGCTCTCCATCTTCTCGTTTTTGTACAAGGACAACCCCTTCTACAAATTCGCCGAGCACCTGATGGTCGGCGTGTCGGCCGGGTATTGGATCCTGCAGCTTTACTACAACACCTTCCAGCCGAACGTGGTGCAGAAGCTGGTGAGCGGGCAGTGGCATTACCTGATCCCGCTTTTCCTCGGTCTTCTGATGTGGACCCGTCTGACCAAGAAGTGGTCCTGGATCTCGCGATACCCGCTGGCGTTCTACCTCGGCATCGCGACCGGCGTCGCCATCCCGCTGGAGATGAAAGCGAAGATCATCGAGCAGTTGAACGGCTCGGTCGATCTTGTGGCCTTCATGCACAGCGCGCAGGCCAGTGGCATCACCATCATCAACAACACCCTCGTTCTGGCGGGCGTCCTCGCCTCGCTCATCTACTTCTTCTTCTCGAAGGAGCACAAGGGCGTGACCGGCGGTGTCGCTCAGTTCGGCATCGGCGTCCTCATGATCGGCTTCGGCGCGTCATTCGGGTTCACCGTGATGGCGCGTGTTTCGCTCCTCATCGAACGTCTGCAATTCTTGCTGTTTGAGTGGCTGCGGTGGTATTAGGATCGGCGTATCGGTGCGTGCAAAGAGCGCACGCACCCTACGTGAATAAAAACCCGCAACACCGTGAGGCATCGCGGGCTCGAAATCGTGACAGCCGGATTGGCTAACTGCAGGTCGACTGGACCGGGTTGCAGGGATCGCAGGGTGCCCTTGACGATGCACGATTCACCGTGTGCCCTGACCTTGGGGTCTGTTGAAAAAGCTCGCTGACTGAGAGTCCACCGGCTCGGGTCGGGATTGCTTCGCTTCGCTCGCAATGACCAACAACTCCAAGTCATTGCGAGGAGCGAAGTCCCGCCAAGGGCGGGACGGAGCGACGAAGCAATCCCGTGCCAAGCCTTTTCTCCTACCCGAACGACTCGGGTTTTTCAACAGGCCCC
>JBFMFQ010000264.1:0-3494 GCA_040752075.1 Candidatus Zixiibacteriota bacterium | reverse complement strand
GCCGGATCGCCTGCTCCCAGTTTCCCGCGCGCATCGCCTGGCCGATCATCCGGTTGTTGGTCGTGGCACAACCAAACAGGAGGATCAGCGCCAGCCCGATTCCGAATCGGCCGATATGCGATGGGATGTCGGAACTTAGCATGGATGGCGCTCCAAGTCGTGTCTGGCCCGCACAATTACCGGCCTCCGCCACGCCTGTCAATGGCTTTGTTGCCGCGTGCCAATACCGGCAACAACAAGGGCCGGCGGGTAGCCGCCGGCCCTCGATCAATTCAGACGGGCATCATGGACGCCAGATGACCTTAACCGCCCGATGCCACCACCAGCGGTTCCAGCGCGGTCATCCGGTCGCGTGCCTCGCTCATCTCCGGCGCCAATCCCAGCGCCTCTTTGTAGGCCTCGTACGCCTCGCTCAGCTTCTGCTCGTCTTCGAGGTTCAGCCCGCGTGTGTACGCCAGCACCGCCTCCATCGATTCGCCCTTGTCGGCCTTGATCGCCTTGGCCTCATCCTCGGCCACCGTGAGGTCCAGATTGGAGGCCATCTTCAGGGCCAATTCCGCCTGGAGTTCAACCAGCTTGCGCGGGCTGCCTTCCACTTTCTCCGCTTTGAGCAGCTCGCCGGTCTCGGTTTTGATCAACCGCGCATCGATGCGCATCTTGTTCTTGTCGAGCTTGGTGAACCCGCCCATGAGAAGCGTGTGAGCGCCGAGAAGCTTGCCCACACGGACCGCGCTCGATTCATCGAAGTACTCGGACTGCTCCATCTTGATTTCATCCAGAATGTACTGGATACGCTCGCGCTCCACGACCTTCAGCCCGGAGATCTGCGAAAGGTCCGTCACCATCATGGCCGCCAGCCCCTTCGAGAGCGGGTCGAGCGACTCTTTGTCGGCAATGGAGTTGTTCTCGAAGTACAGCACCGCGAGCGTCTTGATTCCCGGATCGGGACGATCCTGCGCCGGGCAGAGACTGTCACGCGTTTCCTCGGCCTTAAACCACGCCTTCCGCATCTGCGGCGGCTCGGTCTTCAGGTTCAACTCAAAGTGGCAATCCAGTTCGAGGATCTTCTTTAAGTAGGTCTCCGACTGGTCCATGAAGTTCTTCCCGGCTGAGGCCTTCGCCAAAAGCAGGTACGCTTTCTTGGCCTGTTCGCCGGAGATGTCCTTCGACTGGGCCAGTTCCGTGAGCATCTCGATGGCCTCGCCCAGACGCCCCTCGTTGTAGAGTCGCTGCGCCTGCGAGAGAGTCCCCTCGGCATCGGCCAAAAGCGTGGCGGGCGCAAACATCAGCAAAGCGGCGCCAAGCATCAGGGCGGCTGCCCATCGGGTCATGCGGTTCATGGTTTCCCTCCATCCTGTATGAAACGTGTGGTCAAATCCACGAGTACGTGCCTGTTATACGTGATCGATTCCATGCCGGTTACCTGTAATCCTTGGGCGACCCCTTGGGTCTCCCGCTAACGGCCTGTCCCAAATACTCTTACGCGCCTTCCGGGGGGCTACCGGGGCGTCATCGAAAACTCCGCCCTCACCCGGTCGCCACCCCGCACCGTGACGAACTGCGAGCCGCCACGGGCGTGGTAGCCTTCCTGGGTAACAGAAATCTCGTGCGGTCCCTCCAGCACATCCCGAATCTCGTATGGCGTCCCAAATCCGGTCGCGACACCGTCGAGCACAATATCAGCGTAGCCGCCCTCGCTCCCGAAGAGAGCGGCCACCGCGATGCGGCCCCGGCCCGCACCAATGAACAGGTTGAGTGTGGCTTTGCCCGATGGCGGTACCGTCACCGTGTCGGTCAGCCGGTCATCGCCCATCTGGACCCGTATCCGGCGCCGCCCCGGCTGGACACGGTATTCAAATTCGCTTGCGAGTTCGACCTCCCGATCATCAATCCACAGTTTGTCGATCCGTCCCCGTTCGGCGAATGGGGTGACATTGATGGCCAGGTTTTTCGACTCCGCTGTCGTTGGCTTATCCGGTCGGGTTTCCGGTTGCGTATCCGGTCGGTCGGGGGACGTGGACGCGGTTACCAGACTGCGCAGGGGCACACCAACCACAATGTGTCCCCCCTCGGGCGCACCCGAAGTGGCCTCCCCAGCCAGGATCTTGGCGCCCTTCGCATCCAAGCCCTCAATCCCGATCTGAACAAGGCTCGTGGGTCCAACAAGAACTTGATGTTCGAGACGACTGCCGGCCCACGTAATCTCGGACCGGCTCGCGCCGGAATCCGGGTGACTCAGGGAGAAGTATGTTTTCGCGATCTCACCCGGCTGGATGCCCTCCGGGATGCTGGATTGAACCACCAGCGTGCATGGCGCGGCCACCACCGCGGTTTGCGTGTTCGATTCACTATCCTCTGCGGTCTCATCAGGCGGTGTGGGTCTGATAAGGAAATATCCCACCACGACCGCCAGCACGGCCAGGAGCGCGGCGCCACCCCAAATCAGGGGACGGTTGGAAGTCCCTGTGCCGGAGGTGTCAATCGGGGGGCGGCCTTGGGCTTTCTCACCGGAGGGGGAGGAGGTCGCCGGCTTGGTGCGGGGGGGCGTATATGACGTCTTCGATGCGGCCGAGTCTCCTCGAGATTCGGATGTCACCACCGCCGGCATCGCAAAGACCGTCTTTCCGTCGTCGCGCCCCGCGTCAAGCGCCGCCCGGAACGCACGGTCGAATTCCTCCGTGCTCGGATATCGGTCATCGGGCGTTTTCGCGAGCGCCCGCACCAGCACCGCATCAAGCGCCGCCGGGACCCGGCTGTTCGCCGAGGATGCCGCGGGCGGTTCGTCCTGCAGGTGCATCGTCATCAGGTCGTACTCACTGTCGGAGACGAACGGACGGCGGCCCGTGGCCAGTTCAAAAAACGTGGCGCCCAATTGGTAAATGTCGGTGCGGGCATCGACACCCGCCGCGCGGATCTGTTCCGGCGCCATGTAGTGCAGCGACCCCGCGGCCATGCCGGTGCGCGTCTGCGCCGAGGCACCGATGATCTTGGCGATGCCGAAGTCCGTGACCTTGCAGGTCCCGTCGGCGGTCATCATGATATTCGAGGGTTTCAAATCCCGGTGGATGACATTGCGGCCATGCGCGTACCCCACCGCCGCGCACACCTGCGCGACAATCGATCCCAAAGTCGGCAGGTCGAAAAGCCCGTCGTGCCGCACAATCTCGGCCAGATCGAACCCCTCAACAAACTCCATCACGATGAAGTCCATGTCGTCGGCGATGAGGTAGTGCAGGACATTCGCGATGTTGGGGTGCACCAGCCGGGCAAGCGATTTGGCCTCTGTCTGGAGCCGCTGCCGCAAGTCCGGATCGGCCAGCAGCTCCGGGCGCAGGGTCTTCAGGCCGACCACCCGGTCGAGATGGAGATCCACCGCCTTGAAGAACATCCCCATCCCGCCCTCGCCCCGCTTTTCGAGGATGCGGTAATTACCAACGGTTTGTCCGATCATGTTGTTCATCGCGGAGGATGCACAGCCATTGAAATCGAAGGGA
>JBFMFQ010000263.1:0-3527 GCA_040752075.1 Candidatus Zixiibacteriota bacterium | reverse complement strand
CGGGAGCGAAGCAATCCGGTGGAATGGAGACGAGGTGACGAGTCCGAAGCAAGCCCTCACCGAAAGGCCAGCTAGGTCCACCCGTCAGGTGCACCACTCTATACTAGTTCTCTCCCCGCTCGCCGTAACAGCAGGACCCCCAGAGCCACAGGGATCAGCCACGGCACCGCGGGAATGGATAGTATGAAACCCGGCGCGCTGTACCACGGACCGGGAACCCAGATCGGGTCATGCGGCCGGGCGAGAACCGTGCCGAATTTCACTCCAACGCACAAGGCGAAGAGGAGGCTCGTACCCGCCACCGCCTTCCGTGCGCCACCCCCGATCCAATGAACCTCTCCCAAGGAGATCGTGAACGCCGAGGTCGCGAGGTAGGTGAGCAACACCCCGGCGAAAAGAAGCATTGTGGACATCTCATCCAACGAAACCATATGCGGAAGCCCGGACGCCGAAGCGGTCCTGTTCACTGCATAACTCAAATACAACTGGATTCCGGCAAAGACGACGTAGGGCGTGGTCGCAAGAATAATTGCTGCGAACCCGACCGAGGAATGGAACTGGTCTCCCGCTTCGGAAAGCCCCCGGCGGAGCATGATGAACCCGCCGCCAATCGCGACTGCCCCGAGAAGCAACACCGTGTACCGCACGGCGTTTTCCGCATGAGTCGCTTCCCATGGCGGCCCGAAGCCGGGGAGAAGCGCAAACATGACAATCGGTGTGATGAGAAGCCATCCGGATACCGCGATCCCCTGCCGCTCCTCCGATGCCGACATGATGGCCCTTCCTCCGATTCGCCATGCCGCGACGGTGATCACCGCAAAAAGTAGCGCGGCGATTAATAGGTGGATCAGCGGAGGCCTTGCTGCCGGTACGCCAAACAATGTCAGCGCCGCAATCAGTCCGATGACGAGGACATACAGATTCACTCGCGAGGAATCTTGCTTGTTTGCCACCTGTGTCTCCACTGGTTAAGGGCGACGAAGCCAGTTACCGAATTCCGGAGTAGATGGGGGCGAAAGACGGCAGTTCCCGCCATGTTGTCAAACGAGAGTTTCGAAGAGAGCCCAGCATAGCCGGGAGTGGCCGCCGCTCAAACAAGAAACCACCCCGCTCACGCAGGGTGGTCAGATCAAGACTGCTTGATACCCGGATCCGGGAGGCTAGGCCGTGGTCGCCTTCTTCAAACGCTTCGTCATCCGCGACTTCATGCGCGCCGCTTTGTTCTTGTGGATGACGCGCTTGGCCGCCGCACGGTCGACCGTGGACTCGGCCTTGCGGAGGGATGTCGTCTTCTTCTCCGCGTCGGCGGCCGCGTCAAACTGCTTCACGGCGGTGCGGACGAGGGATTTAACAGCACGGTTGCGCTGGTTGCGGACAAGGCTCTGACGGTGCCGTTTACGGACTGTAAGATGTTTCGCCACTTCGTTTCCCCTTCACAATTATCATTGGCCCCGCCCCGAGCGCGGGGTATCGTTCAAACTCCCAGTATACGCCAAACTGGTCGAAAACACAATGCCCAAGGCGAACCCCGAATCCGGCCAATTCTCCCGTCGAACACGCACCGTGGCCGGAGCGACCGTGGTCTCCCGGGTCCTCGGCCTGGTCCGTGAGCAGGTCATCGCCTACTACTTCGGCGCCGGGGCCATGGCTGATGTCTTCGTGGCCGCCTTCCGCATCCCCAACCTCCTGCGGGATCTCTTTGCCGAGGGCGCCTTCTCCGCCGCGTTCGTCCCGACCTTCACAAAGGTGCTGAGAACTAGCGGCAGGACGGGGGCATTCGACCTGCTCAACCGGGTCCTGAGCGTGTTCGTCCCGGTGCTGTCGCTGGTGTGCATCTTGGGCATGATCTTCACCCCCCAGATTGCCGGCCTGCTCTCTGGCGGAGTCGAGGCGACCCCTGGCAAGATCGAACTTCTGATCATCATGGCCCGCTGGATGTTCCCCTTCCTGCTCTTGGTGTCCCTCGCCGCGGCCTTCATGGGCGCGCTTAACGCCTTGGATCGCTTTGGGATACCGGCGCTCGCCCCGACCGGCTTCAATGTCGGTGTGATCGTCGGCGCTGCCCTGCTCAGCCGCTGGGTCGAGCCCCCGCTTTTGGGGTTGGCCATCGGTGTGCTGATCGGGGGGATACTCCAACAAGGAATCCAGGCCATCCAAGCCCACCAGTTGGGATTCCGCCCCCGCTGGCTTTCGGGATGGAGTGATCCCGAGGTCCACCGGATTCTCACCCTCATGGGTCCGGCCCTGATCGGGATTGCCGCCGTTCAGGTCAACATCTTTGCCATCACACGGCTGGCGTGGACCCTGGGCGATGGCCCGGTCGCCTACCTCAATTATGCTTTTCGGGTGATCTTCCTGCCTTTGGGGGTATTCGCGGTCGCCGCCGCCACTGTGGGGCTGCCCCGTCTCTCACAACAGGTCGCCGCCGGCCAGTTGGATGAGGCCCGGAGAACATACACCACTGCCGCCCGCACAGTCCTCTATCTGGTTGTCCCCACTGCCATCGCCTTCATCCTGCTGGCCGAGCCGATCTGCGCCGTGCTCTTCCAACGCGGGCGGTTCGACTCCGCCGCCACGCTCCACACAGCACGAGCCCTGCAATTCTACTCGATCGGCCTTCCCGCCATGGCGGTCATCCGTGTCACGGCGCCACTCTTCTACGCCCATCACGATACCCGTACCCCGGCGCTCTGCGGGGTCATCTCCGTGGTCGCCAACCTCATTGGGATGTCGCTTTTGGTCGGGCCGTTCGGATACCGGGGCTTGGCGCTCTCGGTCGCGGGCTCGGCGATTCTGCAATTGTCCGTGCTCTGGATTCTGGCGCGAAGGAAGTACGGCGCGCTCTCGCTCGGGACGATCCTCGGCAATGCCGCCGCCATTTCCGCCATTTCGGCAATTAGTGTCGGCGCGGTTTGGCTTCCGCTTCGCTCCCTCTATGCCGATACTGCCTCATGGGCGCGGGTCGCTCTCGTGGGAAGCGCGATTGCCGTTGCCGCGCTTATCTACATCGGAATAACTTGGATGGCGGGATTCCGGGATCTCGGAGGAATCCGGCGCCGTCGATCGGGGGGACAATGAAATCACACAATCTGAGAATGGCCCTGGCTTGGGCATTCGCTGCGGCCTTCATGCCAATGGCCGCGCAGGCCCAGGACAACACCGGCATCGAAGTGACCGGGCTGGGCGTGCTCCGTGTGCCGGCCACCATTATGGTCGTCCAACTCAATGTCGGCGCGGTCGGCCAGACCGCCGGCGAAGCCACCGAACGGGTCAAGGCGCGCGCCGATGAAGTGATCGCCGACTTCCGCCGGTTCGGGCTCAAGCCGGAAGACTGGGTTTTGGGCACCAACATCGCGCGCCGCCCGATGCCGGAGGAACCCAAGCGCCTCGCCTTCTGGGCGACCACCTCGCTGGCGGCACGCCTCGAGGATTTCGGAGCCGGCGCGGAGATGTTCGACCGCGCCACCGAGCTGAATGCCGCCGCCATCGACTTCCGTTTCGAGATCGATGACCCGCAACTGGAGTAC
>JBFMFQ010000262.1:0-3529 GCA_040752075.1 Candidatus Zixiibacteriota bacterium | reverse complement strand
AGTTGGACCACCGGGCTGACCCACACGGTGGGCGCCGGGAGCGACCGGTTGCTGATCTTTTCTGTCGGGTATGAGCACAGCAGCGATCCGGGCGTGAGTGCGGTGACCTATGGCGGGCAGCCGCTCACACGGATCGATGGCGGCGCGGTTGGATCCTCGACGCGCAACCGCGCGGAGCTCTGGTATTTGAACGAGGCGGGCATCCTGGCGGCGAGCGGCAACACGTTCTCAGTCACGTGGGGCGGCTCGACACCTTCGGAACGCAAGTACGGCGCTGCGACCTATGCCAATGTGCGGCAGATCGGACCCATTGGGGACAGCGACGTTCAGACCGACGGCAACGGCAGCCCCAGCACGATCACGGCAACCGTGAATGTCGTCACGGGCGGGATGGTCGTCTCCGATGTCATCAATGGCAACACCGGCGGGTTCACCTGGAACAACGGCTACGTGGAGGGATTCGATCAGGGCTCAGGAACGAGCACGCTATCCGCCGCGGACCATCAGGAATTCGCGGATGGCACCTCCACCGCCAGCGCGACCCACAACAACGCCAGCCGCCGCGTGATCGTCGCCGCGGCCCTGATGCCGGCCGATGCCACCCAGTCGCTCGATTCGCTCAACATCAGCCAGCTTGATCCCAGCCAGTTCCCGGATATCTGCCTCTATGTCGAGGCGCTCGACAACAGCGGCAATCCGTATCCGGGACTGACCCCGGACAGCTTCTGTCTTTTCCAGGATACCAACGCCATCGGGAGCTTTACGGTCGAAGAGCTGACCGTTGACTCCTGCCGCACGGCCACCTGCCTGGTCATCGACGTCTCCGGCAGCATGGCGGGCGCCAACATGACCGCGGCGAAGGCGGCGGCCAGCGAATTCGTCCGTAACATGGATATCTTCGACCGCGCCGCGGTCGTGTCATTCTCCTACTGTTACACGGTCGTCCAGAACTTCACCAGCGACACGACTCTGCTTTTGAGCGCCATTAACGGCCTGGTTGCCAATGGGTACACGGCCTACCTGGACGGCGTTTATCGCGGAGTCGAATTGACCGTGCCCGAATTGGGGAGCAAGGCCGTCATCAACCTGACCGATGGCTTGGAGAATTATTCGGGCAATTGCGCCGGCGGTCCGGACGGGCTCGGCGACGGGTTCGCCGACGATTCCGCTTTGATCGTCAATCTTGCCCTCGGGGCGGGAATCCCGATTTACTCGATCACCCTGGGCAGCGGCTTCGATCCGCAATACGCCCAAAAGCTTGCCTACGCGACCGGCGGCGCCTATTACCACGCTCCGCTGCCGAGCCAGCTGGATGCGATTTACGCCGAAATCAAAGAACGGCTCTGCACCCGTTACAAGATTTGCTACACGAGCCCGGACACCGTGCAGAATGGCGACTGCCATGACGTGATCATTTGCTACGAAGAGTCACCCGGCGTTTGTGTTGAATGCGACACAGCCGATTATTGCGAGCAGTTCCCGCCGGTGATTACCCGGACCCCGGCGACGATCGCCCTGGACAACACCTGCCAGCGCTGGGATCAGGCGGTTCAGTTGTGCGCGTATGTCACCGACGGCGACACGCCGCTTAGTTCCCTGATGGTCACTCTGTTCTACCGCAACAACAACGTCTCGCCCTACACATCGGTGGCCACCACGCGGACCGACAGCACGTTCTGCGCGTACATTCCGGCCAGCGCCTTGGTCTGCGGCGGCGACAGCATCCAGTACTACTTCACCGCCTCGGATGGATCGGTGACCGTGGCCAGCCCGGCCAACGCGCCCATCGGGCATCACGCGTTCCCGATTTGCCCGAATGTCGCGCCGGTCTGCAGCGTGCCCAATGACACCACCATCGGCCAGTGCTCGATTGTGCAGGTCTGCCTGCCGGTCTCCGGCACCGATGTGAATGGAAACCTTCAGTCATGCACCAAAATCAGCGGCCCCGGCACACTCTCGGGCGGACAGTGGTGTTACACCCCCGCGGGCAGCGAGACAGTCAATGTGACCGTGCGCTGCACCGATTCCTGCGGTCTGTACTGCGAGGAGTCGTTCTCGGTGACGTTCCAAGCGAACACCGCGCCGGTGTGCAGTGTTCCTAATGACACATCGATCTTCCAGTGCACCGCGACGCAGGTTTGCCTGCCGGTGGCGGGACTGGACGGTGACGGCAATCTCACCGGCTGCACGATCATGAGCGGCCCGGGCACCCTGAGCGGCGGCAACTGGTGCTACACGCCCGCCGGCGATGAAGTCGCGAATGTGACGATTCGCTGCACCGATGCCTGCGGCGCCTATTGCGAGGAAACCTTCAGCGTCACCTTCACCATCAATGACCCGCCGGTCATCAGTTTGGGCCCGGATATCTCCCAGCCTTACAACTTCAACGGCGACACGATCTGCTTCAACTACAACGTGAGCGATCCGCAGGGCTACGCCGGACTTGTTGAAGCCGTCGTCAGCGCCCCCGGCGGTTACGTGCTTGACACCTCCGCCAACACCCTCTGTCTCCAAAACCCGGCGCCGGGCAACTACCAGTTCATCATGTCGGTGACCGATCCCTGCGGCGCGGTGGATTACGACACGGCGTGGATCTTTATCGCCTCAACAGCGCCGCCAACCTGCAACATGCCGGCGGACACCAGCATCCTGCAGTGCGCCGCGGCCCAGATATGCCTGCCGGTCAGCGCGACCAGTCTCTATCCTCCGGTCAATTGCGTGGTCACCTCGGGCCCTGGATCGATTTCGGGTGGTAATTGGTGCTACACGCCCGTGGGGGACGCGTCCTTTACGGTTCATGTGACGTGCACCGACAGCCTCGGCGCCGTCTGCAACGACAGTTTCAGTGTCAATATTGATATCAACGATGCGCCCATCTGCGCTTCAATTGCCGATACCACGATCTTCCAATGCTCCCCGGCGCAGGTCTGCCGCCCGGTTTCCGCGACCGACGCCAACGGCAATCTGAGCGGATGCGCCGTGGTGAGCGGCCCCGGCACGGTCTCGGGTGGGAACTGGTGTTACACCCCGGCCGGTGATGAGACGGTCAATGTCACCATCCGCTGCACCGACGCCTGCGGCGCTTACTGTGAGGAGACCTTCTCGGTCACCTTCCAGATCAACGAAGCCCCGGTCTGCAACGCGATCTCTGATACCACTTACTTCCAGTGTGCTCCCACTCAGGTCTGCCGTCCGGTCGGCGCCACCGATGCCGATGGCAACTTCGCCTCCTGCACGGTCGTGGCCGGTCCCGGAACCGTGAGCGGTGGGAACTGGTGTTACACCCCGGCCGGTGACGAGACGGTCAATGTGACCATCCGCTGCACCGATGCCTGCGGCGCTTACTGTGAGGAGACCTTCTCGGTTACCTTCCAGATCAACGAAGCCCCGGTCTGCAACGCGATCTCTGATACCACTTACTTCCAGTGTGCCCC
Organism: Candidatus Zixiibacteriota bacterium; assembly: GCA_040752075.1. Lineage (GTDB taxonomy): Bacteria > Zixibacteria > MSB-5A5 > WJJR01 > WJJR01 > JBFMFQ01. Next base: position 95 of record JBFMFQ010000262.1, on the reverse strand, counting down.
GGCCCAGGTCTGCCGTCCGGTCGGCGCCACCGATGCCGATGGCAACTTCGCCTCCTGCACGGTCGTGGCCGGTCCCGGAACCGTGAGCGGCGGGA
>JBFMFQ010000261.1:0-3580 GCA_040752075.1 Candidatus Zixiibacteriota bacterium | reverse complement strand
GGCACCGGCGGACGGAGGATTATCGAAGACCAAATCCCCAACCCAGCGGGCGAATGCCAGGACCGGCCCAATCGTCCGCGCCCCTTGGTCTGCTCCTCCGCGACAACGATCGTGCCCTCCGGTGCTCCGGCCTCCGCGAGGTCTATGGCCGCGGAATTGGTCGAACCGATCTTCTGGTAGCAGTGCAGTTGCCTGGCGAACGTGCGCGTCTTGAGACCGGCCATTATCTCGATGTCGATCATCCGGTCCGGCGCCTGCGTGATCGACATCCGGTGCTGCTCGTCTGAATCAAAACGATAGCCCAGCCCGCGCAACTCGTCCAGCGCCCGGTGGACCCGGTTTTTACTGACACTCAAACTATCGGCCAGATCCGCATCGGTGAGTCCCCGTTTGGAATTGCGCACCAAGTCGATAACATCGGTGGTCAGGGGATCCATGGAGTCACTCGTTCCAACGCAGGCTGAAATCCACCGCGGGCGCCGAGTGGGTAATGGCGCCCGAGGAAATGTAATCCGGACCGCAACGGGCCAGCGTGCGAATGTTCCTCAACGTGACATTTCCCGATACTTCGATCACTGTCTTTCTCTTCTGACGGCGCCTCTGGTCCCACGATCGAATCATCCGGATGGCGCGTTGAAGACGCTCCGGCGTGAAGTGATCGAGCAACAACCACGGAACGCCCTCAAGGAGTGCATCCTCGATTTCGGATTCGTTGCGCACCTCGCAGATCACCGGGCGGTTTCCCCGCCCACTCATGACCCGCGAGACCGTTTCACGAAAGTCGCCGACCGCGGCGACATGGTTTGATTTGATCATCAACGCGTCGAAAAGGCCGATGCGGTGAGTGGCCGCCCCTCCGGTTCTGGCGGCTGCTTTTTCGAGCAGGCGCCATCCGGGAGTGGTTTTTCGCGTGTCCAAGAGGCGGGTGTTGGATACGCCGATGGCATCGACAAACTTCCGTGTCGTCGTGGCCACACCCGAAAGCCGCGAGAGGAAATTTAATGCCGTCCGCTCGCCTGTTAAAATCGCCGTGGCCCGGGCATGGATCTTCGCAACTTTCAACCCCGGTCTAAGCGGCGAGCCCTCTCGAACAGACCAAGTGATGACTGTCCTGGGGTCCAAGGCCCGAAACGTGGCGGTAACGACCTCCTGCCCCGCGAGAATCCCGTCGGATTTGGCGACTATGAATGCCGCCTCGCGGCGATCACCGAGTCGAAGCGCGCGTGTCGTCTTGTCTCCGGTCCCGATGTCCTCGGACAGCGCCATGCGCACGAGCGCAGCCATCCGTCGCTTGTATTCCGACCTGGGAATCCCAAATGTCGACATGGCGATCTCCGGAGTCACTATTCAGGGAGCGGGGTTCCCAGCTCCCAGTTTGGAACGGCATCGAAATCGTACCGGCACCGATCCGCCGGCTGCCAGTGATACAACCCCACCGCGGCGATCATCGCGGCATTGTCCGCGCAGAGATTGACCGCCGGTATCACGGCCTGTCTCCCGGTTTTCTCGGCCCACTGGTTGACCATGCGCCGCCAGCGGCGGTTGCAAGCCACACCGCCGGCGAGCCCGACCGCGCGGATGTTCAAATCCTCGGCGGCCCGGAACAATTGCGCGCAGAGCGCCTCCATCACCGCCGCCTCGAAGGAGGCGATCCAGTCGGGAAGTGGGACCTCGGGCTTAATCCCCTTGCGCCGCGCCTCCCAGTCGGTCAAGGCCGCGGTCTTCACTCCGGAGAATGAGAAATCGTATCCCTGCCCCTCGAACAAGGCGCGCGGGAAGGACACCGCTTCGGGATTCCCTGCGAAACCCTCCCGGTCGAGCGCGGGCCCGGCCGGGTAATCGAATCCGATCCATTTGCCGACTTTGTCCAGCGCCTCGCCCGCGGCGTCATCGCGTGTCTGTCCCAGCAACCGGAAGCGTCCGGGCTCCTCAACAAGCACGAGGGAAGAATGGCCGCCGGAAGCGATCAGCACGAGATGGGGGTATTCAATCTCAGGATCGGTCATGGCCGGCGTGTGGGCGTGGCCCTCCAGGTGATTCACCGCGATGAGGGGCATACTCGCGGCGCGTGCCGCAGAGCGTGCAAAGGAGACGCCGACCAGGAGGCACCCGACCAGCCCCGGCCCGGCGGTAATGGCAATCCCGGCGAGATCTCCCCAACCGAGCGACGCCGCCGACAGGGCCTGAGCAACGATCCCGGGCAACCGTCCGGCGTGCTCGCGCGAAGCCAGTTCCGGAACCACCCCGCCATAGTCCACGTGGACCTGCTGGGAGAAGATGATGTTCGACCGGACCGCGCCGTCGGGGGTGATGACTGCCGCGGCGGTCTCGTCGCAGGAAGTTTCAATTCCGAGAATGGGTCCGGGTGCGCGCATGACGCTCTACGGTAACCGAATCCGGCGTCATCTTCAAGACCCGCAATGGCTCGGGAACATGGACCCACAACGAGCGGCGGACTCCGGTTGTATCCTCACGGTCGATCACGCAGCGCACCGAAATGGAATCGGGCGCCAGCGCTGTCAGGGCCGTCTCCGGTCCGCCGATTTCCAGAGTCACGGACGCGGGGGAAACGACACTCGAGTCCGAACCACGGGGAAGGACCACCTCGATGGGCAGATCAGCGAATACTCTCTGCGCGAGCTTGTCGACGCCCAGTCTCAAGTGGACACGATCAGGCATGATGCTGACGCCATGGCCCGCCGGGGGGATCAACTGGACCTCCTGGTCCACCGGGGATGAGACACCCCGAAGGTCGACCCGTGCGGTCTGGATCCGGTCTAATCTGGCGATTACGCCCGCCGGTCCCCGAACCGTGACCGAGTCGGGTTCCCACGCGGGCGCCTGGGCGAGGGCGTGTTCGGGCGAGGGCTCAATGCTGTAATCAGGGAGGATGGGGAGCCTGCGCTCCATGATCGAATCGATGAGCAGATTCAGTTCTGTTGGTCCCTCAAGAGCGATGAATTGAAGTTCCTCCATCCCGTAATTCGGCGCCTGGTCAGGAGAGAGGGGGACTTTCAACATCCCCTGCTTCGCATCCTGCAGTCCGATCACCCACCGCCGATCCTGCCACATCAGGCGAAGCAGTTGCTTTCCCGAGCCCTGCGCATGGACGATCACCCCGGACGGCGGCGCCTCGCCGAGCGCGAGGGAGTCCGGAAGCCCAATGAACTCGAACTGGTAGTCAACAGTGGAGTCGTATTCCCGGTTCGTGGCGACATGGAACCAGAGGATCACCGCAAGGAGCAGCCCGAGGAACTTCAATCCCACGTTGTTGAGAATGTTTCCGGGTGAAAAGAGGCTTCTCATCGCCGACCCGTTCCCTAGTTCAGGCGAAACTTCTCGCCGAGATAGATCTTCCTCGCCTCCGGGTCGTCGGCCAGGTACTGCGCCGTACCCTCTTTCAGAATATCGCCGTCGCACATAATGTAGGCACGGTCGGTGATGGAGAGGGTCTCCCGCACATTGTGATCGGTGATCAGGATTCCCAGCCCCTTCCTTTTCAGGGCCGCAACGATGGACTGAATGTCCTCTACCGCAATGGGGTCGATGCCGGCGAACGGTTCATCCAGGAGCATGAATT
>JBFMFQ010000260.1:0-3605 GCA_040752075.1 Candidatus Zixiibacteriota bacterium | reverse complement strand
GCCCCTACAGGTCCACGGACAGAATGTCGGCAAGCCCCCTACGCGAACCCAGAGGCCCAGCCATGGACAAAGTCATCCAGTTCATCGATCAAAACGAAAACCGCTACCAAACCGAGCTGTTTGAGTTGCTGCGCATTCCCTCCGTCTCGGCGGATCCGAAACACAAAGAGGACATCCGTCGCGCGGCCGAATGGACAAAAAACAAACTCGCCGCCATGGGCCTGGATGCCCGTCTCTTCGAGACCGCCGGCCACCCGCTGGTTTACGGCGAATGGCTGAAGGCGCCGGGCAAGCCGACGGTGCTCTTCTATGGCCATTATGATGTGCAGCCGCCGGACCCGATGGAGCTCTGGAAGTCGCCGCCATTCGAGCCGACCATCCGCGACGGCAATGTCTATGCGCGCGGTTCGGCCGACGACAAGGGTCAGTTCCTCGCCAACGTCGAGGGTGTCGAGGCGTTCTTCAAGACCAACGGCGGCCCGCCGGTGAATGTGAAATTCTTAATCGAGGGCGAAGAGGAAGTCACCTCGCACAACCTCGAGAAGTTCGTCGCCGAAAACACGAAGCTGTTGAAGTGCGACCACATCGTGGTCTCCGACACGGCGCAGTTCGACCGCGGCTACCCGGCGGTGACCTACGGCCTGCGCGGCATCTGTTACATGGAGGTGTTCCTGCGCGGGCCGCGCATCGATCTGCACTCGGGCGAATTCGGCGGCGCGGTCGCCAACCCGGGCAATGTTCTGGCGCGGATCATCGCCCAGTTGCACGACCCCGCCACCGGCAAGATCAAGATTCCCGGCATGTACGATGACGTGGTCGAGCTGTCGGCCGCCGAACGGGCCGAACTGGCGAAACTGCCGTTTGATGAGCAGAAGTACTTAAGGCACCTCGATGTCCCGGAGATGCCCGGCGAGAAGGGCTACTCGGTGATCGAGCGGGTGTTTGTGCGGCCGACCTGCGATGTCAACGGCATCAAGGGCGGGTATATCGGCCCCGGCGCCAAGACCGTGATCCCCTCCGAAGTGTCCGCCAAAATCTCCATGCGGCTGGTGCCCAACCAGGACCCGAACAAGATCCAGAAGTTGTTCGAGGATTACGTGCGCTCCCTCTGCCCGCCAGCGGTGCAGGTCCGGTTCGAAAACCACGGCAAGGCGCGTCCGGTGGTGGTGCCGACCGATTCGCCGGCGCTGAGCAAGGCGCGCGCCGCCCTCGAAAAGGGCTTTGGCGCCAAGACGGTGCTCATGCGCGGCGGCGGTTCGATCCCGGTGGTGGAGACATTCAAGGACAAACTCGGCATTGCGGCGCTCCTGGTTGGCTACGGCCTCCCCGATGACGCCCTCCATTCGCCGAACGAGAAGTTCTCTCTGGCGGACTTCCAGCGCGGGATCAAGACGGCGGCCTACCTGGTGCAGGAACTCGCCGGATAACGGTCACGTGCCTGCGTATGTGTCAGCGTTTCCACGCAGGGGCGGGTCTGAGACCCGCCCCTACAGGGATTGTTGAAGAAGCTCGTTAACAGAGAGTCCACCGGCTTGGCTCGGGATTGCTTCGCTTCGCTCGCAATGACTAGCGACTGCAAGTCATTGCGAGGAGCGCGGTCCCGCCAAGGGCGGGACGGAGCGACGAAGCAATCCCGTTCCGAGCCGTTTCGGCCACCCGAGCAACGCGGGAATTTCAACAGGTCCTACAGGCAAAGGCACATCGGCGGGGTTTCGATCCGACCATGATTATTGAACGCCTGGTTGTCAGCCCCTTGCAGGAGAACTGCTATATCGTCGCCGATGAGGCGGCCAACGCCGGGATTGTCATCGATCCGGGTGATGAAGCGGACCGCATCATCGACCGGGTGCGGCTGTTGGGACTGACCGTGGAAAGGATCGTGAACACCCACGGGCATGTCGATCACATCGCGGCGGCCGAGCGGGTCAAAAACGCCCTGGGCGCGCGGTTGTTGCTTCACCCCGGCGACGAGATGTACCTGCCGAACGTGGTCGAGACCGCGATCATGTTCGGGTTGTCCGATGCCACAACCCCGGTCGTTGATCAGTTCCTCGGAGATGGTGACGAGATCCCATTTGGATCGCTGGCGCTGAGTGTCCGTCATGCGCCGGGCCACACCCCCGGCCATTGCCTGCTTCAGGTCGGCGGCGATGTGTTCTGCGGCGACCTGGTGTTCGCCGGATCGATCGGGCGCACCGATCTGCCGGGCGGGGACTACGACACGATCGTGGAATCGCTCGAGCGCACGATCCTCACCCTGCCGGATGAGACCCGTCTCCACCCCGGCCACGGCCCATCGACCACCGTGGCCATCGAGCGGCGGTTCAACCCTTTCCTTCAGGGACTTCACCCGGCTGTCGGGTAGAGACCGGAAGAAAGCGGGACAACCCACTACCCGTAGATGGTCAGACGATCCGGAACACAATATAACGTGGCTTTTCGCGTGGTTGGCCCAACAGGTGGCACTATACCATATATAGGCGCGGTTGACTCGCTCGGGCCTCTACGGGCGATTCCCGGAAGGCGCCGAGCGCGGTGCTTTTCGTTTGGCGGGTTCCGGGAGGGGTGTAATTTAGCCCCGGTCAGGGGTCGGGTTGTCAAGAGGATGGCCCGGCCGGACCTTGGACACGAAAAGGCAGGAACAACCCTCTCGCCGCGCCGGTTGGGTTTTGTGAGCGGACGATAGCGGGACTGATCATGGGCGACCGCTCGCAATTCGAGAAGCTCATCTCTCCTCTCTTGGATTCGCTGTACCGCACCGCCCTGCGGATGACGCGGAATCCGGAAGATGCCGAGGATCTGGTGCAGGAGACCTGCCTTAAGGCGTACCGTTATTTCGACCGGTTCGAGGACGGGTCCAACCTGCGTGCGTGGCTTTTCAAGATCCTGACCAACCTGTTCATCAACCGTTACCGCAAGCAGGGGAAGGAGCCCGTGACGGTCGACATCGACGAGGCCGAGGACTACTTCCTGTTTAAGCAGATGGTCTCAAGCGGCGCGGTGTCGCGCTACCAGAGTCCGGAGAAGGACCTGTTTGACCGGACCCTGGGGGCGGATGTCGAAAAGGCGATCGAGGAGCTGCCCGACGAGTTCCGAATCGTCGTGGTGATGGCGTTTCTCGAGGGTCTTGCCTACGAGGAAATTGCCGAGGTGCTCGGTGTGCCGATGGGCACGGTGAAGTCGCGACTTCACCGCGGGCGCAAGATGCTCCAGAAGGCGCTGCACGAGCACGCGGTGCGGGCGGGGTTGACCTCATGATCAATTGCCTGCAAGCATTGGAGAAACTCTACGACTATGTCGACGGGGAGCTTCCCCCCGCCGACCGCGCCGCCGTGCAGGAGCACCTGGAGGCGTGCCGTCCGTGCCTCACCCACTTCGAGTTCGAGACCCTGTTTTCCGATTTTGTCCGGCGCCGTGCGACCTTGCCGGCGGCGCGTGAGGCATTCAAGGATCGCCTGTTTACGCGCCTGCGGGATGAGCAACGAATGTATGCCCCGGTGGCGCTGAAGGATGCCGGGCGGCGCTGGTCATTTGCCGTGGCGGCCGCGGTTTTTCTGTTGCTGGCCGTGGCGGGCATGAGACTGCCCGGGCCCCCGGGTTCCGGG
>JBFMFQ010000026.1:0-23716 GCA_040752075.1 Candidatus Zixiibacteriota bacterium | reverse complement strand
TGGAAGGGCTGCGGCAGCAATACCACCAAATCCGAACAGCGCGGCGACCGCCATCCCCGGCTGCCGGACCAGCCACGCGCGGCGGTTCTGATCCTTGCCGCCGTCCCTGTCAAACCCAAGAAGCAAGACAGGCAACCACATGAGGGCGAGCATGTGAAACGCGGCCGCCAAAAACGCGAACACCCACGCGCGACGCCGTCGCCGAGTCAAGACAGCATCGCACATCCAAATCGAAGCGGTTATGCACAGGGTGTAACTCTCCACATGCCCGAACCAATATGCCGTCAGGCCGCTGGACAAACCCGCTGCGACCATGAGAAGCCGCGGCATGGTCCCCTGCCCAAGATGTCCGCCGATGCGCCACAGCGCGATTACGGTCAGGACACCGGCAATCAGGCCCACGGCCGAGTACGTTTCGCGAATTCCTCCGCCCAATGGCGCCATCAAAAACCGGTTCACCGCCCAGTGCGTGAGAATGTCCAGTGGCTGCAACAGGAAATTCCCGTGCAATTGCGGGAGTTCGCGGCTGCCGGTGACCGAGGCGATGGTGTAGCCATCCCCGTACGACAGCCCCCGGGTCGGGAAGAGCGCCGCCATCAGCGCGAATAGAGAAATCAGAGTGATCGAAACGAACGAACCTGTCTTGTCGCCGGCCATCCGCCCGGGTTGGAAAAACCGATACCCAAGCAGGAGAGAAAGCATCAGAACGGCCGCCAATGCCGCGGCGGTGGTCGCCGGAAGGTCGCTCCAATAACCGATGCCCCAGACGTTGATTCCATCCCCATGACCCAAAAGCCAGTGCAGGAGGACCAACCCAACAGTACCGCACAGGAGCCAGGCGCTGCTCGCATTCCGGCGGACACTGCCACGGGCGGATTCGTTTGTCATATGAACAGCGTGCCGAAAGTCAGAAAGGCTATCGCCGGCGGATGTAGGGTTGCAGGTAGCTCATGCCCGAATCCCCGGGGGACCGGCGGAGAAACTCGTGGGTCGCGGCCACCGCTGCCGGTGTGTCCCCTGCATCGGCGGCGAGGTAGACCAGTTCCAGCCACGGGAGCGCGAGCGTGGTGTCGAGCGTGGTCGCCTGCATCGCGACCTCGCGCGCCCGGTCAGGCTGGCCCGACTCACGCAGTGCCGTCGCCAGATAGTATGCGATGAGCCCGCTCCCCGGCGCCCGGGTGCGCGCTTCGGTCAAATACATACCGGCCGAGTCGAACTTTGACGCCATAATATAGGAAGTGCCTGCAAGGAAGTAGGGATCGACAGAGTTCGGAAACAACCGCGCCCAGCGGTTGCAGGCATTCAGCGCCTGCGGTATCCTCCCCGAAAATTGGCACAGTTGCACCAGCCGCCTGAAGATTTCCTCGTCGTTACCCCCACGCGCGATGGCGGCTTCGTAGTCCACAATCGCCCGCGTGGTGTCGTACTGGCTCTCGTAATACAGCGCACGGTGATAGTAGGCGCCGAATTCACTCGGTTTCAGCGCAATGGCCTCCTCCAGCGCCTTGCGCGACAGCTCGAATTGGCCGGTCTGCAAGTAGATCAATCCCAGCATCGTGCGGCTCCCGTAACTCGAATCCGACAGCGCGGCGGCCGTCTCGAAGGCGTCCCTTGCCTCGAGGGTCTTGTTCTGCATGGAGTACAGGATGCCGAGATTATTTGCGTACTTCTCGTTTTGGGGTTCACGGATCAGGGCCTGCTTGTAAGCGACCGCGCCGCTGTCGTATATCCCGAGTTTCTGGAAGGCGTTCCCGAGGTTCGCCCATGCCAGACCATCATTGGGATCATACTGGACACGCCGCCGCAGATGCTCACGCGCCAGGTCGTAGCGATCAAGCACACGCCCCACGATCGCCGCCCAGGGAGGCAGGCGTGTTCCCCGGAAGAATTCGGCGCCATAGTGCGGGTCGACCCCGACCAGCCGGTCCACCCGCAACGCGGCCTTTTGTTCATTCTGGAGCGTGGAGATGTATCCCCCGCAATGGAAAAGCGCGAACGCGGCGACAGGGACCCACAGCCAGCGTGGGACCCCGCCCTTCGGCACACGCGATGCCATCGCCAGCGCCGCCCACAGCGACAGGGGAATGCCGAAAGCGCAGAGCAAATCCCAATCGCGAAATGCGCCAAGAAGCGGGTCCACCCAAAACGCGAAGTACCAAAGCGAGGCCGAGGCGACCGCCAAAAGCGCGGTAACTCCCGGTTTGGCTGCCTCGCTCTCCGGCGGCTTCGCCATCACCTCGGCGAAGGCAAAAACCGCCAGCGGCGCGACGAAGATCAGGAGATTCGCCATGTCGATCAGATGCGCAAGGGAAAACGCGCTGTAGCCGGAGTCGGACGTTGCCAGGATCGGCACAAAGATCGGCGGACCGATCAACCGGTACGCAAACGTCGCCGCTGCCCAGCCGAGAAACCCCGCTCCCAAAAGGACCCACGCTTTTGCATCGGGCAACACGACCCTCTCCGCGCGACGGCTGCGCCAGTGCGCGAAGAGAAGGACCGGAATCGCCGCCACCGCCAGTTGGTGGAACGCCACCGCCAAAACCCACATTCCCCAGGCCGTCCAGATGCGGTGCGGTTTCTCCTGCGCCTCGATGGCGAACACCAGGACCCACAACAAGGTGGCGTTGACCAGCGTGTAACTTTCCATGTGCCCGAACCAGAACACCACGACCGCGCTCGCCGTCCCGGCCGCCAGCATGAACGCTCGAATCACACGGTCGCTTGTGGCCATGCGCGCGATCCGGATAATGGCGATCAGGCTCGCAACACCGCCCACCGCGCCGAGGATGGCGTAGGTCCACTCGACCGAGCCGCCCAGGGGCATCATCACGAAACGATAAAGCGCCCAGTGCGAAACCAGATCGAGCGCCATCGTCCAGTGGTGATCGGTGAACTCCGGAAGGGAACCGCCAATGAAGTAAGCCGGGAACGAATACCCGTCGCCATAGGCGTACCCTCGCGACCGGAACACGAGGAACAACACCAGGGCCACCGCCAGCATGGTGAAGAAGCCGGCGGGGCGGCGGAGAAACTCCCGCAGCGCGTTGTCAATCACCCCGGCCACCGGCGGAGCCAGGGCGAAAAGCAACAATCCAAAGGCCAGAAGCCGGGCCGACAGCGGAACCTCCGACCAGAAGTCGAGTCCCCAGCTGTGCAGACCAGGGGAGAGCGAACTGAGAATCTCGATTGCCGCCAGGATTCCCATCCCGATCAACAAGGCGAGCGGTGTCCTGCCGAGATGGCTGGGCGCAGACCGGACACGAGGCTCCCCCGAAGGTTTGCTGGGTTTCGAGGGGCGGCTTGACATGACTGGGCGACTTCGGGTGTGGGATTGAAACGCAAAGGTACACCCGCCGGGATCGGCCCCGCAACAAGCAGATGGAGGACGCCGGCGGTCTGCGATGCACAAATCGCTTTTCCCGTCGCACGGGAGGCGGTTATTTCGCTCTTTCAGATCCGGGAGAGCACATGCCGTTTACCATCCGGAAGTTGGAAAAGGAAGACGCCGCCGCGTTTAAGGCGGTGCGGCTGGAAGGGCTGATCAATCACCCCGAGGCCTTCCGCCAGAGCGCCCGTGAATTCGAACTGTCCTCGGTCGAAGACATCGCACGGCTGATTCCCCAACCGGATGACTCGCGCGCCGGGTTCATCCTCGGGGGATTTCTCGGAATCGATGACTTAGTCGGCGTTGTGGCGCTCCAGGCGAGCGCACAGGACAAGCGCACTCACATCGGGGTCCTGTGGGGAATGTATGTACGGCCCGAGGCGCGGCGTCAGGGGCTCGGCGCACGCCTGGTCCGGGCGCTTCTCGAACTCGCCCTGAACGAGACCGATCTGCAGGTCATCCAGCTCACCGCCGCCACCGCCAACCTGCCCGCCATCCGTCTCTATGAATCGCTCGGATTTCGCTCCTACGGTCGCGAGCCACGCGCCTTGAAAGTCGGCGACATCTACTACGATCAGGAGCACATGATTTTGGAATTGCGTCCATCACACTGACCGCGCGCCGCCCGCATTACTCGCCCGGTTGCACCAGAGAGAATGGGTGGGGTAACCCCACCATCGCTCATCGATCGACGTGTTGGTAATACCCTACCGAGACCGCAAACCCCGTCACGGCCCGGGTAGGGGCGACCCGGCGCGTCGCCCCTACGGTCGCGATCGAGATTCCGGGATTATTCCTTCGGACATTCCTTTTCCGGATTCCCGTAAGAAACCGTGCGGCAACGCACTTCTCACTCGCAGGGCGCAGCGCCGCTGAAGAACACGAAGTCGATCAGAATCGCCAGATCGACCGAGTCTGTGGCACCATCGCAGTTGATGTCCGCCAGGAAGGGCAGACTCGGCGGCGGCCCGGCAAAGAACACAATGTCGATCAACAGCGCCAGGTCCACCGAATTGACCAGCCCATCCCCATCGAGATCGCCGATCGGCGGCGCCACGAGGATCCCGCCCGTCGTAAGTTCCGGCGTGTAACTGATGTCGGAAACCGCAAAACGGAAACTGTAGGCGCCAAGGGTGCCCAGGCTGACATCGATTTCCGAACCGATCGCCGCACCCGCGCTCGTGTGGAACCAGACACGGGCCACAGGTCCCGACCCGGGCGGCAGCGAGACCGGGGAGGACAGTCTCACCGCCAACTGGCCGCTAAACCGGTTGTCGAAGACCGTCTGCTTCAAAAAGCCGCTGGTCCGCGTGCCCGTCGTGACAACCGAGTCCAGAAACCCGGCGGAGGTGATGTTTGTGGCAATAACCGGGAGGACCAAAGTGTCGACCGGCAGGTTGTTGGTCGCCGAAATCTCGATCATCACATACGTGTTCTTCGGCACCGTGTCACGGGCTACCCCGACTGTCTCGGCCAGCGAGGCGATGAATCGGTCCTTCGTGGCCAGTCCTTCGCCGATTCCCGTCACCGTGTTGAGTGTCACATCATACAACCCCGGCGCAAACGAGTGCGTTGGGTTCTGGATGAAGGCCGAATCGCCATCGCCGAAGTCCCAATTCCACTCCGTCGGCGGCGTCAGCGACTCGTCGGTGAATGTCACCTCGAACGGAGCATTGCCGATCCGCGACGATGCCGAAAAGTCGGTCGAGGCAATGTACAATAGGCTCCGGTGCGCGTTGATACGGCCGGTGCCCAGCATCCCGGCATAAGAGGGATTCAGCCCATCGATGTTGTCGGCGGTGTTCTTGATCCGGTCGAACACCTCCTGAAGCGTCAGCATCGGATTCAGCGACCAGATCAAGCCGGCTTGACCGACCACATGCGGGGCGGCCATCGAAGTCCCGCTGTAGTAGGCATAGCTCGGCGTGTAATGGTTCGACACCGTGCTGCGGATCGAAGAGCCCGGCGCGGAAACATCGACCGCGGTCCCGTAATTCGAGAAACTCGACTTTAGTCCGTTGCTGGCCGTCGATGCCACACACATCACATCGGGGCGGCTTTGCAGGTAGCCGAATGACTGATTGTTGTCGTTGCCCGCCGATGCCGAAATCAGGATTCCGTGCGCAATAGCATTGTTGGTCGCTGCCACAATCCCGCCGTCGTTGGACGATCCGAAACTATAGTTGATGGCCCGGGCCCCATTCGTCGCCGCGTAATTGAATGCCTCGGCAACGAAACTCATCTGCGTTCGCCCATTCTCGGATCCGTTGTCATTGAACGAGTACCCCATCCGCAGGCACATGATCTTGCAGCCCGGCTCCGACGCCCCGAACCCGCCCGCGACACCCGCGACACCCGTGGCGTTGTTGGTGACCGCCGCCACGGTCCCCGAGGTGTGTGTCCCGTGACCGTTGAAGTCCTTCGGGTCATTGTCCTTGACCGAGCCATCCTCGCCGGGCCACAGGGCCGAACTGCCGGAGACGAAGTCGTAACCGATGACATCGTCGACATAACCGTTGCTGTCGTCATCGAACTCATTGAAGTCATCAAGGTCATAAACGGCCCCGTCGCCGTCCAGATCCTCGCCGGGATTGACCCAGATGTTGGCCATCAAGTCCGGGTGATCCCAGAGCACGCCCGTGTCGGTCACACCCAGCACCACCGAGGAGTCCCCCACGCACAAGTCCCATGCCTGCGGGGCGTCGATGTCGTAGTCGGCCGCGTGGTTTAGGCCCCACATGGTCGAGTAGTACGAGTCGTTCGGGGTGCGCATGATGTAGGCGTAACGGTCGAACTCGACATTTTCTACATTCGGGTCGGCATAGTACTCCGCCGCCGCCTTGTCGAGATCGGTCTCGGGCGGGAAGTCAAGCACATGAAACCCGCGCAGGTCGGGCGCCGCCGATGGCGCCGCCGGGGCCTTCGCCCCGGGGAACAGGGGCCGGTATTGCCGCAGGTTCCAATCGGCATTCAGCTGGTCAACACTCGGAATCCCCATCACATTCTGCCCGCCGCGCCCGGTGCGCGATTGGTCGGTCTTCATCGCCAAGGACATCGCCTCCGGCTTGAATTGGACAATCAGCACTCCCGGCACACGCTCCCCGGTCTCATGCGTGACCGCAAGCCCGGGAATCTCCACGGCGGAACTTTTGGTGCTGGTCAAAACGGTTATGAGGATAACGAAGGGGAGAAGCACACGTCCAAAACGCATTGAGACATCCTTTATCGAACCGTCAACGGCGGGTCACTCCATCATGTCACCGGTAATGCCACCGCCAGGCGAGACCGGACGGGGCAACAACTCCCACCAATATCGTCGCAATTGACGATCTGTCAAGGCAGGGCCCTTACCCTATTGACAGTGAGCGGCCGGGTTCCCCGACGATTCATGGCTCCCCGTGTGCCCTGACCTTGGTCAGGGCGTCCACTTCATGGATCAGAAGTGATTGCCCCTCCTCACGGCAATGGTCACCTTTGTCCAACCATGAGCGGTCGAAAGAGCTTTAACATTCCGGGTCATTCACACTTCCTGACCTTCTCCTGCCGGGTTCCCCGACGATTCATGGCTCCCCGTGTGCCCTGACCTTGGTCAGGGCGTCCACTTCATGGATCAGAAGTGATTGCCCCTCCTCACGGCAATGGTCACCTTTGTCCAACCATGAGCGGTCGAAAGAGCTTTAACATTCCGGGTCATTCACACTTCCTGACCTTCTCCTGCTGGGAGCGTCGGCAGTTTCTTACCGATCCGGCCACAAACGCCAATTTCACGCGGGCTCTGGCCACGGCCCGGGAAATGGAGCAGTTCGACATTTGGGCATACGTCCTCATGCCGGAGCACGTTCACTTGTTGATTCGCCCGCGTCGCGATGAATACGCCATGGCCGAAATCCTGCGACGGATCAAAGAACAATTCTCCCGTGACATTCTGCGGCATTGGCGCGAGCACTGTCCCGAACGCATGGTGGACTGCACCGATCGGGGCTGCCAGCCGCCCCGCCATCGGTTCTGGCAGCCGGGTGGCGGATTCGACCGGAATCTGTGGAATCACGAGGCAATCCGCCACGCGGTGACATACATTGAGGCAAACCCGGTACGACGGGGACTAGTCGGAGACCCCCTCGGGTGGGAGTGGTCCAGTGCGAGAGCGCGCGACGGGTGGACGGATGTCCCGCTGCCAGTTGACCCGATCAGATGGGACTTCGATTCGGCCGGTGACAATCATGGACGCCCTGACCAAGGTCAGGGCACACGGTGATTGGTGCATGGTCAGGGGCACCCGGGCGGCTCAAATCCCTGACCGCCCGAGAGATGTTGCCTCACCTGACACGGCTGTACGGACAGAAAACGGACAAGCTGGGTGTAACACGGAATGGAGTCAGCCGCCAGGTCTTTTGGCAAAGCCGTTGCTAAGATCACAATTGCCGCACACTGGAGACAACACGAGAGAAGATCCACTATTGCCACAAAAACCCGGTCACGCGTGAACTGGCAAAATCACCGGAGGAGTGGCCGTGGTCAAGTTACCGATGGTACACAGGGTTGGATGGAGTGGAACTGGAGATTGATGGGATCGAACTCTGAGGTGATGCCTTCCGGGGGAATCCTGCCCCACCGCAAGCCCCAGATCCCGGTCGCGGGGCGGATGGGGCACCCCGCGCTAATGAGAGCCTGTACCATGATCGGCATTCTTGCCTTGCTCGCCGGAGTTTCTTGTTGCGAGCAGAATGCCCCACTGACCTCAGAGACCTTTGTCGGGACTTATGTCTACTATTCCGCTAACAAAGGCCAACCGCACAGCCCGGATGAACTGACTCTGCGAGCAGACGGAACGTACATCCTTGTCTACAAGGCAATCTGGCTCAGAGGTACGACCAAAGAAGGGCGATGGTGGTTGGACAAAGACCCCCGACCAAGTATCGTACTCGACCATGCTGGTTATCCGGTGCGGATCAAAGGAAGGAGTATACGCCTTGTCATAAGCGACGATAGCGGTCACTCGTATCAGAAGATCGAGTGACTGACCGTTACCCCGCGCCCGGTGCCCTGAGGGACTGCACCTGTGTGGCCGCGATTTGTAATCGTCAGGTGCCCCATCCGCTTGCGGTGGGGCGAGATTCGGCGCCATTACGCAGACCCCGCGTTCTACCACGCACGGGCTCGTCAGGGCGATGTGCGTGGCATTCCGACGACATAAGTCAGACCCCGCCCCCAGTGGTCGGGGCACCTGGCTGGAGATTAATGGGATCGAACTGTGAGGTGATGCCGTCCCGGGGGAATCCTGCCCCACCGCAAGCGGGCGTGTTGAAAAACCTTGTTGACCGGTAGTTCGCCGGCTTGGGTCGGGATTGCTTCGCTTCGCTCGCAATGACTAGCAACTCCAAGTCATTGCGAGGAGCGCAGTCCCGCCAAGGGCGGGACGGAGCGACGAAGCAATCCCGTGCCAAGCCTTTTCTCCTACCCGAACGACTCGGGTTTTTCAACAGGCCCCAAGCGGATGGGGCACCCGTCGGCTCCACAACTCGCCCCCCCCGGCAATCCCCTACCCAATCTCTCCCGATTCCGCTATACTCTCCGTCCATGCCCGACGGACGCTCCCCAGAGCTTCCCCTCAGCGCCATTGTGGCGGCGCTTCCGCCCTCCACGCCCTTTGTCGCGCCCGAGGTGCTGGAACGGCGCCATGGACGCGCCATCCGGCTGCGCCTTGGCGCCAATGAGAGCGCCTTTGGCCCCTCGCCACGTGCGGTTGAGGTGATGCGCGAAGCGGCCCGCAAAGTCTCCTGGTATGGCGACCCGGAAAGCCACGAGTTGCGCGAGGCACTGGCGGAGGCGCATGGGGTCGGAGTCGGCAATATCCTCGTCGGCAATGGCATCGACGGCCTGCTGGGGCTCATCGCTCGTGTTTGTGTCCAGCCCGGGGTGACGGTGGTTACCTCGGTGGGAACCTACCCGACATTCGGCTATCATGTGCTGGGGTTCGGGGGGACACTGCGGTCTGTCCCCTACGACCATGACCGGATCGACTGCGACGGCCTGGCATCGATGGCGCGCGAGGTGCAGGCGCGTCTCGTGTATCTGGCCAATCCCGACAATCCCTCCGGCACATGGCGCTCGGCGGGAGATATACTCCGTCTCCGAGACCAAATGCCCGAGCCCTGCCTCTTGGCGCTTGATGAAGCGTACGCCGACTTCGCCCCGGCGGATGCCCTGCCGCCAATTGACAAGTCTGACAGGCGAATCGTCCGTGTCCGGACATTCTCCAAAGCGCATGGACTCGCCGGCGCCCGCGTCGGGTACCTGATTGCCCACACGGACTGGGTCAGCGCCATGGGCAAAATCCGCAATCAGTTCGAAGTCAGCCGCTTGTCGCAACTGGCGGCACTGGCTTCCCTCCACGATTCCGAGCATGTCCGCCGGGTTACCGCCGCGGTCGCGGAGGGGAGAGCGGAATACGAAGCGCTCGCCGGCGAACTCGGCTTGTCAACAATCCCCTCAACCACGAACTTCGTTTGCATCGATGTCGGCGGGGAAGAACGCGCCCGCACCTTGCTAGAGGCCCTGCTTCAACGCGGCGTGTTTGTGCGGATGCCCGGCGCCCCGCCTCTGAATCGCTGCATCCGTGTGACCGTGGGCCGACGCGAGGATCGGGCGCTCTTCGCCGATGAGTTCCGGCGAGTTCTTTCCCACTAATGCCGGGGCGCGTTGAACAACCCATTCGAGGTGTAGGGGCACGGCTTGCCGTGCCCTCCGTCGGAGCCTACCGCTCCCTGCCGCAAAGGGCGCGGCAAGCCGCACCCCTACAAGCGGGACAGTCGGCCGCCACGAACCAGGGGTACTTCAAACCGCCATCCTGCATCACGTTTCACACCTCCCGCAACCAGAGTCCCAGAGAATCCCCCCAACCCTCCCGATCTCGGCCTTGTCGGGCAAGGAGATGGACCAGCAGGGCATAGGCCAAGCCCTCCGGCCCGCGAATTGCATTGTTCGACCCGAAGGCTGCCTGGCCACGATGCCGGGCGACCTCAAATGCAAGTTGACATAATCCGGCCTAAGACGTTAATTGGCTACGGCCTGTGGCGTCTGAAACGGGCCTTGACGCACCCGACTCCAGGAGGTTTCGTAGCGCACCTGATTGATCGATGAACTCCCCGGTGATTGTCCGGGGCACGACAACAGAAGAAGTCAGCCCAAGGGGCAGGATTTCGTGCGCGCGAAACCGCGTTTCCAAGCACTCACCGCACTTCTAGTCATCCTCACCGCCACGGTCCCCGTGACCGCCGCGGAGTATGACGATTGCGTGGTGCTCGCCGAATCCGCCTCCGAGATCACCTTCCGTTACACCCCCGGTCCCCTCTCCTGGTCGGCCGATGCCGAAGGTGAGTTCCCGCTAATCGGAAAAACCACCCTGCGCCGCGAATCCGGCTGGTGGGCCATCCCGGGGCGCGTCCTCTATCTCGCCCTGCCGCCCGGCGCCGACGCCGTCGATGCGGCCATCGTTGCCGCCGGCGCCATCGAAAGCGGATCGCGTACGACGCTCACCGCTGGGCAGTTCCCCCTGGAACGCCCCGAGCCGGTCGTCGTCGATGAGATCTTCACCCTGCGCGGCCTGCGTGTGGCGCGTCTGATCCTGCACCCGTTTATTTACACATCCGCATCGGGCGACTACGAATTCACGTCCGAATTGACGGTCCGTGTCCGTTTTCACGGCGGCCGCGCCGGAACCGCTCTGCAAGGCATGGCTCCGAGCGCCTTCGATGCGGTTATGCAGAGCCTGTGCCTTAACACCACGCGGGTCGGCGAGTGGCGGTTGCCCACGCGCAACGCGTTGGCGAAGGCCGCCGCCGATCCCGATCCCTTCGCCGGTTCCGACGATTGGATCGCGATCCACATCACTGCCGGCGGTGTGACACGGGTCACCGCCGCCGACCTGCAATCCGCCGGGGTGAACCTGGCAACAACGGACCCGCAATCGTTCCGCTTGTTCGCCGGTCCGGGTCGGCAGGTATCCACCACCATGTCCCAGCCGTCGCCCGTTTTGAGCGAAGTTGCCATCCGGATCAACGGCGGCGAGGACGGACGCTTCGATGCGGGGGATTATTTCGATTTCTATGCCCAGGCGCTCGACCGCTGGGAGATCGCCAATGACACCGAATTTGTGGACGTCGTGCACCGCTACGACACCGAGAATGTCTACTGGCTGGCGCTGTCGGGATCGTTCGGCGGATCGCCCAAACGCGTCGGCTCCGTGCCCGCCCCGGCGCCCGCGCCCGGCGCGGTCGACCTCTTCTCGGCGACCGTGCGCGCCCGTCACGAGCGCAATAATCTCTTCCGTTCCAGCGCACTCGGCTTCATCGATAGTTACTATACCTGGTATTGGCAAAACCTCCAGAATTCGCACCTCGCCCTCTTCGCGGTGCAGGGCCTCGAATCCGGAACCCCGGCGGTGATCGAGGTGTCCTCCTACTGGCACTCCCCTGCCCTGACCATGGGCGGCCAGCCAATGGACACCCTCCCGCGCCGTCCGCTCGGCGAAGACGAAACCCGGATCGCCCGCTACCGGATCCCGGCGCTGACCACATCATCGGATGTACAAATCGCCTTCCCGGTGTCCAGCCGTGGATACTATGTCGATTATTACAGTGTCGAGTATCAGCGTCGCCTGACCCTGACCGGCGGCGCCTTCGCTTTTCCGCTGCCGTTTTCCGATCAGGCGTACGCGGTCACGCTGGCCGGCGTGACCAGCCCGGAGGTCTGGGATGTCAGCGACCCGGAAACGCCATCGGTGTACTCGGATCTGGTCGTCACGGGCAACACGCTGCGTGTCGGGGTCGACCAGCGTGACGGTTCCCGTCACACCCTGTTTGCCCTGGAGCCCGCGCAACGGCGCAGCCCGGCGCGCCTGCGCCGAATGACACCGCCGGACCTCCACACCCCCGCCTTTGGCGCCGATTACATCGTGATCGGTCCGCGCGCCTTCGAATCGGCCCTGGCCGATTTCATGTCTTACCGCGGCGGCCGCGACAACCTGGTCATGCGCTATGTCGCGGTGGAGGACATCTACGATGCCTTCGCCTTCGGCATGACCGACCCGGTCGCCATCCGGCGATTCCTCAGGCACGCGTACCGTGAATGGCCGGGCGAGCCGCCGGTGTATGCGCTTTTGGTCGGTGACGGCAACTACGACTTCTTGGGCTACACCGGGTCCACCACGGCAAACCTGCTTCCGCCTTACATCGCCATCGACGACAATTCGGCGTCCGACGAAAACTTCGTCTACTTCGGCGACCGCCAGGTGCTCGACAGCGACGCGTCCGGATCGGAGAACCCGTTTCCGGACATGATCATCGGGCGCTGGCCGGTTCGCACCACCGGCGAGATCGCGGCGGTCACGGCGAAGATCAAGCAGTACGAATCAAACGCCGATCTCGGCCCGTGGCGCTCCCGGGTGGTCATGGTGGCCGATGATGAGTTCGGCGACCGCAACGCGAATTCCGTGACCGAAGTCTTTCACACACGCGACGCCGAAGAGATCTCGCGGCTGTTTATCCCGTCACGGCTGGACAACCGCAAGATCTACATGACCGAATTCCCCTTCGACAACCCCGGCTGCACCAATCCCAGCGCCAGCGGTTGCCGCAAGCCGTCGGTCAAGGAAGCGATCGTTGATGCGCTCAACGAAGGCGCGGCCATCTTCGATTATCTCGGCCACGGGAACAAGGACCTGCTCGCCCACGAGCGCGCCTTCGAGCGTGTCTCCGATCTGCCCCGTTTGACGAACTCCGGCAAGCCGACCGCGGTGCTGACTTTCTCCTGCTCGATCGGATTTTTCGATGACCCGCATTCCGAGGGAATGTCCGAGGAGTGGCTGCGCATGCCCGATGCCGGGGCGGTGGCGGTCATCTCGGCGACCAGACTGGTCACCGCCGGCGCCAACGCCGCGCTCAACGAAAAAGTCTTCGAGCTGCTCTTAAGCGGCGAGGAACCGCGCATCGGTGTCGCGCTCTATACCGGTAAACTCTTCCGCCAGTACTTCGCCCGTTGCACCGCCTGCTCGGGCGACCCGAATGTGCCCTGCCCGTGCCCCAACGACCGCCGCTATGTTCTCTTTGGCGACCCCGCCATGCGGCTCGGCATTCCCGAAAACCGGGTGGTCTTCTCAACCGTCGAGCCGGAAACCCTCTCCGCGCTGCAACTGACGGAGGTCTCCGGCCGCATCACGGATCCGGGTGGATCGCCGATCGATGATTTTGACGGCACCGTGTCCGTGATCGTGCGGGATGCCCCGCGCCAGCGCACCTACCGCATCAACGAGACAATCTCGCTGGAATACGACCTCGCCGGGGGTGTTCTCTACCGGGGCAATGTTCCGGTTGAGAGTGGCCGATTCTCCTTCGGTTTTGTCGTTCCCAAGGATGTCGCCTACGGGCGCCGGGGTGCCCAGGTTCTCGGGCACGCCTACTCGACGGACGCGATGGCGGGCGGCGTGGCCGATTCGCTCTGGATCGCCGGATCGGCCGGCACACTCACCGACACCGCCGGGCCGAACATGAACCTCTCAACAGCGGGTGGCGAACTGCTCAATCATGGGTTCCTGCTGCCCTTGGGCACCGAACTGGTGGTCGGACTGGCGGATGCCTCGGGCATCAACCTCACCGGATCGCCGGGGCACGGCATCGAGGTCTTTCTCGACGGCAGCGCCGAACCGCTGGTCGATCTGACCGATGCCTTTACCTATGCCCCCGGGGAGTTCAGCCGGGGAGAGGCGCGTTTTACCCTTGCGGACGTCGAGCCGGGCGCCCACGAGCTCGTCTTGAAGGCATGGGACAACGCCAACAACTCGAGCCGTCTGGCCCTCGAGGTTCAGGTCACCGAGGCGGGAACCGGAGTCGACTTCCGGGTGGATGAATTCCTCAACTACCCCAACCCCTTCGATGGCTCGACCCGTTTCTTTTTCACCACCACACGAAACTACACCGATGCCACGATTCGCATCTTTACGCTTGCCGGGCGCCTCATCCGTCAATTGAATGGTGCCTCCGATGGCGCCGCCGAATGGAACGGCGTCGACCAGGATGGCGATCCCGTGGGCAACGGAGTTTATCTCGCCCAGGTCGAGGTGACCGGCGAACTGAATCAGAACGGGCAGTTGGTCGAAAAAAGAGCATACAAGGAAACCAAGGTGGTCTTGTCGCGTTGAGGATCGCCCGCGACCGGAGAGCCGCCATCGGAGAACACACGAACAAAGCGGATCTGCGAGGATTCGGATGACGGAACTGGAAAGGAATTAATTCTATGCGACGAATGAAGGTGTGGATTGCCGTGACGACGCTGATCGCGACCGCACTTACCGGCCAGCAGGCCGAGGCGGCGGTGAACGCCGGCGTGCTCTTCCTGCGGATTGCCGCGGGCGGACGCGCCGCCGCGATGGGCGAGACCTTCGTGGCCATCGCCAACGACGCCACCGCGACCCACTGGAATCCGGCCGGCCTCGGCACATACCCGCTCAGCAGCCACTGGGAGGAGATCAACTTCCCCGGCATCGGCACCGTCCGCGATGCGGCCCTGATCAAAAACGGGCTGCCGTACACCAATTACGCCGGCTACGATGTCTGGATTCTTTCCGACAGCGGTCTCGTGCGGCTCACTTCGACGGCGCTCGAATCCGGCCGGACCACCGTGACGATCGAAACCGATGGTGTCAGCTCGGTGGCCGCCGCGATCCGCCGCTACGCGCCGTTTCTCGGCGAATCCGAGTCCGAGGACATTGCCGCCAGCGTGTCCGGCGCGCTGATCGGTGTTCCGCTGCGTGATCTCGAACCGCTCCTCGATCGTCTCCTCAATTCGCTGCCGGCCGATCATCGCGACCGGACACTGGTGGAAAACGCCGTGCGCGACTTCCGGGCGGCGGTCCGCGAGGCGCGTCTTGATGTCTCCCGCCTTCCCGAGGTTCGCGAGGCGCTCGGCGCCCTGCCACAATCGGGCGAGGCCGCGCTCGAGACAGTCGACCGCGCGCGCTTCGCGCTTGAACGCAGCGTGGTGCGTCAGATCCCCTACGAAGTGGAAGTCCCGCTCAACGCCCTTTTCGCCCCGCCGCTGCGGGCCATTGCCGGTGACGGCCAAAACATGTTCCTCGCCGCGGGCGGACGCCTGCTGGCCTTCGACGGCGAACGCTGGAGCGCCATCGCCCCCCCCACGGGTTCCAATTGGGAGGATGAGGAGATCAATGCCGTCAGCGTGGTCGGCGGCACCCGTCTCTGGGTCGGCACCAACAAGGGCCTGCTGGCCCGCACGACCGGCGAATGGACCCGCTTCACCACCGCCGACGGGCTCCCGAGCGATGTGGTCACCGCCGTGCGCATTCCGGGCCAGCGCGACGGCTGGGTCATGACCGAGTTCGGTCTCGCGCGTTTCGACGGCGAACGATTCTCCTCGACCGTTGCCGTCACGGCCAATGTCGGCGATTCGATCTCCAGCATCCTCCGGCGCTTCATCGACACGGAGGATGCCGACCGTGTCGCACGCGCCGCGGCCGACGTGCGCCGCATCAATGGGTTCGATGCGGCGTTCGAGCCCGAGGCCGGCGCCTCCGTCGAGATCCCCTACCAGGTCGGCATCCGCGGCGACGCGTCGCGTCTCGATGTCGATCCCTACGGCCGTCTCTGGGTCGGCACGAACTTCGGGATTCTGCGCTTCTCGCAGGGTCGCTGGACCTCCTTCGGCTACACCCCGATCACGCTCGCCGAAGCCACGACCGCAAGGGCCGTGGCCGAATCCCGCCTGGGAGAGCGCTCCACACCCGAGCGCGCCGAGACCCTCTCGCGGCTGATCATCGACTACAACGAGCTTGATGCCGCCGGAACGATTGCCGCCGGACGCACCATCTATGTCTACCGCAATCCCGCGGCCTCACACGTTCATGACATCGCCTCATCCGATGAACGGCTGTTCATCGCGTCCTCCGCCGGCCAGCTCGAAGTCAACAGCGGCGATTGGAACCGCTACTACCACGCCGACCTCGAACGCGACCAGGTGCGCGCCATTGCGGTCAAAGACGGCGATGTCTGGTTTGTCACCGACGATCGCGTGGTGATCTACCAGAAACCACAGCGTGAACTGACCTTCATGCACTCGCCCTGGCTGCCGGAATTCAACCTCGACTTGTACTATGATTATCTCTCGTACGTGACGCAGGTGGAGGGATGGGGGACGGTCGGCGCAGCAGTGACATTCTTCTCTTACGGTGAAATCATCCGCACCACCGAATTCGGCGCGGAGGTCAACTCGTTCCACTCGTTCGATGGCGCGCTGTCGCTGTCATATGGAACGCGTCTGAGCCCGAGCCTCGCCGGCGGTTTGACCGCGAAGGTGATTTACTCCCGCCTCGCCGATCAGGGCGCGGGCGCCGAAATCGGCAGCGGCAGCGCCACCGCGTTCGCCCTCGATGCCGGCCTCTTGTACCAGACCCCCTGGCGCCGTCTGCAACTGGGTGCGGCGTTGACCAACCTCGGACCGGACATCTCCTACATCGATGCCCAGCAGTCCGACCCTCTCCCGCGCAACCTCGCGGTCGGCTTCGCCTACCGCCTGCTCGACTCGCCGTTTAACCGTCTCACCCTCGCGGGCGATGTCAACAAAGAGCTCGTCGATCTGGGCGGCACCGGATCGGAATTGAAGCAGATCATCTACAATGTCGGCGCGGAATACTGGTACGGCTCGTTTATCGCGCTGCGCGGCGGATACATCTACGACGAAGACGGGGACATCAAGGTGCCGACGCTCGGCGCCGGGCTGTCGTGGCGGCAGTTGCAGTTCGACTTCGCCTACATCCCGTCCACGCGCGACACGCCTCTGGCCAACACGCAACGCTACAGCATCACGGGGCGCTTTTGAAGAACCACCCTCCGATCACACGGTCAGGCTGGCGCGCGCTCTCGCTGGCGGCGGCGCTGTTGTCCCTCGGCGGAACTGCGGCGGCGGCATCCCTGACCAGCACCGCGCGGGGCACGATGATCCGCATGGATCGCGACGCTCTGGTCACGGTCGAGAGCGACACCGCCATGGCACGGCGCTGCATTTGCACTCAGCCCTCAACCCGAAATCTCTTGGGCCTGCGCCGCGAGGCGGTGCATCAGCCGGGGACACGCGCCGCCGGTGCGCAGATCCCATTCACACTTCGTGTGGTGGCGGTGCGTGTGGAGTTCCCGCTGGAAAGCCCGGATGACCCGACGACCACCGGCAACGGCCGCTTCGACCTTCGCGACACCGCGGCCTATCGCGAGGCCAACGCGCACAATTTCGACAGCGCGCCTCACAACAAGCGTTATTTCGAAACCCACCTGCGTGCCTTGAATCTCTACTGGAACACCGTGTCGAATGGCGAGGTCACTCTCGATTACACCGTGTTCCCGTTCGAATCCGACAGCGCCTACCAGATGCCGCACGAGATGGCCTACTATGGCCGCGAGCGCGACGGCGACAGCGGGGTCATCTTCGGCCTCGAGCAGTTCGTGATCGATGCCGCCACGGTGGCGTCCGCCGATCCGGCGGTGCAGTTCACCGACTATGATGCGGTCGTGTTCTTCCATCCCGGGGCCGACCGCCAGGGCGATTTCCTCGAGGACACGCCCAACAACCTGTTCACCGGCTTTGTCAAACTGGGCCAGTTCACCTCGCTGTCCGCGGGTGTCAACGATCAGATCTCCGAGGCGATCATCATGCCGGAGACGGTCATCCAGGATGGCCGGATCACCGTGCTCAATGCGGTCTTCGCGCATGAATTCGGCCACCAACTGGGATTGGTCGACCTGTACAGCACGCGCAGTTTCCTCACGCAGGTCGGCAATTTCAGTCTGATGGACAACAACGTCGCCGATGTCGGCGTCGATGTCGAAGTCGAAGGCCGCCGCCGCATCATGTTCGGCGCGCTGCCGGTCTTCCCCGATGCCTGGTCGCGGCTCTACCTCGGTTTCGTGACCGCCAACGAAGTTTTCCGTGGCAGCGGCATTCTGGTTCCCGAAGCGGAAGGCTTCAACCCGCCCTTCCCGCAGACCGTGCCGCAGGTCATCAAGATTCCGATCTCCTCCACGGAGTACTACCTGGTCGAGCACCGCCGGTTCGATATCGATGGGCGTGGCGATGCGGGGTTGCGCCTGGACTCGGTCACCAACGTCGTCCTCGAGCCGGTCGATACCATCAGCGTTTTCGCCAACCGCGAGTATGATTTCCTCCTGCCGGGCAACGGGCTTCTGATCTGGCATGTCGATGAAGGCGTCGCGGCGCTGGACTATGTCACCGAGGACGACATTCCGAACAACTTTCAGGCCAACACGCTGCAATGGGATCATGCGCGCCGCTTCGTGCGGCTGGTCGAGGCCGACGGCCTGGTGAATTTCGGCGGATTCTATTCTGCGGGCACCGGTACTTCGCGCGACTACTTTTACGATCCCAACAACGTCGATCTCTCCAGTGAAACCAACCCGCCGTTGATCAGCAACACCGGCGGCCGGACCAACATCCGCATTCACAACATCTCCGCGGCGCTCATTCCGATGGAGATCGATGTCGACCGCGTCGGCTACCTCAACAATTTCCCGGTGTATGCCGGACCAGAGAGGGGAGAGGCGGGCGCGCCGGTGGTGGTCGATCTCACCCCCGGCCCGGCCAACCAGTGGCGCTACCCCGACGATGGTCACCCCGAAGTGTATCTCGGCTACAAGCACTACATCATGGGTTGGGATCGCCTCGCCAACCCGATTCGCGGCGTGGCGACCGCCGACACGACCCGCGATTTCGACACGGCGCTGGTCACCCGCACCATCCGCCCGCTGGCGATGGGCATTGAAGGAGAGGAGTGGCTCTGCCCGCCCCTTTTGGCGGACATCGGCGATCAGATCGGAGTCCTGGCGGCCGTGAGCAACACCGGACGGGTCTTCGTCTGGAACACCAACGACGTCGACGGCAACGGTCTGTTCGATTTGCGATTCAGCGGCGAAACATTCGCCACACCGACCGGTCCGCCGATGATCTGGAACCGCAGCGCAGTGACACGCGAACTGGTGATCCCCACCGGCGGCGGCCAGATTGAGACTTTCGGCTTGATCGAAGGAGATCATGATCTGACCGAAACACTCGAAGGTCCGGTCCGTTCACTGGCGGGATTGAACCGCACAACGAACACGGTCGTTGTCCAGGGTGATGAGTGGATGGTCGGGTCGTACGTGCTCAATGGACGCCGTGTGGAACTTTCGCACTCGCCGCTTCTGGCCCCCGCGATGGGCGATCTCGACCGCGATTCCGTGCTCGATGTCATCGTCGTCAATGCCGACGGGCAACTCTGGGCGCTCGATACTCTTCTTTTGCCCCTGCCCGGATTCCCAGTCGATCTGGGTATTACACCGTCCGCCGCGCCGTCTTTGGCCGACATCGATGCCGATGGTTACCTCGACATCCTGGTGTCCGGTGACGGATTGTTGGTGGCCGTGGCGCGCAATGGCGTGCTTCTTCCGAATTTCCCCGTTACACTCGGTGAACGCTCCGCGCCGGATTCGCTGGCACACCAGCCGGTGATCGGCGATCTCGATATGGGCGGCACCCTCACGGCGATGACCGCCGGAGCGAGACGGACCGTGTTTGGGGTCGATGGCAACGGCAGCCTCAACGAGAGTTTCACACTCCCCCTGGGGGACACCGCGTTTTCTGCGGTCGCCTGGGCGCCGAACCCCGATCTGGGCTCCTCGGTCCTCTTCGCGCGGTCGCACGATGGATACCTGTACGCGTACGAACTTCCCGGCGGCGATGATCCCGTGACGGCGCTCTGGCCGATGGCCGCGCACGACAGCCGGCGGACATCGGTGATCCCGGTGGATGACCTCGGGCCTGTCGAGACTCCCGGCGATTTCTTTGTTTCCGAGCGCGCGTTCGTCTACCCGAATCCCGCCAATGGCCACGCGATTGTGCGCTACTGGCTCGGCGAAACAGCCGATGTCACCATCCGCATCTATGATCTGGCCGGCGATCTGGTGGTGGAAGCCGCCGGGCCCGGAAGCGGCGGGCTTTACAACGAATGGACCTGGGACTGCTCCAACGCCGCCTCGGGCGTTTACTTCGCCCACATCGAGGCCCATGGAACGGACAACGGGCGTCGCGAAACAGTCCTGTGCAAAATGGCGGTCGTCCAATAATGGCCGCCGCAACCGACAATGAAACAAGCGCGTTTCCGACGATCTCGGAGACCCCTGGAGGACCCGCAATGATTCGAACTGGTTTCCTTTGTGTCACACTCATTCTGCTTGCCGGGCTGTGCCTGTCCGCCTCGCCGGCGGTCGCCACCACGCCGGCCGATGGTCCGGTGGGTCCGGTGAACCCGCGCCCAGGGATATCCCTGACCGATCTGGCGGCACGCCAATCGCTCGAAGCGACCCTCGCCCTGACCGAAGACGGGGTCATGCTCGCGCAGGCGGATGTCAACACGCTCGAGGATGGCCGCGATGTCTATGGCTACGAGCCGAAATCCGTCAAGCGCGCCTTCCTCCAGTCGTTCCTGATCCCGGGCTGGGGCCAGTGGTACAACGGCAGCCGCTGGAAACCGTTCGTCTTTCTCGGCCTTGAAGCAGCCGGCTGGTATGGCTGGTCGAATTTCCGCAGCAACGGCAACGACAAGGAAGACGAGTACCGGGCTTTCGCGGACATTCACTGGAAGGATACCGCCTACTGGATCGGACTTCAGCAGAACTTCGATTTCCTGAATCCTCCCCCTGAAGACTTGCGCTACCTTGATACGACCTCGTACCGGGTCGATACGAGTGCCCAGGGATTCATTGTCCGGGTCTTCTCGCACCACGCTTACTTCGATGCCGACGGCAACCCGGTGGAGGAGGACACCTACTACGAGAACATCGGGAAGTACGACCAATTCCAGTATGGCTGGGATGACTACGAGGACGGCGATTCGACCATCGACATGCAGCCGCACCGTGCGGAGTATGTCTCCATGCGCGACAAGGCCAACAAGGAATTTAACAAGGCCTCAACGGTATTAATCCTGACGATCGGCAACCACCTGTTGTCGGCGTTCGAAGCCGCGCTGGGGGCGAAACGATACAACCGGGCCCTGGACCAGTTCGGCGCAATTGAACCGGAATTGCGGTTGACGAACTCTCAAAGGATGGACAAATTGTCCCCAACGCTCGTGGTCCGATACCGATTCTAAGGACCACAAACGGGGGGCGTTGAAGCAAGACCCTATGCTGTATCGACTTCCGCGATATCTGGCGGCCGGGCTCTGCCTGAGCCTGTCCTTGGGCGGACTCTGCGTCTGGGCGTCGACCGATGCCCCGGCGCCTTCCGCTCCGCCGACCGTGATGCGCTCGGGTCCGTCTTCGCTTCAGGATCTCCTGCCGCCCCCATTCGATCCGGGCGCCCCGATCAGCGCTTACCCGGCGCCGCTTCCCGCGCTCTATGCCCAAAAGGGCGGCTTCGATGACTTTGGCGATGAAGACAAAGACAAAGTCAGCGTCGGGCGCGCCATGCTCTACTCGCTCGTTCTGCCCGGCGCCGGTCAATGGTACGCCGGCAACAAGAACCGGGCCGGGATCTTCCTGGCGACCGAAGGCGTGGCCTGGGCCGCCTTCGGGTATTTCAAGAGCGTTGAAGCCATCAAAAAGGGCGACTACGAGGCCTATGCCCTCGCCAACGCCGGGATCGACCCCTCCGGCAAGGGCGACGAGTTCTACCGTCTGATTTCCTTCTACGACAACCGCGAGGAGTACAACACCGCCGGCCGCATTATCTCTCCCAGCCGACCCTATTACCCCGATGTGACTTACTGGGACTGGCAGTGGCGCTCCAATGGCGCCCGCGAAGAGTACCGCACCCTGCGCAACCAGGCGAGCGAAGCCAACAACCGCGCAAGGTTTTCCCTCGGCGCGCTGGCCCTCAACCGCCTCATCGCCGCGGTCGATGCCTGGCGGACCGCCAAGTCGGTCAACCGGCAGGCCCGCATGGAACTCGGCCAGTGGAAGGTGCGCATGAACGGCACCCCGCTCGGCGACAATCCGCGCCTCAAATTGGTCCTCAGCCGTCGGTTTTAGGACCGCGCCGGCCGTGCTTTCTCTCCATACCATCAACTTCGCCCATCTGGGCGCGTATTGCGCCGTCGGGCTTGTACTTGTTTCCTGCGCGGGCTCCACGCCCGGTGAGGGGTCGCGCCCCCTCTCCGAATCCACCGTAGTCGTTGTCGCCGGGACATTCGACAGCGGCACAGTGAAAAGCGGTCCCGGCATCGATGCGGCCCCGCTGACCGGGCCGTGCGCCTTGAGTGTTCTACCCGGCGGCTCACTTCTGGTGGCTGACTGCAAGACCGGATACCTCCTGCGTCTGTCACCAGGCGGTGTTGTAGAACAGGCGGTTCGTGTCTCAAGCCCCGAAGGAGCGTCCCTGATCAGAACTCCGCGCTTCATGCGAAGCGACCCCGGCGGCAATGTTTACCTCTCGGATGGGCTCGATGACCGGATCGCGGTCTACGACTCGCGTATGCGTCCCCTGTCCGACCTCGTGCCGCCTTATGGCGGCCTGTCCATTCCCCCAGGTCAACTGGGCGGCATGGCGGTCGATCCTTACGGCGAGATCACCGTGGCCGATCTGTCCAACCGCTGTGTCTATCGCTTCGATGCGGGCGGCCGGTTCCTGAGCGTGGTTAGCGGTGATGAATCCCAATGGGCGCGTCTCTCACGCCCGGCCGCGTTGGCAGCCTCCGAATCCGACGGATCGATCTACGTGGCCGACCCCGGGGATCGGCGGATCGTGGTTTTCGACAACACCGGCTCCGCGCGTCTCTCCTTCGGCGAGACCGACCTGCGCGACCCTGCCGCCATCGCCCTCGGTCCCCGCTCGCAGGTCTATGTCGCCGACCCCGCGCAACACGCGATCGTGGTCTTCTCGCGGAGCGGACGCCTCGCCGGTCACATCGACGCGGAGCGTCTTGGCCTCCCGGGGGTGATTCGCCCGACCGACGTCGCGGTGGATGATTCGACCGTCTATGTTGCCGATCCGGACAACGGCCGAGTCCTCGCGTTGCGGTTCCGTGAAGACGAGACCGACAAGTAACCGCGTCGTCCTTCCGAAGATTGATCCAAGGAGTGACGCAAACCATTGAGCGTCAGCGGCGCATTCACCACACCGTGTGCCCTGACCTTGGGGCGTGTTGAAATACCTTGTTGACCGGTAGTTCGCCGGCTTGGGTCGGGATTGCTTCGCTGCGCTCGCAATGACTAGCAACTCCAAGTCATTGCGAGGAGCGCAGTCCCGCCAAGGGCGGGACGGAGCGACGAAGCAATC
>JBFMFQ010000259.1:0-3612 GCA_040752075.1 Candidatus Zixiibacteriota bacterium | reverse complement strand
ATCTGACCTACCCGAACCGTTTGGGCGAGTTCGGCACGCTGATCGTGCCGACCGGCGAATTCATGGACGCCGAATCGCAGGAGCGCCTCCTCACGTTGATCCAGGAGGGCGCCCATGCGATTCTCTATGGCCTCGTGCCGACGCTGGATGAAAACTTCGAAAAGTGCGAGATTCTGGCCAAGGGAATCGGGACACGCACCCAGAGCAAGCCGGGAATCGCGACGATTGAAGCCGGACGCCGGAAGTTTGTCGCCGAGTCGGTGGGCACCATCCACAAGTCGCCGGCCAGCGCCGCGCGGATGGCGAAGGAGGGGACTCATGTCCTCTGCACATCGGCCAAGTGCGGCAAGGGGATCGCGACCGTGCTGACTTTCTCGCCGGGTTCGCGTTTCGCGCCCGGACGGCTGGGATTCTTCCAGGACATCCTCGCCCTCGGAAAACCAAGCACGCCCGTGACCTGCTCCGACCCCACGGTCCATGCCGTAGTCCAGGCCCATGCGAAGGGCGCTCTCCTCATGCTTTATGACACCGCCGAGACGACCGGCGTCGGCACTGCTTCCGCCACGACCCATGGCAGCCGACCGGTCATCCTCAGCCTTGACTTAAAGAGCATCGGCATGATCGCCAAGACGGTCGCCCTCACCGATATCCTCGGGACCGACTCGATAAAGGTCGCCGCCAAGGACCTTGGCACGGGGGTCTCCATACGGCTGGGGCGGGGCGATTCGCGCCTCTATTACGTCGAAAAGAAGTCCTGAGGGCATCCTGGGCGAAGGCCCGGGAATGCCAGGCATCGACGGGGCATCCGGACGGATCCCCCGTTTCTCTTTGGACAAATTGTCGCCTCCGGCGCAACAGGTCCCCTGCTCGCCCGTATATGTTTGGGTCCGTTGAAGTGGGAGTTAACCAGACGTTGAGCATGGGATGCAGCGCTTCGCAGTACCTGATTGTCCCACCCCGATACCGTCCCGATTGCCGGGCCATCGGCACAGGGCTCCAGACCGGCTGGAACCGCGCATTCTTCCGGGGGTTAGAATGTCCCGGAAACAGGGTCTTGCTTTGGCGGGGCCCATTGGTTAACATGATACTTTTTGCCATTGGCCGCGCGGACGGCTAGGGAGATGTCAAAAGTGATGATAAGCAGCTTGGGCAGGGTTGCGCGCCTCCGCCGCTTGGGCGTGATCGGCGCCGTGGTCATCGCAAGTCTGTGGACTGGGTTTTCGGGTTATGCCGGGGCGCAACTGGCCCCGAGGGGCGGCTGGACGGATGAATCCGGCCACAGCCCGTTTGTCAGGGTTGTTAACCAGGTCAAAGACGCGGTGGTGAACATTTCCGCCGAACGGGTGGTCGATCGCTACCATTCCGGGCGCCTGGACCCGTTTTTTGAGGATTGGTTCGGTCCCCGCGAGGACCGTGACGAGCGCAGCCGCCAGAAGTCGCTCGGCAGCGGGTTTATCTTCCGCGCCGACGGGTACATTCTGACCAATTACCATGTCATCAACGGCGCGGACGATGTCACGGTCCGTTTGTCGGATAAGATGGAATTGCCGGCGGAAATCGTCGGTTCCGATCCGGCGACCGACCTCGCCGTCTTGCGCATACGGGCCGATCACGAGTTGCCGTTCGTTCCGTTGGGCGACTCCGATTCGCTTTTGGTGGGGGACTGGGTCGTGGCGATCGGCAATCCCTTTCCGAACCAGTCGCTCGACCGCACCGTGACCGTGGGCGTGATCTCCGCGATGGGCCGCAAGGACCTGTGGTTCGGCGATGAGACCCCGACCTATCAGAATTACATCCAGACCGACGCCTCGATCAATCCGGGCAATTCGGGCGGTCCACTGGTCGGCCTGAATGGGGAAGTGATCGGCATTAATGCCGCCATCGCCAGCCCGACCGGCTCGAGTGTGGGGATCGGATTCGCGATTCCGGTTAACTTTGCCAAAATGGTCATCCCGGACTTGATGGCCGAGGGCGCGGTGTCGCGCGGGTGGCTGGGGATTCAGCCCCGCGATCTGGAATGGGATGATGTCGAGGCCGAGGGTCTCCAGTCCGCCGATGGCGTCATTGTCAACCGGGTGATCGAAAAGACCCCCGCTGAGGCGGCGGGATTGCGCGTGGGCGATGTCATCCTCAAGCTGAACGGCACGCGTGTTCAGGATGCCCAGCACTTCATGCAGCTCATCTGGCAGGCCAAAGTCGGCGCGAACGTTCATCTCGATGTGCTCCGCCGGGGCAGCAATCTGGCCTTTGACGTCCGTCTCGGCGACCGCAACGCCTACCTGGCCACCGCCGAGCAGCAAACCGACATGCCCGCCGCGCGGCCAAACGAGCCGCTTCTGGGGCTGGAGGTTGTCACCTCGACGCCGGAGCGGGCCGAGGAGTACGGCGTTGTGTTCAACCCGGGCGTGATCGTGACCGAGGTGGATGAGGCCAGCCACGCCTACGAAAAGGGAATTCGAGTCGGCAACATCATCGGCGAGATCGATCATGTTGCCATAAAGAACCGGGCCGACTTCGTGGATGTCGCCGCGAAGGCCAGCGCCGGAGGCAAACCGGTGTCGCTTCTGGTGTATGACCGCCGGGGCAGCACGGGCTACTTCGCGGTGCGGCCCGAGACACGCAACTAATCACACTCTGAAGGAGGATGCGGGTACGAGCGTTAGAACTTCTCGCAAGTACCGGGATGAAGACCGGTCGCTGGATTTGTACTTAAAGGAAATCGGCGAAACCCCCCTTCTGACCGCCGCCGAGGAAGTCTCCCTGGCCAAACGCATCAAGCAGGGCGACCAAAGGGCGCTGGATCGGCTCACGAAGGCGAACTTGCGGTTTGTGGTCTCCGTTGCCAAACAGTATCAGAATCAGGGCCTCTCACTGGCCGACCTGATCAACGAGGGCAACATCGGACTGATCAAAGCCGCCAAGCGCTTCGATGAGACACGGGGGTTTAAGTTCATCTCCTACGCCGTCTGGTGGATTCGCCAGGCGATCCTGCAGGCATTGGCCGAGCAGTCGCGCATTGTGCGTCTGCCGCTCAATCGCGTCGGCACCCTGCACAAAATCGGCAAGGTGGCCTCGTCGCTCGAACAGGAGTTCGGACGCGAGCCCTCGCCGGATGAGATCGCGCGCGAACTCGAGTTGTCCGAAGCCGAGGTGTCCGACACGCTGAAAATCTCGAACACGCACCTGTCGCTGGACGCCCCGTTTTCGACATCCGAGGACAACAGTCTCATCGACGTGCTCGAAGATGAACTGCAGCCGGCCCCGGACGAGGCCCTCTTAAAGGACTCGCTGCGGCTGGAGATCGAAAAATCGCTGGAGACCTTAACACCGCGTGAAGCGGAAGTGATCAACCTGTACTTTGGCCTGTCGCACGAAAAGGCGCTCACCCTCGAGGAAATCGGGGTGCGCTTCAATCTGACCCGCGAGCGGGTCCGACAGATCAAAGAAAAGGCGATCCGCCGTCTGCGTCACGCGTCGCGCAGCAAATCCCTGCGCGCCTATCTTGATTGACCGGCCTGCCCCGCGATAGCGGGGTGAAAACTACAGAGTCGTAATGCCGCCCCCGGCTTCGTGAGAGGCCGGGGGCTTTTTTGCTGCGGTGTGGCCCTCACG
>JBFMFQ010000258.1:0-3632 GCA_040752075.1 Candidatus Zixiibacteriota bacterium | reverse complement strand
CACAATGAAGTGACAGAACCCCGGCAGCAACCAGAATCGGAAATTTGCAGGAAATCATCAAATACTCCGGCTGCTTTGTCTGCGGCGACAAAAACCCCGAGGGGCTCCGCATCCGGTTTTTCCTCGATGGCGATGACGCTCTCGCCGAGTGCGACGCCGAGCCGCGCTTCCAGGGATTCAAGGGAATCTACCATGGCGGCCTGATCTCCACTCTGCTGGATGAGATCATGGCCAAGGCTGTGCTCGCGCGGCGCAAGTACGCTATGACCGTGGAGATCACCGTGCGCTACAAAAAGGCCGTGCCGGTGGGGGAGAGGTTGATCCTCCGCGGGCGTGTTCTAACAGAAAAGGGCCGCCTCTTTGAGACCGAGGGAACGATTTCAAGCCCATCGGGTGAAGTCTATGCGACCGCTTCGGGCCGATATCTTGAGGCCTCGGCCTCCATGCGTCAGAAACTGCAGGAATCTCTGGAGTAGCTAGCGTTCAAGTTCCTCGCCTTGTCGCCTGACCAGCCCCACGGCCTGCCCCTGCTTGCCCAACCCATGCAACCACGTGCGCTCCCGGTCCCGGGTGTCTAATCCTATCGCCCGCTCCCCATCGACCGCCGATCTGTAACGTTTTGTGCAACAACATATTGTGGATCCGGTCCCAGTCCTGTTCACCTTCGGCACAGGCGGCATCAACCTTGCTGAAGTACCTCGTGGGGGTCACGACAGGAGCAACATGCGCTGCTACATTTGGGGTACCAACAACCGCGAAGAACGCGACACCGTGGCCGATGGCATTGTCTCATTCGCCATTCCGGATCTGGGAATTCAGTTTCGCTCACGGCATCCCGGGACCGCATCGGAGTGCGAGTATGTGGCGCTCCTCGGGCTCATCAACTTCGCCAACAACAACCATAAACTGTTTGAGCAGCACCAGCTCGAAGTCTACACCGATGCCGTCGCACTGGTCTACCAGCTCAACCGCAAGGCGATTGTGCCGCCGGCGCTCGAACGCCACGCGCGTGTGGTGCAAACCTACCGCGACAAGCACCGCTTCTCAATCGGGTGGGTGCCCAAGGATGAGAATCGCGCCTTCACCGGAGTTCTCGATCTCGCGCCACTAAAGACCAAGACCAGGATCGAACTGGGCTCGGCCGATCCCACCAACGGCCAATTCTCCTCGTCGAATCCGCCGCTTCGGTCCTAGCTTCCCACAGCGAAGGAAACCGCCGCACCGTCTGAGTGTATGACTCAGAAGGAATGGCAGGCGTTTCCGCTTGAAATCCCGCCGGTTCTGCCGAAACTTCACGTAAGATGATGCTCACACACTCTCACACCAGCGGACAGACGCATCGGATCGCACGCGGTGTCCACGTCCGAGTTTTCCCGATTTTTGCTTTCCTCATGCTCTTGGGGTCGCAGGCTGCCGCGATCACGGTGGTCTCGGAAGTCGTTCTTGAGGAAAGCCGCCGCTGGCTGCTTCTCGATGGCGGTGGCTGGGTCACGGTCGAGAAGGGACGCGTCGAGTTCTACTCACCCTCGGGCGAGCGAATCAAGCTGCTCGACCGGCGCGGAAACGAGTTTCTCGTCGGCTCATTCGCCACAAAGGCCGTGGGGATCCTCTCCTATGCCGACAACCAGCCCCAGACACTCCGTCCGTTGAGCTTCACTTTGCTCTCCCCCACGGGGACCGAACTGGCGCGTCTGACCGACCCGCCCTTTGCCAACGCCATCGTCTCGCCCGCCGGCAATGCCTTCGTGGGCATCGACGGCGCCGAGGGACTCCCGAGTTCGCTTCTGCGGGTCTACGACGCGCGTGGAAATCTGACCGACACCATCCGTGTCGAACGATACGAAGGCGGCAAGTTCACCCGCGATGGTTCACGGTTTCTCTTCGAGGGAATGACTGCGGGTTTGCAGATCTACGACCTCGAAGCGCGCGCCACAAACGCCGTGGGCCGCTTCCTCCGCTGGGGCGTGTCGCATGATGGCGCAACCCTGGCTGCCATTCTTGCCGACCGTCTCCTCATCTACCGGGGCGGAAAACTCACCCAGACACTCGCATTGACCCCCGGCATGGGAGAAATCCGCGCGGTGACACTCTCCCCGCAGGGCGCGCACGCCGCCATTATCTCTGCCACACAGGCCGCCCTGGTCCGCATCGAACCGCCGTCGATTGTCTGGAACACGGGGATCGGCGATACCACCTGGAACTTTCGCAGTGCCGACTGTCTCGACGATGGCTCGATGGTGGCGCTCGGCATCGACTACGATCCCGATCTGGACAGCCCCGAACGTCACCTCAAAAGCCGCTGCCTCCTCTTCGATGCGCAGGGCCGGATGCTGCACACGGTGGAGGACACACCCGCCAAGTGGAACGGCCAGTTCCCGGCGGTCCGGTTCGATCCCGAGCGCGGCACGGTCGCCTTCATTAACCGCGATCGCATGAAGATTCTGGCCCTCGACCAGACAGAACCGTGACGCTGGCTCTCCACTTTCCATCCTTCCCATTCGTCCCGTCACTCCCAGGCGTTCGACCGGGCACTGTCCGCATTCCCCATTGAAACCCGACTCGTTTGCTCTTATCTAATCACGGATGCCCGGCAGCGAACTCACATTGGATGTCGAGGCCTGCGCCGAATGCGGGTTGTGTGTCGCCGTCTGCCCGTATGAGGCACTTGTTCTGCGGCCCACGGTACTGGAAATCATCCACAGCGAGTGCATCCTCTGCGATCTCTGCGTGATCGCCTGCCCGACCGAGGCCCTCGCCATCGACTGAGATTGGTATTGGTGCCCCACCGCTTGCGGTGGGATCAGATTCCGACGTATAGACCGGCTCTAACGACAATGCCCGAAAACCGCCACTATGACATCGTGATTGTCGGCGCCGGTCCCGCCGGCGGTCTCGCCGCGATCACCGCCGCGCGCGCCGGGCTGCGCACGCTCCTGGTGGAAAAGCATGCGCAAATCGGCGAGCCGCTCTGCTGCGCCGAGGCGATATCGTTCTGCGGCCTGACCGATAACATACCCCTCGACCGCGACTGGATCGTGGCCGATGTCGAACGGTGCTATCTCGAGTCACCGGGGAAGAAGGTCATCGACTTCCGCCATCCCGATGCCGGTTTTGTCCTCTCACGACGCCGTTTCGAGCAGGGCATGGCCAGTCAGGCGCAGACACTCGGCGCCGAGGTCTGGACCGAAACCGAAGCGGTCGGACTGCGCGAGGGGGAGGATGGCCTGTTCAAGGCGATCCGACTCTTGCGCGAAGGCCATGAATTCGAAGTCGGTTTCGATGTGCTCATCGCCGCCGATGGGATCGAATCGCTGGTGGCGCGCTGGGCGGGGCTGGACACCACGCTCTCGGTCGAACACATGGACTCCGCCGCGCAGTTTCTCCTTGGTGACGTTCCCGATCTCGATCCCTCCTGCCTCGAATTCTACTTCGGCAACGAAATCGCCCCCGGCGGATATGCCTGGGTCTTCCCCAAAGGCAACGGCACCGCCAATGTCGGTTTGGCCATCGCCCCGGTGGTTGCCCAGGGACGCAAGGCGATGCCGATGCTGCATGACTTCATCAAACGCCGCTTCAACGGCGCCTATCCCAAACCGCTCAAACGCTCGGTGGGCGGGATCCCGGAGTTCTGC
>JBFMFQ010000257.1:0-3633 GCA_040752075.1 Candidatus Zixiibacteriota bacterium | reverse complement strand
CGTCGGGGCGCCACGGAGGGGCGCCCGGTTGATCAATTCAATGGGAAATAAAGGGTTAAGGCCTCGCGGCAGTCATGTTAAGGGTGTGAAATCCGCCACAAAAATGCTTGACAGGAATTCCCAAAAATGCTTAAAACCGCACGAGTTACGTGAGCGCGGGGGGGACAGACAGCCCGAATGCTCATACGACTACGGCAGTCTTTGGCGGCGGGAGTGAAGTCATTGCCTGTACAGGATTGGCATTTTGCCGCCGATTTAGTTAATAGCAGGGCGGACAAACAGTTGGAACGGGAGGGCAGGGTTTTGGCACACACACGGCGAATTCTCTTTGCAGTAGCGGCCGGGCTGCTTCCGCTCGCACTTAGCGGCTGTTTTGGTCTTGCGAGTCGGGGCGGCAATGTGTCGACACAAGCGGAGTCCTCCCCCGCGGGATCCAAGGCGAAGTCCGATCCGGTTTCGCAGCCGAACTCCGATGTTACTTTCATCGACGACAACATCATAGCGGAAGACCAGGTCCCGGCCGAGTGGGCCGAGGACGATACTGTTGATCTGCGTCAGCGACTGGCGGAGGCCGAGGCGCTCTTCGCGACCGGCGTAACCGCCAACAGCGACGGGAGATGGCAAGACGCCGTGGTGGCGTTTGAACAGGCGACCTCGATTCTGGCGGAACTCGATATCGAGACGGCGGTTGATCCGGAAGACGCCACCGCGGAAGACACGATCACACAGATCGAGGAAGATCTGTCCCGGCTTTTAAGCGAGATCGCCGTGGAGTATCGTCAGACCCTGACCGCCATCGGCGAACTGGACTCCGACGCTTCACTCCTGGCCTTTCTCCTTCGCTACGAGAGCCTTGAGTCTCTGCGCCAGCCGGAGTTCGACTCGACCGTGCTCATCATCACCCAGGAGCAGGAACAATCCGGGCAGGTGGAATACAACTTCCCGGTCGAGCTGAACGACCAGGTGACCAATTGCATTGTCTATTTCCAGACAGTCGGGCGGGAACCGTTCGAGACGTATTTGCGCCGTTCGGGACGTTACCTGCCGATGATGAAGGAGATCGTCGCTTCCTACGGGCTTCCGACCGATCTGGCGTACCTCCCCCTCATCGAATCCGGGTTCAACAACAAGGCGTACTCGTACGCGCACGCCTCGGGGCCGTGGCAGTTCATCGCCTCGACCGGGCGCAAGTACGGCCTTTCGCGCAACAACTGGATCGATGAGCGGCGGGATTTCGAGAAGTCCACGCACGCCGCCTGCCAGTACCTGCGCGATCTGTACAACATGTTCGGATCGTGGAATCTGGCCCTGGCCTCCTACAACGGCGGCGAGGGGCGCGTCGGGCGGCAGATCAAGCGGCAGGGCACGAAGGACTTCTGGAAGCTGAAACTGCACAGCCAGACCCGCAACTATGTGCCGCTTTACATGGCGGCGCTGATGATCGCCAAGGATCAGAAGGCATTCGGTTTCAACATCGAACCGGAACCGCCTTTGGAATTCGACTGGGCGGCGACCAACAAGCCGATCGAGCTGCCCGAGGTCGCGCGCGCGATTGCCTGCAGCCCCGAGGCGCTGGTGGAGCTCAATCCGGAGCTGCGCCGCGGAGTCACCCCGCCGGATATCAGGCCTTACCGGATCCGTGTTCCCAAGGGCAAAGGCGAGGTGTTCACGCATGTGTACCACAACCTGCCGGAGTCGGAGCGCACACAGTGGGCGCGTCACACGGTCAGGCGGGGCGAGACATTGGGCGAAATCGCGCGGCGATACGGCACCACGGTCACCGAGATTGCGCAGCACAACAAACTGCGTTCGACCAACAAGCTGAGAGTGGGCCAGACTCTTGAAATACCGGTGGCGATGGCGCAACTGGCGGAAATCGCTCCGGAGCCGAGCAATTCGAAGCCGAGCGGTAAGTCGTCGGGGCCGGAATCCGGCTCCACGAGCAATTACCGGGTCAAACGCGGCGACACGCTCTGGGATCTGGCCAAGAAGTTTGGCACCACCACCTCCGCCATCCGTCGCGCCAACAAGATGGGCGCGCACGAAAAGCTCTACGCCGGCCAGACGTTGAAAATCCCCGGCGGCGAGAGTTCGGGCGGCAGTTTCTACTACACCATCCGCCGCGGCGACACGTTTTCGCGCATCGCGGCCAAGTATGGCATCGATCTGAAATCACTCATGGCGTCGAATCGCTCGGTTGATCCGGACCGGTTGATCGTGGGGCAGCGGATTTTGATTCCCTCTCTTTGATGCATAGGGACGTGCACGGGACATATGGCCAAAAGACGTGACTGGATCATCGGGCTGATTATCGCCGGGGCGTTCGTTGTGTTTTCGGCGGTGACGGTCATGTTCGTGGCCGGACTCACCCAGTCCGACGGGACCCCATTCGGAACCTTCGGCCAGCGCATCGCCATCGTGGAACTCGAGGGCACCATCACCTCCTCGGAGGATGTGGTGCGCCAGTTGCGGCGGTTTGCCGAGGACGAATCGGTGACCGGCATTGTCCTGCGGGTGGACTCACCCGGCGGCGGTGTCGCGGCCAGCCAGGAAATCTACAACGAGGTGCACCGGGTGCGCGATGAGGGCAAGACCGTGGTCGTGTCCATGGGCTCCATCGCCGCCTCCGGCGGGCTGTATGTGGCCAGCGCCGCCGACTGGATTGTCGCCAATCCCGGCACGCTCACCGGCTCGATCGGCGTCATTCTCCAGTTCCCCACCGCCGAGCGTTTGTTCGACAAAATCGGGCTGCGTTACGAGACGGTCAAATCCGGGGAGTTGAAGGACATCGGCAACATCTCGCGGGACATGACCGACAAGGAAGCCGATGCACTGCAGAATGTCATCGACGACACCTACGATCAGTTCCTGACGGCGGTGGCCGAGGGGCGCGGGCTCGAGAAAGACACGCTGCGCCTGGTGGCCGACGGCCGCATTTTCACCGGGCGTCAGGCACTCGGATACAAGATTGTGGATGAGTTGGGGGATTTGCAGGACGCGATCAATGCGGCGGCGGACATGACCGGGCTGGAGATTCCGCCCAAGACGGTCCGGTGGGAACCGCGGCGGCGCGCCAGCATTCTCGATTTTCTCGGGAGAAGCGCCCTCGAGTGGCTGTTGTCGGCCTCCGAGACCGAATCCTCCCCCCTTCTTCAGTACCGCTTCCCGGGACGTTAGGAGAGGCGGCGCCTGGCAACGCAATGACGAGGTGGACATAAATGATCAAGTCAATCGGTGAATTCATAAGGAGGTCAGGATGACCAAGGCGGATTTGGTTGAGATCTGCGCCGAGAAAACCGGGCTGACGCGCACTGATGTGGCGGTGACCGTCGACGCGTTTCTGGATGCAGTCAAGGCCAGCCTGGAGACCGGCAAGAACATCGAGATTCGGGGATTTGGGACCTTCAAGGTCAAGTTGCGCAAGGCGCGGAAAGCGCGCAATCCGCGCACGGGCGAGGAGGTGCCGGTCCCGGATCGCAAGGTCCCGGTGTTCAAGCCGTCCAATGAGTTCAAGAATCTCATTGTCAAACAGCCCGTGGCCGGGTAAATTGGCCCGTTCCGGCTGGTTGACTGCGGCCGCAAGGAGAGTTGATGCCGTCTGGTAAGAAGCGCAAAAGGCAGAAGATCAAAACG
>JBFMFQ010000256.1:0-3647 GCA_040752075.1 Candidatus Zixiibacteriota bacterium | reverse complement strand
CGCCGGGGGGAGAGGGAGATTGCTACCTGCTCCCCTCTTTGTTGGCCCAGTTAGCTACCGGCTTGAGTTCAGGGTTGCCCAGGTCGATCTGGTAGGCCCAGTCGATGGTGACCGAGGACCCGCCGATTTGTGTGACGCGGAACTTGGCGTAGTGGTTGTCGCGTGTCCAGACACAGTAGGTGTGCCCGAGAATGATCTCGCACCACCCGGTGGCCGACCAGCCATCGCCCGGCGCCCAGTCGAGCGCATCGAGTGTTTCGGTGTAGCCGAAGTCCTGGATGTCGGTCGCCGGTTCATCGATCAGGTTGACCGCTTCGGCGAAGTAGATGTCGCCATCACGGGTGATCACGATGTCGGCGCGGTCGTCATTGACATTCGTGACGGTATACCGCGAGAAGTCGAAACCGGCGCGCGCGGGATCGGACTCGGCGGCGTAGACACGGACACCGTAGCCGGCCGGACGCGGGGTGTCGAAGACATCCTCGTACGACAGTTCGCTTTCGTTGCCTTCGTAATCGTACGCCGAGACGGCATAGAAGTATGTCGCGCCGTTGGTCACATTGCGGTCGGTGTATTCGAGGCGCAGCGGCAGGTCGCCGACTGCGATGTCGGCGATGTCATGATAGAGACCATCAACGGTCCCCGAACGCCAGACACGGTATCCCGCAAGATCCTGCTCATCGCTGCCGAGCCAGACGATCTTGACTTCTTCATCGCCGGTGACCGAGTAGACACCGCGCGGGGTGGCCGGTGGCTGGGAGTCCGGATCGAAGTAGACGGTGTCATTGGTATCGCAGCCCAGAAGGGCAAGTCCCAGGATGACCGGGATGATTGTGGCGAAGATGCGGCATTTCATGTCGTCCTCCGTTGTTGCGCCCCGTCGGGTGGGGCTTTCGGAGGACTTCTATGGCAAGGGGCGTGCCGGGACGGCGCGGGCGCGCGTAACCCGCTATGGATGAGAGGGATAGGAAGAATGGGGTTGATGGGGCGTGGGCAGTTGGCGCACGGTATCTGGAAGGCAGTTTGGGGTGATGCACGGAAACGGTGCGTGAGGGGAAGTTCGGGCGGGCGATGCTGGGCGGGAGCGGCGTTATTCGCGGGAAATGCCGTAGTCTTTCATCTTTTGCCGCAGGGTATTGCGGTGAATGCCGAGGGAGTCGGCGGTCTGCGCGAGGGCGCCGTTGTGGAATTCGAGCGCGCGGAGGATGTGGCGGCGCTCGATTTCGGCCAGGGGCAAAGTCGGGGTGTCGGCGCCGGGCGGGGGCGGGGTTTCGCCCATGCCCGAGGCCATGGGGAAATCGGCGGCATCGAGCGCGGTGCCGCGTGCGAGGACACAGGCGCGCTCGACAGCGTTCAGCAGTTCGCGAACATTGCCCGGCCAGGTGTAGGCCAGGAGGGCGTCTTTGGCGGCATGTGTGATGCCTTCGATCTGGGTGGTGCGGCCACGGTTGAAACGTTCGATGAACCGTTCGACCAGCGGGATGATTTCTTCATGGCGTTCGCGCAGGGGCGGGATGGTGATCTGGATTACATTCAGACGGTAGTACAAGTCTTCGCGGAATCGCGCGGCCTTGACGAGTTCCTCGAGATTCTGGTGTGTTGCGGCGACCACGCGGCAGTCGGACCTGATGGTCTCGGTTCCACCGAGTCGTTCGAAAGCTTTTTGCTCCAGCGCGCGCAGGAGTTTGACTTGCACGCCGGGGGGGACATCGCCGATTTCATCCAGGAATAATGTGCCGCCGCCGGCGAGTTCGAAGCGTCCAATGCGCCTTGCGACGGCGCCGGTGTACGCACCCTTCTCGG
Organism: Candidatus Zixiibacteriota bacterium; assembly: GCA_040752075.1. Taxonomy (GTDB): domain Bacteria; phylum Zixibacteria; class MSB-5A5; order WJJR01; family WJJR01; genus JBFMFQ01. Next base: position 1,844 of record JBFMFQ010000256.1, on the reverse strand, counting down.
ATCCGAAGAGTTCGGCTTCGAGGAGTGTTTCGGGCAGGGCCGCGCAGTTGACCGCGATAAAGGCACGCGATGCGCGGTTGGAGGCGCGGTGCAGGGCACGGGCGATGAGCTCCTTGCCGGTTCCGGATTCGCCGCGCACCAGCACGGTGGTCTCGGATTGCGCCGCGCGAACCACGGTCGAGAACACCTCGCGCATTCGTTGCGATACGACAACCGGCATTTCATCGAGGTAGGGCTCTTCGAGGCGTTCCTTGAGGTAGCGGTTTTCGGCCAACAGCCAGTGCCTCTCCCCCGCACGCTGCAACGCCGCCAGAAGCGGTTCGAGGTCGATGGGTTTGCGCAGGAAATCGAAGGCGCCGCGTTTCATGGCCTCGAGCCCGGTCTCGAAGGTCCCGTGGGCGCTGACCATGATCGCCTGAAGATCGGGGTTGGTGGTCTTCAACTCGCTTAACAGATCGAGGCCGGATTTCCCGGGCATGCGGATATCGAGAACGGCGATTTCGAAAAATGTCTTCTGCGCGGCCGTCATGGCCTCGTCGGCCGAGCCGGCGGTGGTGACCGTGTAGCCCAGTTTCTGGAGGCCGCCGGCGATGACATCGCGCTGGGCCTTTTCGTCGTCGACAATGAGGACGCGGAGGTTTGGCATGGGGGGAATTTAGGGGATGGGGCACGAGTCAGGAAGCGGGAAAGGCTGTCGGCGGGCAAGGGTAATTCCCGAGCCTCTGTAGCCCGACCCCTCGTGGGTCGGGTACGGTGGGGTTGGGGTGGCGATGCCGGGTTGTGGACTACGCGCTTCGCGCGTGCTTAATCACGGCAAGCCGTGATTCTACGCGAGGCGAGTCGTGATTCTACGCAGGGCATGGCGGTGCTTGATCATTGCGAGCAATAAGGGTGGGCTGAGCCCACCCTACGGGTGCTCTGTTTTGGGATGGTTGTCCGCGGAGGCTAGAATACCGCTAGCGAGTTGCCGACGTAGCGGCGGACATCGCAAAACATGCGGTTGGTCAAAAGCAGGGCGATGTCCTTGATGCGGAATCCATGGTTCAGCAAGAGTTGGAGCGTCGCGAAGTTCTTCCCGTTGAGCCAGATTTTGGGTGTTACGTCCGAGCGCTCCGCGAGGTGCCGCAGGCAGTACACGACAAGGTCGGGCAGATAGGAGTCGCGCATGGCGAGCACCGGGCCGATGCAGCCGTGACGGGAGACGTAGGCATACCCGATTTTGTTGCCCTGGTGGCTGAAGACGAAACCGTCGTAGTCATCATCGGCCAGCCAGTAGCAGTGATCCGCCGCGCGGTTAATGCCGCGGACCTCACGATCCATGAAATTAAGATCGTTGAGAAGCGCGGTGGAGCTGATGATCTGGGCCTCGATTCCGGCGGCCGGCTCCGGCAAAGCCAGGGTCGGGGCATTGGGACCGTGCATGAGCATGAGGTTTTTGCGCGGGAACATGCCGAGGCGTGTGTACAGCCCGATCGCGCGTGTGTTGTAGATGAAGGTGCACTGGGAGGTGAAATGCGCCTCGCGGCGTTCGGCCTCCTGCAGCCCATTCTGCAATAGACGGGTGCCCAGTCCGCGTCCCTGGTGCTCCGGATCGACGAACAGATAGGCGACATGCCACTGGCGGTCACGCATGTGGGATGAAGCGAAACCGATCAGATTTGATCCTTCATAGACGCCCCATGACAGATCGGGGTCCTGACGGTAGATGTGGGTGAGAAGCGGCGGTGCGGCGGTCAGTTTCATGTTGTACGGCTCCTGACCGGCCTGCTTGCGCACCACATCGGCGGTTCGATACATCATCTGTGCCGCGGCCAGCAGATCGTCTTCGCGCAGTTGCTCGATGA
>JBFMFQ010000255.1:0-3709 GCA_040752075.1 Candidatus Zixiibacteriota bacterium | reverse complement strand
GCGGCTTCTTGCAACTCAGGAGAGGGTCGGGGTGAGGAGCTTTTGACCTTGTTCCTGACGAAGGCATCCGCTCCTCCCGCGCAGCGGGAGTGAGGGGTGACTCACCTGTGGCATCTCTCTCTAATTTGCAGGAGGAGTGAGGGCACCAGGCGGCCGAGGGAAACCCCGCGCTAGAACGAAAACTCCGCCCACAATCCCAATTCCCGGATGTGGGTCTTGCGCGGCGAACCGGCGGAGGTGTCCTCGCTGTCAGTCCAGCGGGCGGTCATGCCGCCTTTGACACGCGAGGAGAAGGAGTAATTCATGCGGGGCTCAAACGACAATTCCTTGCTCTCCTGGCTGGGAGCGAAATCGTCGGTGCCCTTCGGCGCGATCTCCGTGGTCGTCGTCCGCCGCAGCACCGACAGCGACATGGTCAACTGCGAACTCAAGCGAATCGAACGCAAAAACGGGATCGGGATGCCGTTGGGCGAACGGAACGAGTAATCGAGCGTCAGGCGGGTCGCCGCGGTCACCCGCTTGGTGGCGTTCGCCTGCGACGGCCGCGTGATGTTGGTCGTCCGGTCGTTGCTCAAAGTCAGGCGGATACCCTGCTTGGTCTGGCCGGTGATCGAAAACACCGGCGTCCAGCCCTCGTTCGTCGCCTCCGAGGTCAGCGAGTCGCCGACATACGATTCATCGTCCTTGCGCGTGTACCCGGTCTTAACCGAAGCATTGACAAGAATCCAACCGACCGGCTTGAACTTCTCCAACTGCCCCAGTTGTGTGTTCAGGGAGGGAAATGTCCGCGACCTGGTTTCGTTCGGCAGGTACCCGCGCTGCTCCCGCCGCGCGACCGACTGGCCGAAACTGCTGGCAATGGTCAGAAAACGCCCGATGCGGAAGTTGTTCTTGACGTTGAGCACGTCGGTCTCGGAATACGCATCGGTGCGCGCGGCGGAATTACCGCTCTCCGGCGCGAGGGAGAAGACCGTGTCGTGGTACAAGTTGAGACCGAACTGGTAGGCATAAGGCGGACGGTACATAAGCCCGTTGCGCGAGTCCGCGTTCTGCCGCGAGAAGGTGACCGACAAGGGGTCAATCGGCGACGTCAACAGATTGAACCCGCGCATCAGCCCGCGCCACGCGCTCAAGGGCGAAATCCCCGGCCCGCTGTCCTCCTCGTCGGGCTTCTTCGCTGCCTCGTCCGGCCCGGCCGCCGAATCGGATGGCGCCGGCGGCTGGTCTTCCGGTTCAACCGGCTTGGCACGGTCACGCCCGCGCGGGATGTCCGAGGAGGATTTCTTGCGCCCCGCCCCGGGCCGGCCCATCGAGGCAAAGTCCCAGAACTTCCGCGGGTCAAACGTCCCGGTGACCGACCAGCGGCGCGTCACATCGACATCATGATCGCCATAGATGTTGTCGATGCGATCGGCAAAGTCGGCGCTGTACCCGAACGACGGTGAAAAGAACGAGAACAAGGTCGGGCGGTAGTCCGCCGTCAGCCGCTGCGAAAACTGAAGTTCTTTTCCGAGCTTGAAGTCCCTGTAATTGAAGACCAGCTTCAGTTCCTCGGGATTGGACAGATCCCGCTGCGTATTCATGCTGTAACCGACCGAAATCGCCGGAATCGGCTTCAGCCCGAGCTTCGCGGCGCCGGTGAACTGACGGTTGTAAGTCTCCGTGCGAAGCCCGGTGCGGTTGATGTTGATCGTTTCCGTTCGTGAGAAATTGCCCGTTGCCTGGAAATCGGTCGGCAACAGCGAGAATTGCGTCCCGTACACCCGCCGCGGGAAAAGCAAAAACCGGCTCCAGAAAAGGGCGGGAAATGTCAATCGCTCCTGAAACGTGAGATTGTAACTGGCATTCCCTGTGTACACGGTGCTTGTATCGCCCGGCACGGTGGGCGACGAAGACTCCTTCCGGCTGGCGGTGAACTGACCCGCCAGGGAACCGATGGTCGAATTCAAAAGCCAGTGGTCGATCGGCGGCTTCCAGCGCACCGTCCCGATTGAAATGCCGGTGACTAAGCTGGTTGTTTCCTCTTCCTTCGCGAGACTGTCCGACAGAATCACATCCGACCCCGTGAGCAGCTTGGGCGTCGCGACCCTCTTCTGGTATGTCACGCCCACCGGCAGGGTGAGCCCGGCTTCCAACGGCAGGAACTTGTCGAGCGAGATGTTCGCCCGCACATCCGTGTTCAACTGCGAGGAGGAGTTGATCACGCTGCCCGTGCGACCCGACGTCAGCGAACGGAACGCATAGTCCTGCGCGTGCACTGTCGCGGTGAACCCCATCAGGTCCGCAAACCCCGCGGTCATCGAAACACGCGCCGCGGTGCCGGGATCCTTGCGCACCTCGGTCAGGCGAAGTTCATCGCACCAGACTTCGCCCGTCGCCTCGGGATCGCCGGGGTCGCCGAGACGAATCAGGCCCATTTCCATGTAACTCACGGTCGCCAGCGAGGGGTTTCCCTTCACCCCCAGTTTGCTGTCAACATCAAACGTGTCCAGCGCCGTGATCCCACGCTCCTGGAACACGCGCCGCGACTCCTCCTTGAAATTGGTCAGGAAGTTAAAGTCGATTTCGACATTGTTCGCATCCCACCCGGCGAAGACCGTGTCGCGATACTCGTAGAACCGCTCCTTGCTCTGGCCGAACCGGAAGTAAAACAACGTCTTCCCATCCGCGTCGTCGGCGCCGTGCACGAACATCCGCAAGTTGCGGTAACCGGTGAAGTCCTGCGCCGCCGGATTGGAGTACACCGCCCGCCCCGTGTCGCCCGGGATGAAATGCGAATACTCAAGACTGATCGACTGTTCCTTCTCACGGACATTCGTGGTCGGGTCCTTGTATCCGCTGACCCCCGGCGGCGGCTCGTACGAATTCACGTCCGTCTCGGTGTTCTTCACCGCAACCAGGAATCCCGGCTCCTCGGTCCGGAAGATGTCGGCGGAAATCAACGTGGGTGAATGGACCGACGCGGCCAGTGAGTCCCCATCCGTGCCGGTCGTGTCGGTGTCCAGCTCGACCGCCGGCGACAACTCGCCCTTCCAGCGGTTCTCGACTATGTCGACCGCGGCGATGTACACCTGCTGGCTGTCGGTAGCCCGGTCCACCCACAGGCGATAGAACTGGATGCTCGTCGAGTCGGGCGTCCCGAACGCCTCATAGAAGGCCGGGTCCCAAAGCGGGATGCGGTAGTTCTTCCATGTGAATCCATTCTGGGTGTATTCAGATCCCTCGACCAGGATCGCCGGATCGGGGTTCGCCAAATCAATCTCAAACGAATAGTACGAGTTCACCCGGTCAAACTCGGTGGCGCCGCCCAGGTCTTCACTGTCCGGCCCGCCGCCCAGATACTCCTGGCTGTTCCCCTCCGTGCCGTTGATCCGGCTGACATCGAACTCGCGGTCCTTGTCGTATTCCCAGTTATCGCCGTTCGGATCCGGGTTCGTGTCCGGGTCGTACCCCACCTCGCTGGTGTCGGCCAACAGGTCCAAACCGGTGTCCTCGCCCTCGTCCAGGATGCCGTTGCGAATCCCGTTGACCTCGCGGTCCTCCGTGTCCAGCACGCCGTTGCCGTTGACATCCTCGGTGATTTGCCCGAGATCGATGTGCAGTTTGCCGAGCGACGATTCATTCCCGGCGGTGGCCCGGATGGCCATGCGCAGCTCGATAAACTCCGCGCGGCTCTGATTCCATGACCCCTGCGGCAGCCCGCGCATGA
>JBFMFQ010000254.1:0-3722 GCA_040752075.1 Candidatus Zixiibacteriota bacterium | reverse complement strand
TCTTTATATGAGCACACTTCAGTATCAGTTTTCCAAGCCGCTGACGCTTCGAGTCGGGCTGGGCTATCTGCACCAGCCGCTGGGCTTTTTGAATGAGAACATGGTGGGACCCGAGGGGGGCCGGATCCTGCCGAACGTGCAACTGGATTTTCGACCCTCCGAGAACATGCTTCTGCGGTTCGATTACCGCACCGTCCCCGTCTCGACCTACGACTACCGATACGGCGGCGGATGGTATTCCCCGTGGTCCCGCTCGACTTTGGATGCCTGGGATTGGTAATCGAAATCGGCGGCGCTGAGAAGACGCCGCGCAAGAGTTCAACCTAATTCATCAGACCAATTTATGGATACCCCTGCACGCAAACGGCGTGCGCTTCGACGGTCGGCGGGCGAGTCTGTTTCCCGCTGGAAATCACGGCTCCTGGACGCCGCCATCCTGGTGGCGACCGGTTTGGTTTGCCTGTTCGTTTTCTCCCTGTCCACGCGGCTGGGCTATTCACGGTCGGAAAAGTCGGAGCCGCCGATTATTGTCCGGACCCAGATCCTCAACGCCTGCGGTCGGGCGGGACTGGCTTCCCGGACCAGCGAGCGCATGAGCCAGCTCGCGGTCGGGAGGATGCGATTTGATATCGTCGATGTCGGCAACTTCAATCGCACCGACATCCGCCGGTCATTTGTTGTGAACCATCGCTTGTCGGATCAACAAGTCCGGGCGGTGGTCGGAGCGTTGAACATCGGTCCGGTCGACATCGTGGATGCCGACCAGAAGGTCAGCGACCTGGGGCTGGATCTGACGGTTGTACTGGGATCGAGCGCCACGGAAGTCGAAGTGACCGAATAATCCAGCGCCGCGGGTCACCGACCCCGGCCGAACCCCGCCACCAGGAGGAACATCAATTACATCCGCGCGGTTGGCCTTGACCGCCGGGCACCTCGCCCGGGAGAAGAAGGCATTCTCCATTCGCATCCTCGATCTGCGCAAGCTCTCGCCCGTAGCCGATTTCTTTGTTGTCTGTTCAGTTGACGCCGAGGTTCAGGCACGGGCGGTGGCGGATCACATTTCGGATATGTTGCGGGAGGAGGGAATTCGCCCCTGGCACAGCGAGGGCTACCGGGGATCCGGGTGGGTGCTCCTCGACTTCGTGGATGTCGTGGTCCACATCTTCATGCCGCGCGTGCGGGAGTTCTATTCGCTGGAAAAGTTATGGGGAGATGCGCCGATCCGGGAGATTCCCGATGAATGAGCCGAAACCGAACACCCGGTCCGTCCCCCGAACCACTCAATCACCCAAAACAATCATGACTCACCAGGATTCACCGACGGAGGTGTCTGTTGGACATCATTGAACTCAAATCAAAAACGATCGCCGAGCTTCTGGAGATCGCGGAAAAACTCGAGATCCCCGGCGTTTCGGGCCTCCGCAAGCAGGAGCTGATCTTCAAGATTCTCGAGGCGAATACAGAGAAGGACGGTCTCATCTTCGCGGAGGGCGTGCTCGAGATCCTGGACGAGGGCTACGGGTTTCTGCGTTCTCCCGACTACTGCTATCTCCCAGGGCCCGATGACATTTATGTCTCGCCGTCGCAGATCAAGCGGTTCGACCTGCGCACCGGCGACACGGTCTCCGGCCAGGTCCGGCCGCCGAAGGAGACCGAGCGGTATTTCGCCCTGCTGAAGATCGAAGCGGTCAATTTCGAGCCGCCGGATGTCGCCAAGCACAAGACGCTGTTCGACAACCTGACCCCGCTTTACCCGCAGAAGAAATTCACGCTGGAGTTGGACCCGAAGGACCTCTCCACTCGAATCATGGATCTTCTGACCCCGATCGGACGCGGGCAGCGTGGTCTCATCACCTCGCCTCCCAAGGCCGGCAAAACCATCCTCCTTCAAAAGATCGCCAACTCCATCAGCGCGAATCACCCGGACGTCAAATTGATCGTGCTTCTGATCGATGAGCGCCCGGAGGAAGTCACCGACATGAAGCGCTCGGTCAAAGGGGAAGTGATCTCCTCGACCTTCGACGAGCCGGCCGAGCGGCATGTGCAGGTCGCCGACATGGTCATCGAAAAGGCCAAGCGCCTGGTTGAGCACAAACACGATGTGGTCATTCTGCTGGATTCGATCACCCGTCTGGCCCGTGCCCACAACGCGGTCGTGCCGCATTCGGGCAAGATTCTCTCGGGCGGTGTCGACGCCAACGCGCTCCAGCGCCCGAAGCGGTTCTTCGGCGCCGCCCGTAACATCGAGGAGGGGGGCTCGCTGACCATCGTCGCCACCGCCCTAATCGAAACCGGATCCCGCATGGACGAAGTCATTTTTGAAGAGTTCAAGGGAACCGGCAACATGGAATTGGTGCTCGACCGCCGGCTGGCCAACCGGCGTATCTTCCCGGCCATCGATTTGAACCGGTCATCGACACGCAAAGAGGAATTGCTCCTGGATGAGGACACGCTCAACCGCGTGTGGATCCTCCGGAAGTTCTTGTCGGACATGAACCCGGTGGAAGGCATGGAGTTCCTTCTGGACCGGATGATGAAGACGAAGAACAACGAGCGGTTCCTTGATTCCATGAAGAAGTAGCCCGTCTCTCAGCGGCCCAATGAACCATGCCACGGGAAGTTCTTGACCCCGGCACTGCTGAATCCTGATGATCGGATCACGGCCGGATGGCCGCGAGGCCTGTGATGCCGTCTGAGTCGCTCCCAAAGAAGACCTACTTCTGGAAACAGGATGTCATCCGTCAGACCCTGATGCGGGCGGCGGAGCTTGATCGTTTGCCGCGGACGATCCTCCTCATCGGTCCGGAAGGGGTCGGGAAGTGGGCGGCGGCGCAGTGGACGGCCAAGTCCCTGCTCTGCCGGAACAGGAAGGCGCCCGGTCCCTGCGATGAATGCGACGCCTGCCGAAGGGTCGATCACGGGACGCATCCGGACTGGCACGCGCTGTTCCCGGTGCCGAGCAAAACCGCCGACGAGGACGCCGCGGCGTTTCTGGAAGCCAAACGCGAGGACTACTACAAAGTGGTCCGTTTCACCGGACGGTCGTATGTCACGATCGCCCGTGTCCGCGAGTTGCTGGACGAACTCGCAAAGACCCCCGTTGAGGGTGGAGCCAAAGTCTCGATCATCGTATCGGCGGACACAATGACGAGCGACTCGCAAACGGTGCTCCTCAAGTCCATCGAGGAGCCGCCGCCCAACACCCACTTCATTCTAACGACCTCCGACCCGGGCCGGATCTTCCAAACCGTGTACTCGCGATGCCGGGTTCTCCGTCTTGGTCCCGTCGACCCCGACCATATCGCATTGCGCCTGCACGAGGAAGCCGGGATCGAACCCCAGGAGGCACAGCTTGTGGCACGCCTGTGCGGCGGGGGATGGGGAGAGGCGATGAGGCTTGTCGGGGAGGAGGAACGGGCTTCTTGGCAGGAAGCCAGCCGGTTTTGGGATACGGCCTTCACTGATTCTCCCGCTGGCATGATTGGCGAGATCGACAAGAGATTCCGAACTCTCGATTTCTCACGCGTCCTTTTGGCCTTCGATGTATGGGGCCTGCGGCTATGGCAGGATACGGGTGCGGCCTTGGGATTGATCCCGGCCACCGGGTCCGGAGCCCCGATCAAGGACATCGAGACCGCCTGGTCATGTTGGCGGATCCTGCAAAACGGCCGCTCGAGTCTTCACGTTAATGTCAAGGCCCGCAACGCGGTCTGGGGGACCTT
>JBFMFQ010000253.1:0-3775 GCA_040752075.1 Candidatus Zixiibacteriota bacterium | reverse complement strand
CGAATCCGTCCAGGCCCCGGATCCGCGCGCCGAGAAGTCATCCCGAGACACGATCAACTTGTTCCATCCCGTTTCGAGCTCGTAGTCGTCGAATTGGACGTACATGGCGTTGGTGAAGGCATTCGACGTCGAGAAGAGGATCCTTACCCAGTTGAGTGGCGAGTCACCGTCCGCCTGCGCCTTGAGGCAGGCATTGGTCGGGTAGGGATCGGTGGATCCGGCGAACTGTCCACCCTCGGGCCAGCGGCGCGGCAAGGAGTCCACGAACAGCCAGAACGTGAAATTCGACATCCGCTTGCTGTCGACCTTCGATGTATTGACAGCCTTGTAGATGAGGGCGCTGTCATTCGTCTGCCCTTTGCACACCACGACCAGGGCATTCTGCCCCTCGACGACGAGGTTTTTTGTGCGGGTCGAATCTTTGGCGGCATACATCCATGTATTGCTGCTCGTGGCCTTCGTCCAGGTCGACGAGGTGTCCATGTTGTCGAGGACCTTCCCAATGTCCTCATTGATGAGGTTCGAGAAGTCCGCCGTGATCGCCGCGGTGACCGAGTCAATCATGCGGAAGTAGTTCTTGTTGTAGAGCGCGAATTGCCCTGAGCGCGGAGTGGGAAGGACAGCAGAGGTATCCCAGGCGATCAGGTCATAGGTATAGACTCCTTCACGTCCCTTGCCGTCGATGTTCGATGCCTGATCGATGAACTCATAGGTGTACCGGCCAGTGTTGAGCGCCTCGACGATCCGTGCACTGTTGGAGTCGATCTTTGCCGAGTAGACGGTGTCGCCACCCGGGCCCTTAATCGTCAGCAGGACATAGTCATTGGTCGCAATCCGCTGCGGATTACAGTTCGCGTCCCAAAAGGCAAACGGGATGTGCACCGAATCGATGGACTCTGGCGCAACGCTCGAATTCCTGTAGATCGGCATCTGCGCCCACGTGGAACTCATGGACACGAGGACCATTGCGAGCAGCATGAACAGGGTGCGTCTCATTGATTCTCCTCAATCAGGCTGAAGCGTCGGACGCGGCTTGTCGCGGACTCCCCGTACACGATGTAGAGCGACGCGCGACGCCCGTTGTAACGGAAGTCATTTTGGTTTGGCGTTGGGCAACTTTCCGCCGCGTACGTTCTGGAGAGGTCGACCTGCACGGTGTCGCCATCGGGGGCGCTACCATTAAAGTAATGGATGATCTCGTCACTGCTCGTTCCCTGCGCCCACACACAGATGATGTATCTCGTGCCCGAGTTGACCGTGTATGGTGACAGTGGGGTCGCCTCAAACCATCCATTCGAAGACGCTGGGACAATAACCTCTTCGGAGCAGGCGACGAGCGACCGATCAGAGGAGAGGTACAGTGCGCACGTCACCCCAACGTCCTGAGTATTGGTGTAGAAATTGAAACGCCACTTGTTCAGGTCCCCAGTTGAAGATGCTGTCCATGCCTGGCCAGTGATGGTGTTAGCCGTCCCAAGGTTCCCGGTCGAAGTTTGGGTATAGCCCAGCGTGTCGGCCACGGCTCCGCTTTCAGGCCGAACGCAGTGCCCAGCCAGCACGATCAGGAGTATGGTCGCAAGCCGCTTCATCAGGTCAGCAGGATGATCCCGTTGGCGTGCCACTGGAGCGTGTAGTCGCCCCCGTTTGTCGGCGTCGTCACATCCCAGCAGGCGATCAGGATCTTCGACGCGTGAGTGTTGTCGTACATGATCGCGTGGCTTGGTGTCCCGACGTTGAGCCCAGTCCAGGTGACGTCGGCGCCGTCGAACTTACCGCGATCGTTGGTCGTGTCCTCGGTGACCGCCTTGCTCCCGAGGACCTCGCCGCCAGCTGTGTAGCCGGTTCCCGATTCCTCGTTGCCCGAGACGTCGGAGTACCCATTGTGCGTGTCGATGTTCGGCGTGTATCCGGTTACGAGCATGACCTTGATTTCATGCCCGGTTGAATCCCCAGACAGGTCGATCTCGCCGGCGAGCAGCCCGCGTTTGAATTCGTTGTAGATAACACCCGCCATGATTGCCTCCGCAGTGTGAGTTACAGCCTCATAGACCTATGCGCTCTTCAGGCCCAGTCGCGCCGGCTCCAGACAAACGATGATCGGCGCCGGTTCCGGTACCCCTCGGGCCTTGCGTTCCTCTTTGATTTTCCGAACCAGCACGGCCGTAATCCGCCGGTGCTGGTCGGCCACTTGCTCCCACCTCGGGTCGCCATTGTCCCGCGCCTCGCGCGCGACCTGGTCGGTGACCATCGCCCGTGCCTGCAGCTCGGCGATTGTCAGGCCCTCCAACGGCCCCATGGTGACATCATCCGACATGGGAGACCTCGTGAATTGGCAGCTGACCCAGGACCGCCCCCATGAATGCCGCCTGGGCAAATGCCAGGACGGCGATGATGACCGTTGCGATGACGATCTGTCTGATCATCGCAATCCTCCCGACGAGTCCATTGCGGTCGAGTCTGCGGGGTGCGTGGAATCCGGAAGGAGCACGGGCACGGCAACAAAGACCGTCTCAGGCGTCGCTACCGCGACCGGCTTCACGCCCTGCATCTGCATGAACAGACGCAGATTGGCATCAATGGCCTCCACCGTCCCCTCGACCTTCGAAACCTTTTGAATTGCAGTGTCGGCCTTGATCTGAGCGGTTTTGATGTCTGCAGCCTGGGCCTGCATCAGCATCAGCAAAAGGGCTCCAGTACCGAGGGCCTGACCACCGTGCGCAATGATCGAGCCCTTCGACTTCTTGGCCGTCTCCATCGCGCGGCGGAATCCGCTGTTTTCGTTCACGGTGTCAGTTCCCATCGCGCTCCACCAGTTCCCGCAGACTCTGCAGTTCCGCGCGCAGAGAATCCCTGTCCGCCCTCAGCTTCAGTACCACCTGCCAGATTGAATCCTGAGTCGGAATGACCACGTGACTGACGTTGGAGTCGACGCGATCGACAACCACCCGGTTGTGGGCAATGCTGGCCATGGCCGCGTTGACCGATGTCGAATCGCCGCTGCGGCTACGGATGGTGTCCATCGCCGTGTCCCAACTCCAGACTCCGGCGACGAGGAAAAGGAGAGCCAGGACAGTGATCGTGACCTTAATCGCCTTCGTACTCACTCGGACCCTCCGGAATGTTGCATTCCCGTTCCAGTGTGCGAACTCTTGCGATGAGCAGCAGAAAGTGCTTCACGCGGACGAACTCCTCTCGAAGTTCCTGACGTCGCTGCTGCCGGCCGCGGCGAATGAGCGAGACCAGACCTATGATCAGGCCGCACAATGTCAGAGCCATTGTGACGAACGGGACCCACTTGCTTGGCTCCACTCACTCGCTCCCTCCGTCAGTTGACGGTGCACGGGTCTGGCAATTCGGCCAGGCCCTGAAGGTGATCGCCCAGAAAGGCCATGTCGGTGGCGTCGACGTAGCCGTTTCCATCAACGTCCAGGCGCGAGAGCGGGCATCCCTCATCGTGGATCCCCGTCGCTCCGAAGAAAACCACCGCGTAGCCCGCCATTAGGTCATCGTAATCGACCGTGCCATCGGCGTCGAAGTCGCCCTGGTGCGGACAGACACAGCCGGGCACGATCCAATCGCGGCGCACAATCAGCGACACCGACTGCCGATCCGCCGCCAGGGTGATCGAGTCGAACATCACCCCGGGATCCGTGCCGTCGTACCACAGCGGATCGAACGTCCGCTGGTAATTCGTGGCCGGCCCACCTTTGAACCATGGCCATGGATCACCACCGTCGCCGCTGTTGGAGTTGTGCTCCAGATGCCAGAGTGAATC
>JBFMFQ010000252.1:0-3779 GCA_040752075.1 Candidatus Zixiibacteriota bacterium | reverse complement strand
AGAGGGCCGTGGAGCCCCGGCGGACATCCACGCTAAAGGTCGACCGGCCGGAGTTGTCGCGGCTTTTCGGGTAGAATTCGATCTGGCTGATCTTAAAGTGCTCGGCGAGCCCGAGAAAGTTCAATTCGGAGGCCCAGCGGATGCGCTCGCCCTTCATTCGGTAAGTGGCATCCCGCACGGGGAAGACTTCCAGGGCTTCCCGCCCCTCCTTGTCGATGGAGGAGTACACAAGACGGGGCAGCTTGCCCCGTTCCTCCATGACCGTGATTGTGCCGAGCGGGATCCCGGGCACCACGGGCGAGTAGAGGCGAAGTTCGCGATTCACCCAGGATGTGAGGCTGGCGACGGCGATCAATCCAACGGCCATCAGGATGGCCAAACCGCGTTTCAGGTCAACCTTCCAGGAGGCCACCTCCCAGATGCGCCGATTCGCCTTTGGGTCGATTTTCAGTTCTTTGAGGATTCGCAGAAGCAGAATGAGCAGGGCGCTCACACCGGCCAAAAAAAAGCTGGTTGCGACAATTGGAAGGACTGCATCGGTGATCATTGGTTCCTTCCACGCTCTGTTTTCCACACCGGATCAACATCGTTGACGTGGAAAACTCTCCGCCCGAGCGTTGGCAGGCGATTGCAACGCCTTGCCAATCAACCGATTAGGCGACTTTCCACAGGTCGCGGGATGTTCTGCACATTCCCGCGGGTCCGGGACGGGGCTCCGTGCCCCTTATCGTACTTTTTCGGTAGTCTGGAGATCAGCTTTAGGCTGAGTCATCGGCCTTTGCTGGTCTACCTTGTGAGTCAGGGGGTGGCCCGCCTGCTCGGTGTTCTTCATGTTGCAGTGGCCGTGGAAGATGGCCCCCTGCTCGATGACGAGCGATTTGGTCACCAGATCGCCGGAGATGTTGGCTTTGGCCTGAAGTTCGACCTTTTCGCTCGCATGGATGTTGCCTTTAACCGAGCCGGAGATGACCGCATTCTTGGTCTTAACGTTGGCGTCCACCTCGCCGGTCGGGCCGATGGCGATGGTGTCGGTCACGTTCACTTCGCCTTTGAGCACGCCGTCAACGCGCAGGGTACCGGCGACTTCGAGAGTGCCGGAGAAGGTTGTGTCTTTGCCGATGATTGTGTTCACTTTGTCTCCCCCTGCTTCCAGCATGCCGGGATCGTCTTCTCTCGGTTTGAAGACTGCCATTTGATTACGTCCTGTGTCTTGCGGCTCTCCCGCCGTCGTTTATCCTGCGCCCTTCGGCGAAACTAAATCGCCCTTGTTGCCCGGTCCAGCCAAAAATCCCGGTTCGGGCCAGCCGGGAGAAAAATCCCCCGATGCAATTCATCGGCACGGCCCTGCGGACCTTAACTCTCATTGGTTCCGGTGGAATCCGGGGACCGTGGTAATTTGCGGCGCCGCTCCTTGATGGTCCGCCATTCCTCCAAACGCGCCTTGATGCGTTCCTCCAGCCCGCGATCGGTCGGCGTGTAGAAGCGGGAGCCGGCCAATTCGGGCGGCAGGTACTCCTGATCCACGAGCGCATCCTCATGATCATGCGGGTACATGTAGCCGCGCCCGTATCCGACCCGCTTCATGAGCCGGGTGACGGCATTGCGGATCCAAAGTGGCACGGGGAGTGAGGGATTCTCCCGGATGGTGCGTTGAACTGCCTTCTCCGCCATATAGATCGCATTGGATTTGGGGGCGGCTGCGAGGTAAACGACCGCCTCGGCGAGCGCCAATTCGCCCTCCGGTGATCCGAGGAAGTGGTATGTGTCCTTGGCGGCGAGGGCGATCGTCAGCGCGCGGGGATCGGCCAGGCCGACATCCTCGGCGGCAAAACGCACAATGCGCCGTGCCAGGTAGAGGGGATCCTCGCCGCCCTCGAGCATGCGGTAGAGCCAGTAGAGCGCGGCATCGGGGTCGGAGCCGCGCATGGACTTGTGCAGGGCGGAAATCAGGTTGAAATGCTCCTCGCCCGATTTGTCGTACAATTCGGTCTTGCGCTGAACGATCTCCCGGACCAGGTCGGCCGTGATCAACCGTTTCCCGCTGTTCCTGCGGACCAGGTCGGAGACGGCGTCATCGAGCACGGTGAGGCTGCGGCGGGCATCGCCATTGGAGAGCGCGGCAATCAACTGCAGGACTTCGTCATCGGCCCCGATTCCCTGTTGACCCAAACCGCGCTCACGGTCGGTAAGCGCCTGCCGCAGGATCCTGGTGATTTCATCCGGTCCCAAGGCGTAGAGCACATGCACCGTGACACGGGATAGAAGCGCGCCGTTGACCTCAAACGACGGGTTCTCGGTGGTGGCGCCGATGAGGGTCAGCACGCCGCTTTCGACATGGGGCAAGAAGGCATCCTGCTGTGCCTTGTTGAAACGGTGGATTTCATCGACAAAGAGGATGGTGCGGCCGCCATCAAAGGCGCGCCTTTTCTGCGCCCGTTCGACTGCTTCCCGGACCTCTTTGACACCGGACAGAACGGCGGAGAAAAACACGAAGTCAGAACCGGTCAGGTGCGCGATGACATGGGCGAGTGTGGTCTTGCCACATCCCGGAGGACCCCAGAGAACCATCGAGCCGATGCGGTCGTTTTCGATCGCGCGCCGGAGGGGTTTGCCCGGTCCCAGCAGGTGCTCCTGGCCGATGAACTCGTCGAGCGTCCGGGGACGCATGCGGAAGGCCAGCGGTTCGGATGGGATCTCGGACATGACGTCACGCCGTCGAGCACCGGTCAGTACTTTTGGATGAGAACCTCATCGTACGGTATCCCGATGGCGCGGAGACTTGCGAACAGATGCCCCATGGTGACACTGAAACGGTCGATGCCCATGGTGACATCATCGCGAAATGTCGGGGAGTACCGGGAGCAGGCGAAGTCCTCGGAGTATGGCGAAACCATCGTGACCACGCGATTTGTGTCGAGCGCGCCGATGGTCATCCAGCCGGCGGCGAGCACCGGTTCGCCGGGGAAGACGAGCGCATGAGAAAGGGCCGGTTTGTCCACCAGCGATGCCGGATTGCCGCGTGTGATGCGGACACGGCCATACCGGTCGATCGCATAAAGGTACGCTCCCACGTGGAGCGAATCGAACCCGACCCGGGTGAGAGGGTTGATGACCGCCCGGCTTTGCCCGGCGTCGGAGAGAGTCTTGAACATGGATTGCAGTGTCGCCGCCGCCGGGGTGGTGTAGAGTGTCTCCGGCGCGGCATCGATCCATTGGGCGATGGTCTGGCCGGTCGGAATGAAGCCGGTGACACCCTGGCACTGGCCCATGTGCAATTCGCGGTGCATCATCAGAAATTCGATGAGCTTGGCATCGTCGCTGACCGCCGCGGGGGGAAGCGCCGGGTAAAGTTCCATCCAGTCCGGCAGGGACCGTTCGGTGGCGCGCGGCGGCAGGTTGTCGGGCACACGAAAATCGAGCGAGACCAGATGATCGGCTACCGAGCGGGCATACCAATCGCGCACCTTGGGCTCGATGCCCTCTGAGGTGAGGGCGGGGAAGTATCCCTGGCGCGCCCAGAGCAGAAAGCGGTTCTGATTCGGGGTCAGGATTAGGAAACCCAGATCGTCCTTGCTCTCGGTTTCGCACCAGATACCGCGGAACCCCGGCAGCCCCTTGGCGCCCGGCTTCTCATCGAATCGGGTGACCCGGCGGATCGGGAGCAAACTCCCGGCGGCGAACAGCCGTCCGGCGGCCGCCTCGACATCATCGACCGACGGGACGATGACCCGCGGCTGGGTATAAAACGGCACGATGTCCTTTGGTGTCTCGGGAGTTGC
>JBFMFQ010000251.1:0-3780 GCA_040752075.1 Candidatus Zixiibacteriota bacterium | reverse complement strand
GATGACACCGTCATCGCCGCTCACATCGCCATGCGATCCGCAGCCCTCCTGACCGGGGTTCGGATAAGTCGGACAATTGTCGTTGGCATCCACCACCCCGTCGCCGTCGCTGTCGTACGCAAAAGTCAAGGTGCCGTCAGACCACGCGCCGGTCGTCGTTCCGCCATCGGTGATCCGGCAGTAGACCCAGTAAGTCCCCGGGTCGAACTCCGCTGAGTTGATCACATGCAGGCCGACCGCCCCCGGGGTGTTGATCGAAGAGGCCAGCGTGAACTCGTTGCCATCCAGAATGGGGGCCGTGTTGAGCAATACGGTGACCCAGGTGGGGTCGGACTCGGGATCGGATTGCGTCCAGATGGCGGTGTATGTTTCATATCCGTAGACCCGCACCTGGTCCCCCAGCGGCGGATCCACCACCGTGATGCCCGGCGCCGAATTTGACGGCGGATTGATCGTGAGCGTGTACGCCGGGCAGGTGGCCGAACTGTACCCGTACACGTTGACGAAATACCATCCCCGCGGACGCCCGTTGAGCGATATCTGCTCGGAATTGGTCGTCCCTTGCGAGACCGCCAGCGACGCGCCGGTGGAGTCGTAAAGACGCATGTCCACATCGCCCTGCGCGTGAACAAAATCAACACGCACAAAATCCGCCCCCGTCCCGGTCCCCGCGCAGTAGAACTTGTAGTAATCCTGATTCCCGCTGGCGTGAATAGTCAGGCTGTCGATGACCAACTGAGGATCGCAGGGACCGAGATTCGGACTGTTCGGCGCCCCCGGCGTGTGACCATTGACCTCGGCAACCGAGGCATTCGGCTCGTACGGATCCGGATTGATCGGCTCGGGGATGCCGACCACCACTTTGATCCGCGCCGCGTTGTTGGTTTCGTCGGATTCGAGAATCAGGTTATCTGGATCGACCTCCGATTCCAGCCAGTAGGTTCCCTCCGGCACACCGGTCACATCAATCCACTGATCCGGCAGTTCCTTGGTGTAGATGTCGTACCAGCCGACCGAGAGCCCCTGCACGGTCGCGCCGCATGAAGCGAATTCCGGTGTCGGACTGTAGTTCGGCAGTGAGTTGTCATGAACCGCCAGATCGAGCACGCAGAAACTGACCTTCTCGCCCTGCGCCACAACGTCACCGACACCGTCACCGGGCAGAACCTCGCGCAGCCGGTACTGGCACCACCCTTCGAAGTGGATATGCCCGTGGTTGGCATGGTACCGGAAGACACCGGCCTCGCGATCCCACGACGATCCGTCGCTGCGGAACACCCGTTGCATGACCTGCTGGGTGGAATCGTTGATGGGCGGGAGGACACCGTAGAAGTACAGCTTCCCCATCCCGACATTGGGTGTGCCATTGGAGAGGCGCAGATGCAAATGCCCCGGGATGATGTTGGTCACCAGGTCGTGATCATAGAGGTTGTTGGTCCGTACGATCAGATCCGGCAGCCAATCCTCCTGCGCCGGCACCGGCTCGGACAAACCAAGTCCGCCGAAAACGATCAGCACCATCAGTGCAATCGGGATAACTTTTGTGCTGTTCCGATTCATTCTCTCAGGTCAAATCGAGCCGGCCCCATTCCCCCGTAACCCTAAAGAAAGCCAATTTCGCCGATTTTCCAATATACCAGTTTCGGCTTTTTCGCCCCGGAGCTCCCTATCAGAGGACCCCACAATCGCTTAGAATGGGCCGCGTCCACTGAGTCCACGTCGTCCACTTGGCCCATGGCTTTCCTTCACCCTGATCAAAGTGATCCCCCACCCCAACGAACCCCGTAACAACGCAATCGCGATGCCGTATTCTGAATTGAAATCCAGACCGGAGGAACCCCAATGAGCCCGCAGGATCTCGAGCACTTTCGCGAAATACTCACCGAGCGCGAATCGGCCCTCGCCTCTTGGATAAAGGAGGAGGGCGCGGTTCACCACGACGAAGCCATTCGTGTGCAAGGCCTGCTCGGGCAGATCAAAGAAGCGCTCAACCGGATCGAGGACCGCTCCTATGGTCTCTGCGAAGTCTGCAAGGACCCGGTCGAGCTCTTCCGCCTCGAAGTCCAGCCGGTGACCGAGGTCTGTCTCGGTTGCATCACCCCCGACGAACGCGCCCGTCTCGAGGAAGAACTCTACCTCGCCAGCCGCATCCACCGTGCGCTTTTGCCGCAGCATGTCGCGCGGATCAATGGGTTCGAAATCGCCGTCAAGTCGCTGGCCGCACGCGTGGTCGGCGGCGACTATTACGATTTTCTCCCCTCGCGCGATGAACGCCAGGTGCGCGTGCTGATCGCCGACACCATGGGCAAGGGACTGCCCGCCGGACTGGTCATGTCCAATCTTCAGGGCGCTTTGCGCGTGCTCGCCGACGAGATCGATTCCCCGGCGCTCCTCCTGCACCGGGTCAACCGCTGGCTTTGCCACAACATCCCGATCACGAAGTTCGTCTCGGTGGCCTGCATCGGCATCACCCCCGCCGACAGCGGCCCGGCGCGCATCACCCACGCCAACGCCGGCCATTGCCCGGCCATCCTCATCCGCCGCGATGGGACCCACGAGGCCCTCAACGCCACCGGCACCCTGATCGGTGTCCACGAGGACTTCACCTACAAAGAAGAGTCGTTTGAAATGTCCGCAGGCGACATGCTCCTGCTCTACACTGATGGAGTCACCGAAGCGGAGAACCCGGCAGGGGAGATGTACGAGGAATCCCGCCTCATCCGCTTCGCTTCCGACCACCACCGCCTGCCCGCCGAGCGATTCGCCGAAGAACTCATGGCGGACGTCGGCCGATTCTCCGGCCGCAGTGAACTGAGCGACGATCTGACATTGATCGCCCTCCGGAAGACTTGATTGCCAGGCACTCTCAGAGTGCGGCATTGACCAGGTGATTCGGCAAGGCCTTCACGTAAACAGGAAGATGGCGGAGAATTTCACAGGGTGGGTGAAGGGATTCGAACCCTCGGCCACCAGGGCCACAACCTGGTGCTCTAACCAGCTGAGCTACACCCACCGTCGATGCAGCGAACGCGATTCTAATCAAATCGCGGGGCCAAAGTCCAATGGATTCCCGGGCGGGCTCCCATGGTACCCCCGGCAGGATTCGAACCTGCTACCAGCGGCTTAGAAGGCCGCTGCTCTTCCAAATGAGCTACGGGGGCAGCCCAAGAGGTCTCAACCTCTCATTTGATCACAAGAATGATGTATTCGAGCCCGTTACAATTGTACAGCGTCACCTGCCCCTCCGCCAGCGAGGCCCACAACGGCTGGTCCGAGAGTTGATCCCAGTAGAACGGCAGTTCATCCCACTCATCCGGACTGATCTGGACAAAGACAGTCACCAGCGGGAAATCATCAAACGTTAGTTCTTCAACGGTCACCGCGAAATCCGGATCCTCGGCGGGCACTGTGCCAGTGATGATGACGCGGGTAATGCCTCCGGGATCCCCCGGATCGCCCTTGTCACCTTTTTCCCCCGCCGGCCCCGCCGGCCCCCGTTCGCCTTCGCACCCGGCGATCCCGATCACCAATAGCGCCAGGACTGCCAAAAGCCCGGCATTGCGCAGTTGTCTCATCATTCCTCCGTGAAAGAAGTAAGTGGATGGTTGGTCTCGAATCGTGCCCGCGGTCTCACCTGTGACATAGGGCCGGAAAATCGGCGATGGGGGGTCCGTGGATCAAAGTCGGGGTGAGAGGATTTGAACCTCCGACACCTTGGTCCCAAACCAAGTGCGCTACCAGGCTGCGCCACACCCCGAACGTCGACCGAAAATACGAAAC
>JBFMFQ010000250.1:0-3807 GCA_040752075.1 Candidatus Zixiibacteriota bacterium | reverse complement strand
GCCGCGACTTCTCCGGATCAAAAGTGAGGACGAGCACATGCATCCGGTCTTCGCTTTGGTTTTTCACGTCGCGGGCGTAGACATCGGTCACGCGGAACTGCGTGTAGGGATTGTGCCAGATGAACCCGGGGTCCTGGAAACCGCGTGTCGGCATGGGCACACGCGTGATCGGGTCCAGCGGCGGCGAGCAGATGGCGTAACTTTCGCGGAGGATGCCCAGCGAGTAGGCCTGACGCGCCGCCTCGAAATCATCGACATACACCTCGCCGCGCGTGTTCGGGTTGGGCATCGAACGCGCGATTTCCGCCGCCACCGTCAGGTTGGAGGGGGACTCCGTTTTCACCAGCGGAATCGCGTCCGCCAGTTGCGTCATGATCCTCGGCTGCGCCTTGTAGAAGATATCGTAGTCCAACACGAGGTCGCGGAACGGCTCCTGGCCCAGCTGCGCGGGACGGTCCGTGGCCTTCGATCCCTTATAAAGGAAGGTCGCGCCCGTGCGGAAGTTCTCACCCGCATCGTACTCGGTGCGCAGGCCAAACAGGGTCTTTTTGTCCACCGACAAAAACGGCGCGTACTCGTAGTCGATGGTCAAAGTCGCGTTCGGGTCCAGCACACGGTCGTCCTTGAAGACAATCTGGCCCAAGCCGTAGTCGATGTCGTACTGCGATCCGCGGATCAACCGCACATTGTTAAGGGTCACGACCTCCGACTCGGGCATGATGTTGATCTGCCCAAGGTTCAGCGTCGTGGAACGCTGCCGTGTCGTGATCTGGATGTAATACTCGGACTGCTGCCGCTGGTCCGTCTCGGAGTTCGAGGAGTAAATCGTGGGAATGGTCGGGCTTAGCAGGGCATCCGGGAAACGCGAGGAATATCCCACGGGCGGCTGCGGATCAAATGGGCGTCGATTCGGAAAGATCAAAAGGCCATACTCTAAGTCGAGCACGGAGGCATTGCGATCGACCTTGCCGTCGGGACTGGGATTTCCGGAAAGATCGGCCTGGTCGAGCCCGAGGAGTTCGAGGAAGGGTGCGCCGTCCTGGTGGTTGACATTGGAGAGGTCGTCCTCCGTCGCCGGCTTTCCCCGGAAAATGTCGAGCGTGAAGTCCTCGTACTCGACATTCTTGATGCGAAGGTCGTAGACATTCTTCCACTCCGCGTCCCAAAGCGGGTCGCCCGGGCGCGAATTGGTCGTCTTGAGCAATTGAAGCTGATACGGTTCCGAGGTCGAACCGTAGGCCTCCACCTCTCCGCTGACCGCACGCTTCACCTGCATGTAATAAGCCAGCGCCCTCTGATCCGAGGTCGACCGGTTGGGCATGTACACGTAGTGGTCCGCCGGGTAGAGGAAGTAGATGGATTGGGGGTCGGACGCCTCGTTCAGTTTGCGGAACTTCCCGAAGATCTTGTAATTCTCAAAGAGCGTCGTGTCGCGAATGTCCGCGAAGGCCGATCCCTTTTGCAGGTCCGCGTTTCCGTAATCCGAGCCACCCATGTACTCGAACAACTCGAAGTACACAATGGAATCGCCGGGCTGCAGCCAATGCTCGCCATTGACGAAGGCCAGGTCGAAGAACTTGTTCTTCGCGTACTGGTAGTCGCGGATGTTGATCCTGTTCTCATTCGCCCCCGCGGTGATGCGGTTGCGAACCGAGTTGCCCTTCTCCTGCGAGGTGATCATCGTGAAGTCGAGCGGTCCGACCTGCGCCGTCGCCTTCAGCCCGAAGAGCCCCTGGATGCGCTGGCTGTACCCGACAAACTGCGTGTTCGGCAATGCCAGCGTGGTGTTGCCCGCCTCGACCGTCTTGAGGATATCGTCCTCGTCGCCGTTGTAGCGCAACTGGAGACGGTTCTCCAAATCGGACTGACGCTGCGAGTCCTGGTCCACCTTGACCGAGACCTTGGAGCCGATGGTTCCCTCGACCGTGAACCGCGAGTTCTGATCCATCGTCAGGGAGGGGAACTTGTTCTGGCGCACCGAGGCCACCGCCGTGGCATCGGTCCACTGCGAACGCCCCGAAAAAAGAATCCGCTGGTACCCCGACACCTTGAGTCCCGCGCCGCCCTCGCCGACAATGCTCTCCACCGCCGAAGGCAACTCCACACCGATGCGCAGTTCGCCGCGCTTCTCCTGGTCGGGTTTCGCCATGAGCGCGAGCGTTTCTTTGTTCCATGCGTTAATGACATTCCGTTCGCTCTGGAAGGCCCGGAATGTGAGGAGGTCGAGCGAAAGCGGGCTCACCCCGGTGTAAAGCTTGGAAGGCGGACCCAAAAGCGAGAACCGGGCCTCCCCGGCCTGCTCCGGCGGCGCCAAACGCAATGGATCGAGCAGATTGCCGAGGTCTAAAAGGAGCGCCGTGTCTTTCTTGGATTCATCAAAACGCGGAACAGGAGGAGGGGGAGCGGTTTCGATCAGCGCCAACCCGACCGAATTGGCAATGGAAGTGGGCTGAAGGAGCCACCCAAAGAGCAGCACCGCCCCAAACAGGGGTCCCAGCCAGCGAACGCCGCCGGAACGATGTCCAACTACACAACCGTGCAAGACTCGCACACTCCCATCCGGGGTGGCTAACAATCTCTAGATATTATCGATACATCCTCCTTTTCATTGATCCCAAATCGCTGTCCGGCAACGGACAACCCGTCGCCCAACAGAATAAGATAGCCTACCCCCGTCTCCTGCGCAATCCACAATCGAGGGTCCAACCAGTCACTTCTGGCATGTTTTTCGAATCTGGCCTGAGGCCCGTAGCTCCCACGGCCTCATACGCTAACGCCCCGGCATCGGTTCCCCAAGGAATCGGACCTCGGCTTCCAGGGCAATCCCGAACCGGTCTTTGACCAACGCCGCCATCCTCGAAGCCAGTTCGAGAACATCCGCCGCCGTCGCCCCGCCGAGGTTGACAATCACATTGGCGTGCTTTTCATACACCCCGGCGCCGCCGACCCGCATTGCCTTGGCCCCGACTTCCTCGAGCAGTTTGCCGGCCGGGACCTTGCCGTATTCCGCACGGGGGTCCTCGATGTTCTTGAAGTACGACCCCGCCGAGGGGAGATCCGCTGGCAGTTTGGTCGCCCGGACCGAAATGATCCGCGTAATCTCCGCGCCGATCGCCGCCGGATCGCCGGGATCGAGACACGCCTCGCAACTGAGCACGACCCAGCCCTTCTCCGAGCATGCCGATTTCCGGTACTGAAACCCCAATTCGGCAGGGGAGACCGCCCGCCGTTCACCGTCTCGCGTACAAACCTCCGCGCCGACCAGGATGTCGGCCATCGCGCGCCCATACGCCCCGGCGTTGCCGAACACCGCGCCCCCGACCGAGCCATAGATCCCCGATGCGAACTCAAGCCCGGTCAACCCCTCAATCCGCGACTGCTCCACCAGCGTCGCCAGGAGGGCGCCCGAGTCGGAATACAGATTGTTTCCACGCCGTTCGATCCGACGCGCCCGGTTGTGAATAACCAACCCGCGGATTCCCAGATCGGAAATCAGGATATTGGACCCGTCGCCCAAAAGGGTGTAAGGCACCCCGGCCCCCCGTGCCACACCCAACGCCAGCACCAGATCGTCCGGGGTGGTCGCCTCGAAATACCAGTCCGCGGGTCCCCCGATCTTCAGCGTGGTCAATGGCGCCAGCACCCGGTCCGCGACCAGCCGCCCCGCCAACGGCCCCGCCCAAGGCGGGGATATCTGCTCTAAGCTCTTCGTCCCCTCAATCACCAATCGCCCCCACACACCGGCCATGCCTCTGTAGCCCGGGCCCTCGTGGCCCGGGTGGCAGTTGTCTCCAAACCTGACCCGAC
>JBFMFQ010000025.1:0-24536 GCA_040752075.1 Candidatus Zixiibacteriota bacterium | reverse complement strand
GGGCAGCGTTCTTCTGTTCAGCGTGAATACCGCCGCGTTGGGCGTTAATGGGACGGCGGTGTACTTCGAAGCGAATGTGGCGCCCCCGGCCGGCGCCCCGATCAGCCCGTTCCCGCCCAGCAATGGCGGCGGTGATCCCGGGCAGGAGGCGGCGGGCGACATCTTCCGTTCGGCGCGATTCTCCAATTTCGGCGCGTATGGCGGCCAGACGCTCAACCCGGCGCCTTACGGATCGAACGCATTGGAGATAGACGAAGTTCTGCTCGGGTTGCAGGCTCCTGCCGGCACATGGGCGCTGGGTCTGGGTATTGGTGAGGACGACTTGGATGCGCTCGAAGCCGAGGACGCCAGCGCGATTGACTCCGATGGCGACGGCATACCGAATCCCGGGACTCATGCCTACTTCTCGCTCGACTTTGCGTCGGTGCAGGTCGTGAACGGCATCGCTGATCCGTTCCCGGGTGTGGCAACCGGACCGGATCCGGACGGTGTGACGGCCGATGACATCCTGATCTCGCCGGTTCCGGGTCCCGCCGGGCCTGTCTTCCGATACGCGATCTTCGCCCGGGGCGTGCTCGACGTCGGACTGTTGCCGGGCGACGACCTTGATGCGCTGGTCCTTTCGGATATCGATCCCGTTGGCTCGCTTAACCCGGGCGATGAGATTCTGTTCTCACTGGCCGGCGGTTCTCCTTCGCTGGTCGCAGGGGCCAATCCGCTCATGCCGGCGGGTGTGCTTTCGCCCGGTGATGTCTATCGCAAGCGATTCGGGGCGCCGCCGATTCTGTATTACGCACGTGCCGTCGACCTCGGGCTTCTGGACAGCGATGAGTTGAACGCGCTCGACATCGGCAATTGCTTCGGCAGTTGCAGCGACGACTTCGACTCGGACAACGACGGCATCAATGACCTCTGCGATGTGTGCCGGACGGTCTCCGACCCGGCGCAGTCGGATGCCGATTTCGATGGTGTCGGCGATCTGTGCGACAACTGCCCGACGGTGTTCAACCCGGATCAGTCTGATACCAACTTCAACGGGATCGGCGACGCTTGCGAGATTGGACCGTGTCTGTGTCCATTCCAGGGCGACATCAATAACGACGGGTTCATTGACGCGACCGACCTGGCCATGCTGATCGACATCGTGTTCTTTGGCGCCGTCGACCCGCAGGATGGGACCTGCCCGACCACGCGGGCGGACTTCAACGGCGATGGGTTCGCCGATGCGACTGATCTGGCCGAATTGATCGACCATGTCTTCTTCGGGGGGGCCGGGCCCACGGATCCGTGCACATGTCCGGGCGGATTCCCGTGTCCGTAGCGGTTATGCAATGATCCACCAGGGGCGGGGACGATTGTCCCCGCCCTTTTTCATTTCTTCTGTCGCCAGATGCACCGGGCATCTATCGTTATGCTGCGATGGATACTCTGACCGTGATTGTATTCGGCGTGGTGTATCTCGGGATGATCCTGGGCGGTATTCCGGGGTTGAATCTGGATCGGGCCGGGATTGCGCTTCTGGGGACGATTGTGCTTCTCGCGGGCGGGCGCCTGACTTTGGCCGATGCGGCCGCAATCGTGGATCTCCCGACCATCGCATTGCTGCTCGGCCTGATGGTGGTCTCTGCGCAGTTTCGGCTCGGCGGGTTTTACAGCCGGATTACGACACGCCTGGCTGATGCCCGTGTGTCGCCGGCCGTGCTCCTGGGGCTTCTCGTATTCGTTGCCGGCGCGCTCTCGTCCTTGCTGTCCAACGACATCGTGTGCCTTGCCATGGCGCCGGTCCTGATCGAGGGATGCGCTCGGCGCCGGCTGAATCCAGTGCCGTTTCTTCTTGGGCTGGCATGTGCGGCCAATGTCGGATCGGCCGCCACGCTCATTGGCAACCCGCAGAACATGTTGATTGGTCAGACGCTGCATCTCTCGTTTGCCGGGTATCTCCTCGACGGGGGTCTGCCGGCGTTTCTCGGGTTGTTCGCTGTGTGGGGGGTGATAGTCCTGCTCTCGCGTGGACGATGGGAGTCTCAGACGGCACTGGTCGAATCCCACATCCCCGTCTACAGCTCCTGGCAAACGGGCAAGGGACTGATCGTTCTCGCCGGAATTGTGATCCTCTTTCTGACTTCCTCCTGGCAACGGGAGATTATTGCGCTGGCCGGCGCGGGGGTGCTTTTGACCAGCCGCCGCATGTCATCGCGCGAGATGCTGGGACTCGTGGACTGGCAACTGCTCATCCTGTTTTGCGGGTTGTTTGTCATCAATGCACAGATGCGAGCGACCGGACTTCCGGGCGAGGCGGTTGCCATCTCAAGCGCCGCGGGCATTCAATTGGAGCACCCGGTCTGGCTGTTCGGACTCACTGCGGTGCTCTCGAATGTCGTGTCCAACGTTCCCGCGGTGATGCTGCTTCTCCCCTATTGCACTCACCCCAAGTCCGGCGCGGTGGTGGCGCTGGCGAGCACGCTGGCGGGCAATCTTCTCATTGTCGGGAGCATTGCGAACATCATCGTGGTCGATCAGGCGGCGCGGATGGGAGTGCGCATCGACTGGAAAACGCATGCCCGGGTCGGAGTGCCGGTCACGCTGGCGACGATGCTGATCGCCGCGATTTGGCTGGTACTCGCGAGTTAACGTCTGCGGTGGAAAATCAGGAGGCCTTGATCGCCGCGATCAGGTCCAAAATCGCCTTCTTGCCGTCGGCGAAGAACATGAGGGTGTTGTCCGCGGCGAAGAGGGGATTTGGAATACCGGCAAATCCCGGGCTCAAACTCCGCTTGATCACGACGCAGGTGTGGGCTTTGTCGACATCGAGGATCGGCATCCCGGCGATCGGGGATTTCGGGTCGGTGCGCGCCACGGGATTGACGACGTCATTGGCGCCGATGACAAGCGCGACATCGGTCTCCGGAAAGGTGGGATTGATCTCGTCCATCTCCTTGAGCTTGTCGTAGGGAATGTCCGCTTCCGCCAGGAGAACGTTCATGTGGCCCGGCATGCGTCCGGCGACGGGGTGAATCGCGTATTCCACCGTGACACCGCGTGATTCGAGCAGGTTGGCGAGGTCGCGGACCGCGTGCTGGGCCTGGGAGACCGCCATGCCATAGCCGGGGATGATGACGGCGCGCCGGGCGGCATCGAAGAGCATGGCGACTTCTTCGGCGCTGGCGGCTTTCACCTTGCCGCCGTAGACGGAATCGGCGGAGGGAGTCTCGCTCGTCGGTCCCATGACACCGAAGAGAACGTTGGTCAGCGAGCGGTTCATCGCCTTGCACATGATCTGTGTGAGGATGATGCCGGAAGCGCCAACCAGCGAACCGGAGATGATCAGCACGCTGTTGTTGAGGACGAATCCGGTGGCGGCGGCTGCGAGGCCGGAATAGGAATTCAAAAGGGCGATGACGACCGGCATGTCGGCGCCCCCGATAGGGATGGTCAGGAGGATGCCGAGGATGGAGGAGATGCCGACGACCAGCCAGTAGTACGGGATTTCATAGGGACTGAGGACGAGGAGCACGCTGAAGCCAATAGCCGCCAATCCGAGGAAAGCGTTGACGGCCTGCTGCCCGCTGAAGACCACGGACTTCTCGGAAATGAGTCCCTGCAGTTTTCCAAACGCGACCAGACTTCCCCAGAAGGTGATGGCGCCGATGATGCCGGAGGCGGCGGTGGCGATGGTCATCTGCAGGGTCGGATCGCCGGGAAGGTGCAGGGCTTCGAGAAGCGCCGCGCCCGCGACGAGGGTCGAGGCGACACCGCCGAACCCGTTTAAGAGCGCCACCATCTGCGGCATCGCGGTCATCTGTACGCGGACGGCCAACAGCACACCGACCGCGGAGCCAACAACGATGCCGGCGAGAATGATCTCGTAGCTGATGATGCTGCGGTCGATGAGCGTGACCAGGATCGCCAGGAGCATGCCGAGCGCCCCGAGCAGGTTGGCGCGCACCGCGGTGCGGGGATGACTGAGACCCTTAAGCCCGAAGATGAACAGGACGGCGGCGACCAGATAGGTCAGATTGATCACGGCTGCATACATGGGCTATTTCCCTCTGCGGAACATCTTCAGCATGCGGTGGGTCACGAGGAATCCGCCGACGACATTGATGGTGGCGAAGGCCACCGCGAGAAATCCCAGGACCGTGGTCAGGGTCGTGTGCTGGCTGCCCGCCGACAGGATTGCGCCGATGACGGTGATGCCGGAAATCGCATTCGACCCGGACATGAGCGGCGTGTGCAGGGTCGGGGGGACCTTTGTGATGATCTCGAAGCCGACGAAGACGGCGAGAACAAACACGGTGATCGCAACCAGAAACGGATCCATCTTTGGTTATCCCTTCTCCCGCCGGTTCAACTTTGCCTCTCGCCGGCGCCGGTGAGGCGCGGGTGGACGACTTTGCCGTCCCGTGTGACCAGGATCTCGCGCGTGATCTCGTCTTCGAGATTCAAGACCAGCGACTTGTCTTTGGTGAGATGGGAGAGCAGCGTCTGGAGATTGCGCGCGTACATCTGGCTGGCGTGGTACGGGATGGTGGAGGCCAGATTCAAGTGCCCGAGGATTGTCACGTCGTTTTGCGTGACGATCTCACCGGGTTTGGTCAATTCGCAGTTGCCGCCCTGCTCCGCGGCGATATCGACGATGACCGACCCGGGGATCATGCCTCTAATCATCTCCGCGGTAATCAAGACCGGGGCGCGTTTCCCCGGCACGGCGGCGGTGGTGATGACGACGTCGTTTTCGGCCACGACCCTGGCCATCATCTCGCGCTGCCGGCGGTAGAACGCCTCGTCCATGGCCTGTGCGTAGCCGCCCTTCCCCTCCGCGCCGCTGGTATCGAGTTCAAACTCGACAAACTTGCCGCCGAGGCTTTCGACCTGCTCTTTGACGGCCGGGCGCACGTCATAGGCGCTGACGACGGCGCCGAGGCGCTTGGCGGTGGAGATGGCCTGCAATCCGGCAACGCCCGCGCCCACAACGAAGACCCGCGCCGGGGCCACGGTTCCGGCGGCGGTCATGAACATGGGGAACATTCGCGGCAGGTGATCGGCCGCGAGCAAGACCGCCTTGTAACCCGCGACAGTGGCCATCGAGGAGAGGGCATCCATGCTCTGCGCTCGGGTGATGCGGGGGATGAGCTCCATGGCCATGGAGGTCACCCCGGTGGCGGCCAATTGCTGCGCCAATTGCGGCGCCCCCAAGGGGTCCAGAAAGGCGATCAGCGTTTGTCCGGTGTGCAGGTGCGGCAAGTCGGCTGCACCCGCCCCGGGATTAACACCGAATCCTCTGACTTGGAGTATGACATCGGCGCCCGAAATCAGCGCCGTACGGTTGGACTCGACTTTGGCGCCCTTCTCGGAATAGGCGGCATCGGAAAAGCCGGCCAAGGATCCTGCGCCGGTTTCGATGTGCACGTCAAAGCCAAGCTTTGCCAAGGGGGTGAGCGAGGCGGGGATAACCGCGACCCGGCGCTCGCCCGGATAGGTTTCTTTGGGAACTGCGATCTTCACGGCTTGCCTTCCTGACCTGGGTACCGTCTAACCGGGCCCAAACTTCGGGCACAGGAAGGGTCAATGAACGATGGACCGGGCCGCGACGCAACCCCAAGTGAGGCAAATTTGTCCAATTTGACCGGGGCGGGCGGGGGGCGCTACCGGAGCAGCGCCGGGAGATCGGCAATCGAATCGAGGATCAAGTCCGGGTGAACCGGTGACTTGAGGGTCAAATCATCCCGGTATTTTCCCGTTCTGACGAGAACACCCTTCAATCCCGCGTTCTGTGCCCCAGCGACATCGTTGTGGAGGTCATCGCCGATCATCGCGGTCTCATCCGCGCGCAATCCGGCGTCGGCGAGCGCCAGTTCGAAGAACTCCCGTGAGGGCTTGCCGATGACCGTGGCGGCGGCCCCGGTCACGTACTCCAGGCCCGCGACGAATGCGCCAATGTCCATCCGGAGGCCGTCTTCGACCTGCCAGTATCGTCCCTTGTGCAGGGCGATCATCCGGGCGCCGGCCATGACGGCGCGGAATAGCTCATTCATGAGGTCATAATTCCAGCGATTGCCGATGTCGCCGAAAACAATGACCTCCGGGTGCCGGTCACTCTGCCGGAACTCCGCGAAATCGGCCAGAGTGTCCCCGTCCAGGAGAAGGCGGCAGACGGGCGATCCCAAGCGCCGGAGGTGGAGGATCGCCGCCTGGGGGGCGCTGATGATCTCCTCCGGGTCGATTGTGAGTCCCATCCCCTGCAATTCGCGGTGCAGCGTGGCGCGTGAACGGGTCGTTGTGTTCGTGGTATAGCGGCGGGGGATTCCGTGCTCGCGCAGGAAACGAATGGCATCGGCCGCGCCGGGAATGGCGGTACGGCCGACGAAGAAGACGCCGTCGAGATCAAAGAGGAATCCGCGGCAGGACTGGAGGATCGACTCCAAAGGACGGTCCGGGTTCACGGATCAGGGGCAATTGCCCGGGTACGGATCGCACGCGCACGGGTCGCAGGGTCCGTCGCCGCCAAAGAAGACCGTGTCGATCAGTTGCGCAAGGTCGGTGGCATCGTCGAAGCCATCGCAATTGAAATCCCCACGGTCCACGTGCGGGCAGCCCGGATCCACGGGAGGCATCGCGCCGCCGAAGAAAACGGCATCGATCAGTTCGGCCACATCCACGGCGTCGAAAAAGCCATCGTCCTGCGCGATGTCCCCGTGGGAGGAGCAATCGCACGGAGAGATCACGGTCAGGGTGTTGCCCTGGAAGGGCGGCACAAAATCGGTCGTGATGGTTTTCGCCGTCAGCGAATACGAGCCCAAAGTCGGCATGGAGATGTAAGAGGTGTCCCCGGGCACCGCGAGAATGCGTGTCCGGAAATGGACACGCGCGATCGGCCCTGACCCCGGCGGAAGCGGTGGTGAGCCGCCGCCGACGTTTGCGCGCAATCGGACGGCGATTTCGCCGGAGAACTTGTTATCGAAGACGAGTTGGTTTGATTCGAAGTATGCCGCGCGGGTGCCCACCAGGCTGATTGAGTCGAGGAAGAACTTTGCGAGCACGTTGGTCATGCGCACGGGGAGGATGATTTCGGTGATGGGCAGCGCGTTGTCGCAGTTGATGTCCCAGTAGCCGGCGGTGTTCACGTATGAAGTGATCGCGGGGGCGTTGAGGGAGTCATCGCCGAGCACCGTGATGTAATGGTTCTTGGTCAGGTCTTCCTGGCCCGTGGCGGTCGACACGTGGAGGCCGATGTCATACAACCCGCCCTGGGCAAATGTGTGGAACGGGTCTTGAACGAAGGCGGAATCGCCGTCATCGAAGGCCCAGTCCCAATCTATCGGTGTGCCGAAGGTCAAGTCGGTGAACTGCACATCGAGTGGCGCCTGGCCCGACCTCGGGGTCGCAGAGAAGTTCGGGAAAACAAGCGAATCGCTCGTCGAGAAGATGTAGAGCCGATTGTCCATGTTGGAGGCAAAAACGAGGCCGTTTTTGGTGAACGGATACGCTCCCCAGCATCCGCTGTAACCCGGGCCTTCACCGACCGGGTAGGTGTCGTAGAGGGCAACTTGCTTGGGGCACTCGGGCATCCCGAGATCGACCACGTGGAGGCCCGACTGGTAGTGGGAGGTCACGCAGAATTGTCCGATCATGTGCGCGTTGTGGGCGAGGTTGCTCGGCGCGATGAACTGGCTGGCGAGTTGGACATTCTGCGGATCGGAAATGTCCCAGTACTTCATTGTAACCCCGCCGGTCTCTTCGGTGGTGACGGCGTGCTGGCCATCGTCGGTCGGCCAGATGTTGTGCGCGTAGCCGCCGCTGGGCGATGACCAGCGGGTGATAAACTGCGGGTTCATCTTGTCGGACACATCCCACATGGAAAAGGTCGAGAGCCAGCCCTCGGCGGCCCAGACGGTATCATTGCGGGCATAAGTATCGTGGATGTCTCCTGTTGCGACGAAGGGCAGATCGACCGGAACGGTGGGATTTGCGAGACTCACAATCCGGAATCCGGAGTAATTCGCCTTGACCGGGTAGGCGTAGCCGCGCGCCGTATCGATTGACAGATTGTGGCATGTCACGTCACCTGCCGGCGCGTAGACACCCGCCAGGTGAACGCTGTCGGGCAGGTACTTCATGTCGATGATCATCATCCCGGCGTTGGTTCCAAAGCACTCAGAGACACAGTACACGTAGTTCCGGTAGGACTTGATGTCGCGCCACGAGGCGCCGCATGGCCCGGGACCGATGAGCGTGTCGGCGACTTCCAGTGTCTTCGCATTGACAATGGCCACGCCGTAGTAGGTCCCCATGATGGCGTACTCGGTGCCATCGGGTGCAGTCCATCCCCAGCAATCGGTTCCCGCGCTGTTAAACGGCGAGAGTTTAAGGGACGTCACCAGATTAAGCGTGTACGGCGCGGGTGTCACGGTGTCGCAATCCACCTGCGCGCCGGCCGGGATGGCGTGGGCGGTGAAAACCGCGGCGAGCAACAAGGCGGAAACTCCGCTTCGGACTGACATCTTTCCCCCCAGACAACGACGATCAAATGTTGTGGTTGTTATCATGGACAAGAGGACGGATACGATGAGCACGCGCAGGGGTCGCACGGCGGAGCCCCGCCGAAAAAGACCGCATCGATCAACTCGGCCAGATCGACCGGGGTGTCAATGCCGTCGCAGTCGAAATCGCCGCGATCGATATGAGGGCAGGCCGCATCGGTCGGCGGCTGCGCCCCGGCGTAGAAGATGAAATCGATAAAGAAGGCGAGGTCGACCGCATCGAGAAGTCCGTTGTCGACGACATCCCCGTGCCCGGAGCAGTCGCACGGCGGGGCGACGACATGAAGTGTGGCACCCGCGGGGAATGCGGGGACGAAACTGGTTGTCCAGGTGGTCGCGTTCAGGCTGTACGAGCCGAGCGTGGTCATGGACAGGTGGGACGTGTCGCCGGGGTCGGCGAAGATGCGCGTTCGGTAGTGAACGCGGGCGATGGGACCATCGCCCGGCGGTACCGGCGGCGCTCCGCCGCCATCATCGGCGCGGAATCGCATGGCCAGCTGCCCGTTGAAACGGTTGTCGAACACAATCTCGCTCAGTTCAAAGTGCGACGCGCGTGTTCCTTCGATTCCGATGGAATCGAAGTGGATGACATTGGGAACATTGGTCAAGTTGACGGCGAGCACGAATTCGGTCAGTGGCACCGTGTTCTGCGCGTCGATCTCGAAATACCCGGCGGTGTTCGGGAGGTCTTCCCGGTCGGCGACGGTCAGGGTCTCCGCCAGCACGGTCACAAACTGCTGCTTGGTGCGGGATTTTGTCCCGCCGGGCGTGGTCACGCCGAGGGTGACATCGTAAATGCCCCCCTGCGTGTACTCGTGCGTTGGGTTCTGGCTCGCGGAGCCATCGCCATCCCCGAAATCCCAATCCCAGGCCGATGGACCGCCGATGGACAAGTCGGTGAAGTCAACAGACAGCGGGGCCTCGCCAATCACCGGCGCGCCGTCGAAGTCCACGGGGGAAATGCTGGATTGCAGGATGAACAGCTTTCCGTTGAGGTTGGACGCATACATCATCCCGTTGGCGGTAAAGGGGTACGCCCCCCAGCAGCCGTTGTAGTTGGAGTTGTCGGTGGGCCAGGTGTCGAACGATGCCACGGTTTCGGGGCACTCGGGAATGGAGACATCGGCGATGTGCAGGCCGGACTCGTAGTGCGAGGTCACGACGTAGTTGCCGAAGACATGGACGTTGTGCGCGAGATTGCTGGGGGCGATGTATTCCGCGACCAGGGCCACGTTCTGCCAATCCTGGGTGTCCCACACCTTGATCGTCTTGTTGGCCGTCTCTTCGGTGGTGACCGCATAGCGGCCGTCGACGGTCGGCCAGATGTTATGCACATAGCCCGGATTGGGGACGGAAACGCGCGCGATGAGCTGCGGGCTGTTCTTGTTGCTCATATCCCATGCAGACCATGTGCCGCGTGTGGCCTCCGCGGCCCACACGGTGTCGTTGCGGGCGAAGACGTCGTGAAGGTCGACCGTGTTGACGTAGGGGAGTTCCACCGGGGCAACTGGGTTGGCGAGACTGATGACCCGAAAGCCGCTGTAGTTCTGCTTGATGGCGTAGAGAAAGCCGGCGGCGGTGTCAATCGAGAGGTTGTGGGACCGGTTCTCGTTGTTGAAGATGAACGAGCCAACGTAGTGCACGCTGTCGGGCAGCCACTGCATGTCGATGATCATGATGCCCTGGTTGGTGCCGGTGCACTCGGAGACCGCGTAGCAGTAATTGCGGTAGGTCTTGATGTCCCGCCAGCGGACGCTGCCGCAGCCCGAGATCGGGCCGGTTACGGTCCCCACCTCCTGCAACGTTGTCACATTGACGAAGGATATCCCCGGGGCGGTGCCCATGATGGCGTACTCGGTGCCGTCGGGCCCGGTCCATCCCCAGCAATCGGTTCCCCCGAAGGTGTTAAATGTGAAAGTGGCAATGCTGTCCAGCGTGACCGGGGGGCGGGGCGGCTGGAGGTTGCAGTCGACACCCAGGGCCGGGGTCGATACCAGGAAGGCAAATAGGCAAATGTGAAGGGCTCCGAACCATCCGTTCCTGGCTGTCATTTTACTCCCCGGTTGCAATCGGCGTGTTTCGGCAAGAACAGAGCGGCAATCTCGCGGCCGCTACTCGTTGAAATATAAGCGATTCGGGCAGTCTGACAAGACTGATTCTGTATTCTTTTGAGCCGGTTCAAGACTTCCTCCAGATGGTATTACCGATGAATCGGGGGTGAATTCCCCCCGTTTCGGCGTGTGATCGCACCGGCGGGCCGGGTGGGGGCGGGGTGTTCTGGCACGACGTGGCGTGGCGCGCTGTGGCTTGGCACGGCGTGTCGTGGCCCGGCGTGTCATGGCCCGGTTAGGGCACGGCAAGCCGTGCCCCTACACGCTGAGAGGTTCGTCAACTGGCTTCTGAATCAATACCCCCGGGCGGGCTCGAACCGCCGACACGCGGTTTAGGAAACCGCTGCTCTATCCATTGCTGAGCTACGGGGGCAGGTACCCCGCCGCGCGGGGTTTACTCGGAATCGTAATGAATGATGGAGAATACGTCCAGTCCCTCCAGCCGCTTGCGGCCGGCGAGGAAATCCAACTCGATCACACACGCGACGCCGAAGACCTCCCCTTTCGCCTTCTTAACCAACCGCGCCGCGGCCTCGAGAGTTCCCCCAGTGGCGAGGAGATCGTCGACGATGAGCACCTTTTGGCCCGGGGTGATGGCGTCCTCGTGCATGTGGATCTGATCCTCACCGTACTCGAGGGTGTAGGTCTGGTGGATCGTTTTCCAGGGGAGTTTGCCCTTCTTGCGCATGGGGATGAAGCCCACGTTCAGGGCGTTGGCCAAGGCCCCGCCGAAGATGAACCCGCGCGCTTCGATCCCGGCGATCAGGTCGATGGGCCGGTCGCGGTAGCGCTCGATGAAGATATTCTGCACCTCCCGAAAGGCGCCCCGGTCGCGCAGCAGCGTGGTGATGTCCCGAAAGACGATTCCGGGCTTCGGGTAATCGGGGATGTTTCTGACCTTCTTTTTCAGTGAGTCGTAAGTCATGCGGTCCTCGATCTGGTCCGGCGGTTCGGCTTGTTTAGAAGCGGATGTCGAATCCCACGTAATCGGGATCGTCTTCATGCCATTGCATGGTCACCCCGGCGACACGGGCGCCGGGGGGACCGATTCGAACGTACTTCAGGAAGTCTTCGAGGTGAGCCTTCGCGCCCACGGCATCGATCTGGATGCTGCCGTCGGCGTGGTTTTTCACCCAGCCGCGAAGGCCGTGCTCCACGGCCTTGCGGGAGACGAAATAGCGGTAGCCCACGCCCTGAACGACGCCGGTGATGTGGATGTTGAGCCGGCTCACGCCCTCTGCCCTCCGGCCCGGACGGTGGCGGCGACGGCATGGGCGGCGGCTTCGCGCGGTGTCTCGAAGAGAACGACCCCGGGGATCGGGCACCAGTCGCCCACGACCGCGACCGGCTTGCGCATCGCCAAACCGAGCGAGATCTCCGACAGTGTGCCGTAGGCGCCCTTCAGGGCGATGATGGCATCGGCGGAATGGACGATGAGGACATTGCGCCCTTCGGCCATGCCGCTGGCGATGGCGATGTCGACGTCCGGGTTGGCGACACTGGTGTTTGTCCCGGGCACGATGCCGACGGTCAGGCCGCCGGCCTCGTGGGCCCCCTGGCAACAGGCCGTCATCACTCCACCAAGCCCGCCTGAGATGACCAGGGCCCCTCTGGCGGCGAGTTCCCTGCCTACCTCGGAGGCCAAGCGCATCGTCTCCGCATCTGCCTCTCCCCCGCCGCACACGGCGATCATGGGTTTGCGCCCGATCACGCCGGAAAGCAACCGCACCGGGTGGCCGGTCGCAATACAAATTCCGGCGGATTCGGACCCGGGGAGCGCGGGCAAAAAAGGAAGGCGGGGTCGGGACCCCGCCTTCCGGTGGTTGCTCGTCTTACCGGGCTAGCGATCGCGTGGCACGACCGGCTCGCCGATGCGGGTACAGCGGCCGCACGGCATTTTGCCCCGGTGGAAGATGTAGTCGGCGAGCTCCTGTACGTCGCGCATGTTGACCGCGCCGTCGCAGTTGACATCGGCCCGTCCCTCGATCGGGCAATTCGGATCCTGACGGAAGGCCGCCGAGATCCCCTCTTGCTGGAGGAGGGCGGTGAGCAGGCTGACGTCGAGCGCGGTGACCTCACCCTCGCCGCTCAAATCGCCGCGCACCGGGCAATCGCACGGCTCGGCTTCCGCGGCTTGCGGCGTGACGCCCGGTTCGGTGGTCCGGCCGGAGACGATGGTCGGGCCGCAATCCGGGAGGTCGGTGAAGACCACCTCGAATGAAGCGCGGCGGGTGCACTCGTTACCGCAGGCATCGCCGCAGGTGATGTCGGCCCAGTAAGTGCCCTCTTCGGTGGCTTCGAAGCACATCGTGACGCCTTCGACCTTCGCCAGACCGACCGCGACCTCGCACCCCGGCGGTATGTCGAGGCAGAATTCCCCGGGTCCGCACATGAAGACCGTATCGGGCATGTTGAAGTCGCAGTTGAGAACATCGCCGAACTCGAAGTTGATCACCCAGGTGCTGACGCACTCCATCCCGCACTCATCGACGCACCGGATCAGGAGTTCGACCGGCGTGTCCTCGAGCAGGTGATAGTACCACTCGTGGCCGATGATGCTGCCCGGACCCGAGAGGAGCGTGCATCCGGCGAGGTTGCCATCGGTGTCGAAGGACGGCAGCGGCACAACGATGTCGCCGGCGCCGCACACCACGATGGTCGTGTCGTTGAAGTTGCAGATCGGCGGATCGTTCAGATCAAACGTCACACTGAATTCGCAGAGGCTGGACGCGCCGCACGAATCGGTGCACTCGATCTGGATCGAGTGGGTGCCGCTGGTGCTGGCGGTGTAAGTCCAGACACCGTTCACCAGAGTCCCAATGCCGGTCTTCTTGACACAGCGCTTGAGGTTGCCATCCGGATCGTAGGCATTGATCGGGATTTGCGCTTTGACATCATCGCAACCCTGGAAGTAATAGTTGCCCTCGATGTTGCAGACCGGCGGCTCATTCAGATCGATTGAGACGTAGAAGGAGCCGTAGCACTCGGCGCCGCACTCGTCGTAGCAGCGGACCGTCACCTCGTACTCGCCCTCGGAGTTGGCGTCCCAGACCCATTCACCGTCGATGATTTCGCCCGGGCCGGAGTAGACTTCACATCCGACAAGGTTGCCATCCGGATCGAATGCGCTCACGGGGGCGGTGGCCTCCGCGCCTTCGCAGCCGCGGATGTTGATGAAGTCAGGCACCTCGCAAGTCGGGCCTGAGTTGAACGTCACGTTGACATTAAACGTGCCCTGGCAGGTTTCGCCGCAGGCATCGGTGCACTGGACGGTGACCGAGTACTGGCCGGGCTGGGTGACATTGAGCACCCAGTTGCCGCCCACGATCTGGCCGGGGCCGGAAATGACCTGGCAGTTGACCGCACCGGTTCCGCCCGTGGAGGAAACCGGCACGGTGATCTGGCCGGGACCGCAGAGGAAGCGGTTGACCGTGGTGGTCGGCAGGACGCAGATCGGCGGCTGCGGGTTCGGGACATTGATGTTGAAGTCAATGTCGCAATAGGCGCCGCAGGTGTCGGTGCAGCGGATCTTGACGGCGAAGGACTCACCGCCCACCGGTTCATACTGCCAGACGTGATCGTTCAGTGTGCCCGGGCCGCTGATGATTTCGCATTCCAGCGGTCCGCCTTCGGGATCGGTTGATGTGAACGGCACGGCAATGATGGCCGGCGTGCACTGG
Organism: Candidatus Zixiibacteriota bacterium; assembly: GCA_040752075.1. GTDB lineage: Bacteria > Zixibacteria > MSB-5A5 > WJJR01 > WJJR01 > JBFMFQ01. The sequence continues at coordinate 10,205 of JBFMFQ010000025.1, read as the reverse complement.
CCGGGCGACGGCGCCTGGAAGGAGCAGACCGGCGCGTCGTTGATGACGAAGTTGACGCAGAAGGTCTCCTCGCAGTAGTCACCGCAGCCGTCGGTGCAGCGCACGGTCACGCACACGTTTTGATCGCCCGTGGGCGTGTAGTACCAGTAGCCGTTGCTGATGAAGCCCGGGCCGGCCACGACCTGACAGTCCTGGGTGACGCCGGCGGCCAGGTTGTTCATGTTGTTCTGACGGACGTCACGCTCGCGCTTGCTGACCGGACGCCCCGGGATGCGGAGCGAGCGCCCGCCGCGGTCGTCCACCTTGCCGAAGTCGGGCTCATAGAAGATGGCGGAGACGGGCAGCGCGACCTGGGTCGGCGTACACTGGGCGATGGTGGTGTCGTTCGGCACGATGCAGCGGGGCTGTTCGTTGATTCTCACCTGGACGAAGAAGGTGCCTTCGCAGGAGGCCTCGCACGAGTCGTAGCAAACGATGGTCACACTAAAGTCGCCCGGACCCGCCGGCGTGTAGCTCCAGTTTCCATCCACCAGCGTGCCTGGGCCGGAGACGATTTCGCAGCCATGGAGGTTGCCGTCAACATCGATCACGCTGAACGGCAGGAGGATCTTCGCCGGGTCGCATTGGAAGATTTGCTGATCACCCGGCAGTTCGCAAACCGGCGCGCTGTTGATGCGGATATCGACGGTAAACGTCTCTTCGCAGTAGGCGCCGCACTGGTTGGTGCAGCGGACCGTTACGTCGAAGGACTCCGTCGTGGTGGCATTGTAGGTCCACTTGCCGTTGGCCAGCGAGCCCGGCCCGTCGATGATTTCGCAGGTCACCGAGTCATCGTCGCCGGCGATCGCGTAGACATCGAGGTCGATGAGCGCCGGGGCGCAGAGGAAGAACGACTGGTCTTCCACCGGCACGACGCAGGTCGGCGGCTGCGGGTTCGGGATGCTGACGACGAAGTCGATCTGGCAGGTGGCGCCGCAGGAGTCCGCGCACTCAATGTAGACGGTGTCGGTGACACCCGGGATCGGCTCCCATTGCCAGACGTTGTCGATTACCTCGCCGGGACCGTCGACCAGCGAACAGACCACCGTGCCGCCCTCCGGATCGGTCGAGAAGATCGGCACGACCAACTGGGCGGGCACGCACTGCGGCGGCGAAACTTCACCGAACTCGCAGATGGGCGGCTGGTTCGCTTCGAAGATGACTTCGAACTGACCGCGGCACTCGGCCCCGCAGGAATCCTCGCAGGCCACGACCACGCTCAGGGTTTCCGCAACCGACGCATAGTAAACCCAGAAACCGTCGACAATCGCGCCACCGCCTTCAACCACGCGGCATTCCTTCAAGTTGCCGTCGAGGTCGATCGCGCTGACCGGCAGGGACACCTCGCCTTCCTCGCAGAGGAAGATTGTGGTGTCCCCCGGGAGGTCGCAGACCGGCTCGTCGTTGATGACGAAGGTCACGGTGAACTCGGCCTCGCAGTAATTGCCGCAGGAATCGGTGCAGACCACGAGGACATGGACCACCTCGTCACCCTGCGGTGTGTAGCACCAGAGATCCTTCGGACAATCGCCCTTGCATCCCTCGCCCTCGATGCGCGCATCGGGCGGGCCGATGTAGGTCTTGCAGAAGGTAAAGTCGCCGTCCGGATCGCTGGAATTGATCGGGAGGCAGACGCGTTCCGGTGCGCAGAGGAAGATCGTGGTGTCCTTCGGCGCCTCGCAGACCGGCGGCTGGTTGAAGGTGACTTTGACCAGGACCGTGTCGCAGGCCACCGCGCCGCACTCGTCTTCGATGCAGAGGATGACCGTGTAGATGCCCGCGGTATCCGGCACGAAGCACACGAAGGGCGCGTCGAGGAATCCAAAGGGCGCGAAGTTGCGGACCCAGTTGTCATCCTCGTCGATCTTGGGCCACGGACCGATGCAGATCGTGTCGGCCTCGCAGAGCTTGAACTCCTGGTCGGGCAGCGGAATCACGACCGGCGGCGTGTTGACGTCGATCGTCACCGTGAACTTGCCCTCGCAGTAGGCGCCGCAGGAATCCTCGCAGCGGATCGACACGGCAAATGACGTGTCGTGTGTGGCGTTGTAATTCCACGTGGCGTCCTCGATCCAGCCCGGGCCCTCGGTGACCAGGCAGGTGTCGCCGGTCGTCTCAAACGGCAGCGTGATCCGGCCCTCCTCGCAAACGAAGAGCGAGGTGTCGGACGGGAACTCGCAGACCGGCGGCTCGTTGAGCTGGACATTGATGGTCATCGTGTCGCTGCAGAGCGCGCCGCAGGAATCCGTGACGATGAGAATGACAGTCCAGACATCGGACTCATACAACGGGATGCAAATGGTGTCGGATTCCAGCCCGTTGGCGGTGCGCTCGACGGCTCCGCTGCGCGAGACCGTAATGCCGGACCGGTCTTCGCTTCCGCCATACAGATTGCCATCCGGATCGTCGAAGAAGTACGGAATGCAGAACGTCATCGTGTCGCACAAGAAGAGCGACGTGTCGTTCGGCAGGCCGCAGACCGGCGGGCGGTTGAAGCGGACATCCACTTTGAAACTGTCCTCGCAGACCGCTCCGCAGCTGTCCACGCAGTAGGTGTAGACGGTAAACGATGTGTCCTGCGCCGGGTAATAGCAGAACTGTCCGCCCGGCTCGAGGCCGCTGGTGCGGTGTGACCCGCCGAAGCTCCCGCCGCAGAACTCAAGGTTGCCGTCCGCGTCGGCGCCGGAGATCGGGAAACAGAGTTCCTGCGCCTCGCAGAGGAAGATGGTCGTGTCATTCGGCGTGATGCAGACCGGGGCCTCGTTCATGTCGATGGACACCCGGAAGGTGTCCTCGCAGAACGCGCCGCAGTCGTCCTCGCAGCGGATGACGACATCCAGCACGGTGTCGCGGTCGGCGAACCAGCACCACTCGTCGCCGCCCTGCGCGCGCTGCTCATCGCCCACCACGTAGCAGCGGGGCGCGGTGCCGTCCGGATCGGTCCCGCCGTACGGTAGGCAGATCGTGGCGGTGTCGCACAGGAAGATCGACGTGTCGTTCGGCACCTGGCAGACGGGGCCTTCGTTCACGCTGATGTCGACCTTGAACGAATCGACGCAGCGGGTCTTGCAGGAGTCCACGCAAACGAAGTACACGGTGATCGAGGTGTCGCCGGTGGCGTAATAGCACCACTCATCAACCGGCAGTTCGCCGCCGGTGCTTCTGTCTTCGCCCTGATCCGGGGTGAAGAGGAAGCAGCCGTAGAAATTGCCGTCGACATCGGTCGCCGATATCGGGAGGCAGATTTCCGCTGGTTGACAGAGCACGATCGTCGTGTCTTCCGGACCCTCACAGACCGGCGGGGTGTTAACCGTGATCGACACGAGGAACGTGCGTGTGCATGTGTTGCCGCAGTGATCCACGCAGGTCACGGCCACGGTCAATTCGTCGGTCTCTTCGGCGGTCCAGCACCACAGACCATCGAGAATGCCGATCGCGACCGGCTCGGAGAGCTTGCTGGAGGTCACGCTCGAGACACAGAGAACTGAGTCGTCGCAGTTGTCTTCGGCCGTAACCGGCAGGCAGATCTGCTCTCCGGGCTGACAGATGAAGAAGGTGGTGTCGGACGGGACGGTGCAAACCGGCTCCTGGTCATCATAGGTCTGAATGACCTGGACACAGGTGTCGGCGTTGCCGCAATCGTCCGTGGCCACCCAGGCCACGAGGCGTGTGTATGTGTACGTGCACACTTCGGTGTTGTAGAAGGTGCTGTCGTAGAGCAGGGTCACGAGCGGCTCGGGATCGCAATTGTCTTCCGCCGTCGGCGGCACGAGTTTGATTTCCGTGTCGCAGGCATGCTTGATCGTGTCGGCCGGGCAGGCGATGACCGGCGCCGTGGTGTCGCGAACTTCGAACGTGCGCGAGCAGGTGTCGGCGTTGCCGCACGCATCAACGGCTTCCCAGGTGACGGTGAGGAAGTACGCGTAGGCGCACTGACCCGGGATGGTATCACGGTCGATTTCGGTCACGACCGGGTTCGGGTCGCAATTGTCGATCGCCGGCGGCGGCTCGATGTCGAGCGTGTCGGTGCAGCTGACCGGCGGCGGCGGCTCCGGATCCGGTCCGCCGGGAAACGTGTCGCAGCTCGGGCCGCAGATGCCCACGATGTCCGCGTTTTGACCGGCCTTCGGAACAAATACGGTCGGACCGATCGCGTACTGGTCATTCAGCGTAAAGCTGAAGGGCACCGGCGTGTTGGCCGGGAAGTTGGCCGGCGTCCACTTGATGCCCCAGAGATCGGTCGAGCCGTCCTTGCCCACATTGGCGCCCGACGGGCTGGAGGAGATGACGTCACTGCTGTCGATTTCCTCGCACAACTGAATCGTGAGATGGCTCAATCCGGGAGGCACCCCATCCCAAGTCAGGTTGTAATACCAGGTCGAGCGATCGAAAAGGTTGTCGTAAACGACGCTGTCGAAAACGAGCGTGAAGTGATCGCTCACGTTGCTCGCCTGGCAGGTGTCCGGGTCACTGCCGAGAACACGGTAACGGGAGACGCGATCAACTGTCCCGCTCTGGTCACAAAGCAGGGCGGGCGGGGTCGTGTCCTTCACCTCGATGACTTGCTCACAGGTGTCGGCGACGCCGCAGGAATCCGTGGCGATCCAGGTCCGGATCAGGGTGTAGGCCTGCGGGCACTCACCGGGAATTGAGTCCTGATCAAAGGTGAGGCCGATCGGGCCGCCCTCGGGATCCACGGCGGTGGCCAGGCCGAAGTCGCCGACCAGGTCGCACTCGAAGACGAGCGGCGGCGGGCAGGTGATGACCGGCGGCTTGTTGGCCACCACGTAGATCTGGACCGTGTCGGCGCAGATGTTGCCGCAGGTGTCGCGGCAGGTGACCACGGCGGTGTACCACTCGTCCTTGTAGGCGAAGATGCAGACCTCTCCGGTCATTTCCCCGAAGCGCTTATCGCCTTCGTTTTCCCACACGTCGATGACGCAGCGCTGCAGATTGCTGTCGGCGTCGGTCGAGTGGAACGGGATGCAGATGGTCGCCGTGTCGCAGATGTAGATGGTCGTGTCGTTCCAAGTCTTGCAGACCGGCGTTTCGTTGATGTCAATTCGAACATGGAACGAATCCACGCAGGTCGAATCGCAGGCATCGCGGCACTCGATCACGACCCAGAACGCCTCGTCGACGGAGGCATAGTAGCGCCAGTACCCGCCATCGAGGAACCCGTGATCGCTGGTCACCTCGCACTCGCCGGTGGCCAGCACCGGGATGAAGATCGAGTCGATCTGGCAGATCTCCAATAGGGTGTCGTTCGGGACGTTGCAGACCGCCGGGTTCGGGTTCGGGAATGTCAGTTCGAACGACGATTCGCACGAGTCGCCGCACGGGACATCGTAGCAGCGGATCGTGACGGCAATCGTCTCGCCGCCGATGACATCGTAAACCCACGCGCCGTCGACGATCTCGCCCGGGCCGTCCACGATCACGCAATAGACGGAATCACCGTCAATGTCGCTCGGGGACAGCGGGTAGACAAAGGTGTCGGGCACGCAGGCCGGGATCGGCGGGCCGAGCTCCGGAATGTTGCAGACCGGCGGCGAATTCACGAAGACGTCGAAGAACGCCGTATCCACACATTCCACGCCGCAGGAGTCGATGGCGTAGGCCGTGAGCCTGAACCGTCCGTCGGACAGCACCGGAATACAGAGTTCCCCGGTAAATGTGTCCGGCTTGGCATTGGCTTGCGGAGCAATCGGCTGCAAAACGACGACGCCGAAGGCAAGATTACCGTCCGGTTCCAGGATCTCAAACGGCAGGCACAGCGTGTCCGGGTCGCAGAAATAGTACGTGGTGTCGTTCGGCAGTGAACAGATTGGCGCTTCGTTCAGCCGAATCTCGACGCTGAAGGTGTCCTCGCAGAAGCCGCAGTCGTTCTCACAGCGCACGATGACATCCGATTTGACGTTCTCCGTCGCGTCGTAGACCCAGGCGTTGTCTTCGAGTTTGCCCGGGCCGGACACCACATAGCAGGTGTCGCCGGTGGACTCATACGGCAGCCGGATCGAACCGGGCTGGCAAAGGATGGTATCGATGTCCGCGGGCGCGTAGCAGACCGGCGGCCGCTGGACGGTCACGAAGATGTCCGCGGTATCCTGGCAGATCAGACCGCAGGAGTCATCGACGTACAGGGTCAATCTCCAGTGCCCGGATTTATCAAATGGTATGCAGAAGGTTCCCGCGAAGGTATCCGGAACCGCATTGGCGACCGGGTCGACCGGGGCGAAGACGGCAACCCCGAATTTCATGTTGCCGTCGGGATCGGTGGCGAGGAAGTCAAAGCAGACGGTCGCCGTATCGCACAGGAAGATCGTCGTGTCCGGTCCGGCGTCGCAGATCGGCGCTTCGTTGATGCGGATTTCGACCTGGAAGGTGTCCTCGCAGGTTCCGCATTCGTTCTCGCAACGGATCACGACTTCCGACTTGATGTCATCGGTTACGTCATAGACCCAAACACCCTCGATCAGTTTGCCGGGGCCGGACACGATGTAGCAGGTGTCGCCGACGGGCTCGTACGGCAGGCGGATGGTGCCGGGCTCGCAGAGGATCGTATCGAGATCGGCCGGCACATGGCAAACCGGCGGATCCTGAACGGTGACATCGAAGCGCATGGTGTCGGCGCAGATCTCACCGCATGAGTCCTGCGAGTAAATGGTGAGCATCCACAGTCCAGACTTATCGAAGAATTGGCAGAAGCTACCCGCGAATGTGTCGGGCACCGCGAAGGCGGTCGGGGTGATCTCCTGAAGGATGGCGACGCCGACGGTCATGTTGCCATCCGGGTCGATGGCCTGCCAATCGAAGCAGATGGTGGCCGTGTCGCACAGCAGGTAAGAGGTGTCGTTCGGCACGGTGCAGGCCGGTCCCTCGTTCAGGTCAAAGGTGACCTGGAACGAGTCGATGCAGGTGGCGCCGCACTGGTCGACGCAGGTTTGGTACGCCCAGACGGTTGTGTCACGATCCGCGTAGTAGCACCACTCAGAGCCGCTTTCGGTGCGTCCCGGATCCGGCAAGCCGCCATAGCAATAGGCGAAATTGTTGTCCGCGTCGGTCGCTGACAACGGGATGCACACCAGTCCCGGTTCGCACAGGAAGATCGTGGTGTCATTCGGTGTCTGACAGACCGGCGGTTCATTCACATCGAACTTCACGGTGAAGAAGCACTCGCTGGTCTCGCCGCAACTGTCGGTGCAGAGGATGCCGACAACGACGATGGTGTCACGGTTCGGCGGGGTGTAGCACCACTGGCCGTTGGCGATCGCCCCCGGACCGGAGGAAATCGCCGGCGAGCCTTCCATCAGATTGCCGTCGGCGTCGGTGCAGGACACCGGGAAGCAGATTTCCTGGGGCTCGCACAGGAAGAAGTAGAGTTCGCCGGTGGGCACCTCGCAGACAGGTTTCTCATTAATGTCAAAGGTCACCGAGAACGCGCCCCGGCACTCGGCGCCGCAGGAATCAATACAGGCGATCACAACATTCGCCTTGCCGTCGTGCGTCGGATAGAACACCCAGTGACCGTCAACGAGCTCACCCGGCCCTTCGACCAGGCGGCAGGAATCCAGGTTGCCATTTTCGTCGGTCGCGAAGAGCGGCAGTTTCACGGTGTCGGCTTCGCAGAGGTAGATGGTCGTATCCGACGGCAGCACGCAAACCGGCTCGTCATTCAGTTCCACGGTGACCTGGAAGGAGTCTTCGCAGGCGGCCTGGCACTGGTCAATGCAAACGAAGTGCGCCCAGAACGTCGTGTCGCGATCCGCGAAGAAGCAGTACTGGTTTGGGTCACCTTCGGTGCGGGCGCCGGCCGGGCCGATTCCATAGCAATACAGGAAGTTTCCGTCGGTGTCCGTCGCGCCGAGCGGGATGCACACCGTCTGCGGCTGGCACAGGAAGATGCTTGTATCCGCCTGCTTTTCGCACACCGGTGCCTCGTTCACGTCAATGGTCACCTGGAAGGTGTCCACGCACTCGGCGCCGCAGGAATCCACGCACCGTGTCACCACCGAGAGGATTTCATCGACGGTGGCCTGGTAGCACCATTGCGGGCCGGGGATGGTTTGCATGCGTCCGACCACGGAGGTGCTGACGACCTCGCACTTGTCGAGATTGCCGTCGGGATCGAAACCGTAGATCGGGATGCAGATCTCGGCCGGCTGGCACAGGAAGATCGAGGTGTCGGCGCGCGCCTCACAACTCGGGGGCTCGTTCACGTTGAATGTCACCGTGAAGACGCCGCGGCATTGGGCCTTGCAGGAATCCTCGCACGCCACGATGACGGTGACGGTCTCGTCGCCGCTTGGGGTGTAGGTCCAGTAGCCGTTTTCGAGGACACCGGGGCCTTCCACGATGTAGCAGCGGTCGAGATTGCCGTTGGCGTCCACGGCAAAGGCCGGGAGGCTGACCGGGGCGATTTCGCAAAGGAAGATCGCCGTGTCCTTGGGCAGCGTGCACTCGGGCGCGTCGTTGAGGACGAAGGTGACGCGGAAGGTGTCCTCGCAGAAGGCGCCGCAGGCGTCCACACAGCGCCCCACGGCCAGAACCGTGGTGTCGTGCTCGGCATAGAAGCACCAAGCTTCGATGGTGCGTCCCTCGTCATGGAGGGTTCCGGCCGGGTAGCAGTGCGAGAGATTGCCGTCGGCGTCGGTCGCCTTCAGATCGATGCACACCTGCGCGGGTTCACACAGGAAGATGGTTGTGTCGTTGTGCGCTTCGCAGACCGGCGCCTCGTTCACATCGATGGTGACCTGGAAAGTGTCGAGGCATTCGGCGCCGCATTCATCCACGCATCGAGTGACAACGGAGAGGATTTCATCCGTGGTCGCCTGGTAGCACCACTGCGGGACCGGGGTGGTCTGGATTCGTCCGATCACCGAGGTGCTCACCACGTCGCAACTGACGAGGTTGCCGTCCGGATCGGTGCCGTAGATCGGGATGCAGATTTCGCCCGGCTCGCAGAGGAAGATCGAGGTGTCGGCGCGCGCTTCGCACACCGGCGGTTCGTTGATTTCATAGTGGACCGTGAAGCGTCCCTCGCAGGTGTCGCAGACGCCGATGCACTGGAAGTCCACGATCACGGTCTGGTCGCCGGTCGGGGTGTAGACCCAGTAGCCGTTGCGGATCACGCCCGGCCCGCTGACGATCGAGCACTGGGTCGAGATTGACGAGGAGATCGCGATGGAATCCGGGGCCGCGACGCAGAGTTCGATGGTCGTGTCCTTGCCTGAGAAATCGCAAGTGACCGGCTGCGGATTCGGGAAGGTGATCTCGATCGGGATCTCGCAGATGTTGCCGCAGGGATCCTCGCAGCGGATGGTGTCGAACACGGTTTCGCCCGGCGCCGGCGAATACTGCCAGACGCCGTTGTCGAGGGTCGCGTTCGGGTTGGTGTTCGTGCAATCGAGCGGATCGCCGTTGGGATCGACGCTCACATAGTTCAGTATGTGGACCGGCGGCACGCACACCGGCGGGACGGGGGTGGTGGTCAGCGAGCAGACCGGCGCTTCGTTCAGCACGAAGGTGACTTCGAAGTCGGCTTCGCAATCCTTGATCCCGCAGGAATCGTTGCAGACGAATCCCACCAGGACTTTCTCGGAAATCTTCGGCGAATAGCACCAGAGGCCGTTGGCGATGGCGCCGGGGCCGAAGACCTGGACCGGGCCGCCCAGGAGGTTGCCGTCCGGATCGCTGCAACCCACCGGCAGGCAGACTTCCTCACCCTCGCAGAAGACAATCGTCGTGTCCGACGGGTCCTCGCACAGGGGCGGGAGGTTCGGACAAACGGGGATTTTGAGCACCGTGGTCGGCGCGCCTGCGGGGCTGGTCACGGTCACGCGGTCGTCCGAGGCGGTCACGTAGGCGTAAATGGTGTCGTCGTCGCAATCGATGACCGATCCGGGGATGGTCCCGCACCAGACGCTGTCATTCTCCATTCCCAGGAGGAGTTCGGTGTAGGCGACGTTGGTTTCGAGCCGGTAGAAGAGTTTCACCGTCAGCGACTCGGGAGGGGTGTCCGAGTCGATGACCTTCGCGCAAAGCTCGAAATCATGGTCCCAGCGGACGCAAGTGGGATTGGTCAGGATCGTGATGCGCGGGTTGTCGGGTTCGCAATAGGAGGTCGTGTCGCAGTTGATGCAGGCGCCGGCCACGGTCTCCTGGCA
>JBFMFQ010000249.1:0-3863 GCA_040752075.1 Candidatus Zixiibacteriota bacterium | reverse complement strand
AACATTCTCCACGAAGCATCTCTGTTGATCAGCACCCAGGATGGCAAACTGGTCGATGCCTGCCGGGCGCCGACCGGTGTGCGCTTCGACTTCTCTCCCATTGATCCGGTCTCGCAGTTGACGTCCGATCAGGAGGTAATCACGTCCCTCGCCGGCTGGGATGACAGCCGCGCAGGCAATCCCATCGGCGTGACGGTTGAACAAGCCGCCTATGCCTACCCCGAACCGGAAAACCAGAGATTCATCGCCCTCGAATGGACGGTCCGCAACCGCACCGCCGCCAACTTAAGCGGCGTGCGCGTGGGTCTCCTCGTGGACATTGATTTCCCGCAGCTCGGCGGCTTAAGCGACAACCTGGTGATCGATCCGGGACTTTCGGGATGGTATCAGGCAGAAGAAGGCGGAACCGCTGTAGCGGGAATAATCGACCTGACCGGCAACTTGGCCGGACTGTCCACTTTCGAAAACCCCGCCGGCGGAAAGTACGTCCCGACCGCAGGGGAGAAGCTCGCGGCGATGCAGTCGGGCTGGGAGGCCACGCCCGTGGGTGAGGCGGACCGGTTCGCCATTGCCACATCCGCGGCGGTTGACCTCTCGCCAAACGGCCACTTCCGCATGGCCGTGGCATTCATCCTCGCCGACAATCCCGAGGACTTCGCGCGCATCGCGGCTGACGCCCGGCGCCGCTACGCGGGCTACACCGATGTCGGCGATGGCGGCGCCGGCGGCGGACTTCTGCCCACCGCGTATCTCGCCCAGAATTACCCGAACCCGTTTAATCCCGAAACGGTGATCTCATACACGCTCCCACGCGATGCGCACGTGCGCCTGGATGTCTACAATCTGCTCGGGCAACACGTGACCACCCTCGTCGACGAATGGAACCCGGCGGGCGCCAACTCGGTGTCATGGAATGGCACCGACCGCGACCGGCGGACGGTCTCTTCCGGGGTCTATTTCTATCGGCTGACCGCAGGCGAACACTCCTACACCCGGAAAATGGTCCTGGTCCGGTAGAGTGAGACCAAGATGATGAACCGACGACTTCCCCGTCACACGCAGGCGGCCGTCCTGATCGCCCTTGCGATCTTCCTGCTATTCGGCCAATCCCCCGCCCTCGCGGTCGCGCCGCGCCCTGGGCTGTTGGAGGACCTGAAAGAACTGGGACGGCTCGAAACCTACGTCCGGCTGCGCCAGCAGGCGCAGGAGAAGGGTGTGTGCACCCCCGGTCATGGCGGACTTCGGAAGGATCGGCTGGCCGCCGGGACGATGGTCGATTACTACGTCCCGTGCATTCTGGTCGATTTCACCGACAATCAGGCCGCGTCAGGAACAAACACCACCGTAACGACGTTTCAGAACCTCCTGTTCAGCGACAACCTGAATCCGACCGGATCGTTCAAGAACTACTATTCCGAGGTTTCCTACGGCCAGCTCAATGTCATCGGTGTGGTGAGCGGCTGGCACCGGCTCCCAAACACCTACGACTACTACATGAACGAGTCGTTTGGTACCGGCGGTCCCTACCCGCAGGACACCCGGGGCCTGGTCGAAGCGGCCGTCGATGCCGCCGAGGCGGCCGGATTCGATTTCTCGCTGTTCGACAACAACGACGATGGCTATGTCGATGGCGTCATGGTAGTCGTCGCGGGTCCCGGCGGGGAGGAAACCGGGGACTCCACCGACGTCCACTCGCATAAGTGGCAAATCCCGAACGAGCGCTTTTACGACGGCAAAACGATCAGTGAATTCACCATCCAGCCCGAAGAGCATGCCGGGGGCACGGTCAATAGCATCGGGGTGTTCGTTCACGAGTGGGGACACATCCTCGAACTGCCGGACCTGTATGATCTCGACAACTGCGCCGACCCGGATGTCTGCGGCGATCTGCTTTCATCTGGTATTGGCAGATGGTCGCTCATGTCTCTCGGCAATTGGCTTGGCTCGCCCGAAGCCGGTTCCAAGCCGGCCCATCTGGACGCCTGGTGCAAAACCAGACTTGGTCTGGTGACACCAACCACAATCGCAAGCAACACCGTCGGAACGTCCATTCCCGCCATCGAACACACGCCGACTATCTTTAAGCTGTGGGCCAATGGCCTGCCGGGATCTCAGTATTTCCTGGTCGAGAACCGCCAGCGAATGGGATTCGATCAGTACATACCCGGAAAAGGTCTGGTCATCTATCATGTTGATGAAGCGATGAGCAGCTTGGCCCTGGGCAACCGCAACCAGTGGATTGAGGGCATCGATCCGCCGACCCCGCACATGTGGGTCGCGGTTGAGCAGGCCGACGGCAAGTTTCAGCTGGAAAAGAACGAGGGAGAAGGGGATGCTTTTGATCCCTGGTACTCCGACTCGGCCGGGTTTGATCAACTGAGCTACCCGTCGACGAAAGACTACAACGGCACTGCCACCCAGGTCGCGGTCTGGAACCTATCCGCCGCCGACTCGGTGATGACCGCCAATTTCGATGTCACCTTCTCCCGGCCCTTCCTCGAAACCTCGAATTATGCGTTCAGTGATCCGGCGGGCGACGGCGATGGATCGTTCGAGGAAGGCGAAACCTTCCAGTTGATCCTCGATGTCTGGGATGGCATGCTCCCTGCCAACAACGTGACCGTGAGTGTTGCCAACGACGCGGGGCTCACGGTGAGCGACGACTCGTACCAGATCGCCAGCATCGCCACCGGCGAAACAACCAGCAACGGCTCCGATCCCTTTGAATTCGCCGTGCCGGTGGGATTCGCATCGCAGCCCGTGACGTTCACCATCACCACCACCACAGGGTCGTCTGTCTGGACGGACCAGGTAACGATTCCCGTGGGACGCCCGCGGTTTCTGATCGTCGATGATGACCGTGCCGATCCGCAGTTCATCGAGACCTGGTATTTCGACTCGTTCGACAGCCTGTCGCAGATCTATGCCCATTGGGATGTCAACGTCCGTGGCATCCCACCCCTCGACACACTGCTCACCTACCCGGTGGTCGTGTGGTTCACGGGGGATGCAAACACAACCCATCCCCTCGCGCAAAGCGTGACCGTCATGAGCGACTTTCTGGATGCGGGCGGGAATCTCTTCCTGACCGGGCAGGACATCGCCGCGAACCTCGCCGGGCGCGCCGACTCGACCTTCCTGCGCGACTATCTCGGCGTGCGGTTCGGCGGGAATTATGCCGGCTTCAAAATCGTGAATCCCATCGTTGCGGATCCCATCTCCAACGGGTTGGTCCTCAATCTCGGCGCCGCGGGCGGGGCGCCGAATCAGACGTCGGTGGATTCTCTTCGTTTGGTGACCGGCGGCAACGCGATCAAGTGCTACAACTGGTCAGCCACCGGTTCGGCGGCTGGCGTGCACGTGGAAGACAACTACCGCGCGGTCTTCTTCGCCTTCGGATTCGAGGGAGTGCAGACCGCTGTTCAAAATCCGGGCACTCAGCGCCACATCCTGCTCCAGCGCATCATCGACTGGCTCGACACCGACCCCGGCACCGGTGTGTTCGATGATCCCGGCGATTACGTGACCGGCGTCACCCCGCCGAAATCCTACTCGCTCGCGCAGAACTACCCCAATCCATTCAACGCCGGGACCATCATCCCATTCAGTTTGACCGCCGCGGGTCCACGGCACGTGCGCCTCGACATCTTCGATGTTCTCGGACGGCGGATCCGAACACTGGTCAATCGCACGCTCGAGCCGGGCCGCCACGAGATCGCCTGGGACGGTGCCGATGACCAGCGCCGCTCGCTCGCCTCCGGCATCTACATCTACCGCCTGCAAATCGACGGTCAGGGCACGGAAGCGAAGCGGATGGCACTGCTGAAGTAGCCGACCCGAAAGAACCCTTTTTGCCAGGCCGG
>JBFMFQ010000248.1:0-3896 GCA_040752075.1 Candidatus Zixiibacteriota bacterium | reverse complement strand
GAGGGATCATTGGGAGACTTGCCTTGATCGGGCGCGGGCAATTGGCCTGAATATTAGCGTTCTGCGCAATCCACGCCGCACCACCTCGGCGGCGGTCAACCTGGCATGCCGTGCCACCACCGCTCCGAAAGTCCTTTGGATTTCGGGTCACTGCCGTTTATCACCCGAGTACGTCGAAAACGCCGTCGACGCGCACCGCTCTTGGGGGGCAATCGCCGCCGGCGGACGGGTAATCGTTCGCGGCCGGGGTCTGGTCGGCCGTCTGAATGCCCTCCTCCTGAGGTCGCGATTCGGAACAGGCATGGCGGTCTGGCGATACGCCCGCACTCCAGGGTGGGTGGAAATTGTCAACTACGCGCTCTTCGATCGCGAGCAATTGATGCGGGTGGGTGGCATTGACGAGCGGCTGGGGCGCAATCAGGACAATGATCTGTTCGAACGCCTCAGGGAGGCCGGAATCCGGTGCCGCTTGATTGATGCCGAGGCGGAGTACCTGGCGCCCGCAACGCTGGGAGGGTTGCTGCGACGCGGCTGGGGCAATGGCGCATGGACAGTGTGGAGTCGCCGATTGGGACGCCACACGGCCCGATGGTACCATTGGGCGCCGTTTGCCGCCGTGGTAACAGGTCTTGCCTTGCTTGGCGCCGGACTCCTGTGGAAGCCCGCTTTGACAATCGCGGCCGGGCTCGCTGCGGTCTATGCGGCTCTCGCGCTGATCGCCTCGATCGCGCGCGCCACCGCCGATCATGAACTCTGGGCTGTTCTAATCCTGCCGCTGTGGTTTGTGTTGTTCCACGCGGCCTACGGATTCGGCACCCTCGCTGCGTTATTTCGTCCCGTGCCGCGACTGGGCGAGCAGGGAACCTGACTCGAAGCGTCAAAAAGCCCTTGGCGGCCTGGGGGCTATGTCGTTGATTGCAGGCCTGTTTCAACAAGGATGGTGACTATGGCGTTGCGCATCGAAGTGACAGGGAATAAGCCGGCGGAAATCGCCGCCAAGGCTCCGATTGCCATCTTCGTCAATGAGAAACCCGCCGCGCTGCCCCCATGGGTTCGCGAACTGGACCGCCCGCTGGCCGATGCGATTCGCGCGCGCTGGGAGCATACACCCTTCGACGGCAGGCAGGGGAAATCGGCGTTTGTGACCGCGGCCGACGGTTCCTCGGCATTCCTGATCGGTCTGGGCAAGAAATCACGGATGGACCCGGAGTCGATTCGCCGCGCCTATGGTTCCCTGATCAAGGCTGCACGGACCGAAAGAGTCAAGCATGTGGCCGCCGCGCTGCCCGCCGGCGGTGATGCCGCCGCGACCCCCGAGGCCGCCACGGTCGGCGCCATCCTCGCCAACTACCTCTTTTCGACCTACCAGTTCGACAAGACCCCGCTCACCCCCCAGGTCGAATCCCTGACTCTTTGGGAGCCGGCGGCGGCCCGACGGCGCACGGTCGCCAAGGGTGTCACCACCGGCATCATCCTCGCCGAGGCGACCAGCCGTGTCCGCGACCTGGTGAACACGCCCGCCAATGATCTCACCCCCGAGAATTATGCCAAGATCGCCGCCAAGTGGTGCGATGAGGCCGGGGTGAAACTGCAGGTTCTCGGGCCGCGCGAAATCATCCGCGCCGGAATGGGTGCCGTGATGGCGGTCGGCGGCGGATCGGCGAACACACCCCGATTCCTGATCGCGACCTACCTCGGCCGCAAGCGCCAGGCGAAAGTCGTGGACTATGCCCTCGTGGGCAAGGGCGTGACCTTCGACACCGGCGGCATCTCCATCAAGCCGTCCGCCGACATGTGGGAAATGCGCGGCGACATGATGGGCTCGGCGGTCATGCTCGCATCGATCTGCGCCGCCGCCAAGCTCAAGCTCCCGCATAACCTGATTGCCCTCGCACCGCTGGTCGAGAACATGCCCTCCGGGACCGCGTACCGTCCAGGGGATGTGGTCAAAACTCTCTCCGGGCTCACCGTCGAGATCATCTCGACCGATGCCGAAGGCCGCATGATCCTCGCCGATGCCCTGACCTATGCCCAGCGTTTCAACCCGAAACTGATCATCGACTGCGCGACCCTGACCGGCGCGATCGCCGTGGCGCTGGGCGATGTCTGCGGCGCGGTCTTCACCGAATCCGATGCCCACGCCCGCGCCTTCGAGAGGGCCGCCGGGGAAACAGGGGAGAAGGTCTGGCGCATGCCGCTTTACTCCGAGTACGATGACAAAATTAAGTCGGTCGTCGCGGATATGATGAACTCGGGCGGACGCTACGGCGGCGGGCCGATCGCCGCGCGGTTTTTGAAGAAATTCACCGGCGGTTTCCCCTGGGTTCACCTGGACATCGCCGGGGTGGACTTGGATAAACAAGGCAGCACATATTGCCCGAAGGGCGCCAGCGGGTACGGCGCCCGGTTGATGTTGGAGTTCTTGCGAAAGTGATACCATGACGGCGCGGCGGGACACACAATGCCCGCCCGCCATTGGAGGAAACGACCATGATCGATATTAAAGACAAAAAGAAAGTCGTGGCCGCGCTCAACAGGGCGCTGGGCTGGGAATTGCGCGCGTACGCCATGTATGCCCACTACGCTGCCTATGTGAAGGGGCTCGAAAGCCTGACCTTGAAGGGCCATTTCGAGGAAGAGGCGTCCGAATCCATCGGCCATGCGGCCAAAGTTCGGGACATCATCGCCCTGCTCGGCGGGGTGGCGGCCACCGAACGCGACCCAAAGGAAATCGTGCACACCGAAGACCACGTCGAAATGCTCAAGGAGGCGCTCAAGACCGAAACCGTCGCGGCGCAGACCTACGAGAAGATCATCCCGTTGATCAAGGCGCACCCGGTCTACATGCACACCCTCATGCACATTTACATGGAAGAGATCAGCGCCGTGGAGGAAGCCAAAAACCTGCTCGGCCAGTAGTTTGAATTCGCGACGCGCAGAACCGGAGACGACATGACCGACGTGATGAACACCCAGAGGAGCGACCGCCCGATGACCGATGAATC
This sequence comes from Candidatus Zixiibacteriota bacterium, assembly GCA_040752075.1. Taxonomy (GTDB): domain Bacteria; phylum Zixibacteria; class MSB-5A5; order WJJR01; family WJJR01; genus JBFMFQ01. Next base: position 891 of record JBFMFQ010000248.1, on the reverse strand, counting down.
CACCTACAGCGAAGAGGAAATGCACCGCAAGTTCGCCCGCGACTGCTTTAACCATGTCTGGACCCTGATGGAAAAAGACGAGCGGACGACCGAGGAAGACGACGAAATGGTCCATGCGGCGCATGCCTCGCGTTTTCACTGGGGCAAAGTCGGCACTCCGGTCAATCTCGCGCGCGGCGAGTGGCAGATTTCGCGCGTCTACGCCGAACTCGGCTCCGCCGAGGCCGCGAAGTACCACGCGCTGCGCTGCCTGTCGATCTGCGAGGAGAACAACATCGGCGATTTCGATCTGGCCTTCGCCTACGAGGCCGTGGCACGCGCCTCCGCGCTGGCCGGGCACAAGGCCGAACGCGACCAGTATCTCGCCCTGGCACGCGAAGTCGGATCGAAGATCGACAAGGAAGAAGACCGCAAATGGCTCATGCAGAATCTCGACTCGATCCGTTAAGCACACCGGAGTGTGACGGATGTCCTCGCTGCGCGCCGCCATCCTGATCGTCGCCGCGATCCTGTTTCTCATCATACTGACCCAGAACACGCAGGTGGTCGCCCTGCGTTTTCTGTTTTGGCGTGTGCAGATGTCGCAGATTGTTCTCGTCTTGCTCTGCACACTCATTGGATTCGCCGCCGGGTATGTCCTCGCGGTGGTCGGATCGCGTCGGCGCGAACGCGCCCGGCGTGTACAATCAGGTGGGAGGGCATAACCATGACCACTCGGACATTGTACTCAGGCGCCGCGGGTCTTCAGACCCGTGGTCTTTTCCCCGCGCGGCAACACAACAAGAGCCGCTGCATCCCGGCCGCCGTCGCGATGACATTCCCCCATATTCCGGAAATCGACCCATGTCATCCCGGCGAAAGCCGGGACCCAGTGTCTTCGTCCCCGCCCAA
>JBFMFQ010000247.1:0-3945 GCA_040752075.1 Candidatus Zixiibacteriota bacterium | reverse complement strand
CGCGGGTGCGGCGGGATCGGGGCGCGAAGGCGGCATCGAGACGGCGATCGACCTGATCGATCAGACGCAGCAGGGCACCGGGGGTGTCGGCGGCGGTGAGCGCCGATTCGACGTCATCCGTGTCAACGGCGTCCGGGCTGAGCCGCGCCAGCGCCCGCCAGCGGGAGCGGATGCGCTCGCACAGCGCCGTTCGGAGGATTTGCCAGTGCGTCGCGTCGGCGTTCACGCTGTTGTGGACTGACGCCGATTCGGTTTCGTTCATCGGTTACTCCGTGGTTCCGGTTCGAGAAGGGTCTCAATCCGGGTGAGCCGCTGTTGCACATCATCGCGGAAACGGGCGAGGTCGCCGCGCGAGGCCACATCGGTTCGCAGGATTGTCTCAATGACCAAAAGACGTTGATCGATTTGGGAGACCACCTGGCGGTCGGCCTTTTCGTTAATGGTCAGCCGGATGCCGTACACCGTGCTGTAATAGGCCGCGACGATGGCGGTCAGGAATGCGGCGGCTCGCATCAGCGGGCCGCGCCAGTTCCAAAGGGCGCCCGAGCCGGTTTCTCTCGGGGTTCGCAGCGCACGGTTCATTTTACCTGCTGTTGCTTCATGTGAGTGTGGCGGCGGGCCAGACCGCAGTGGAAGTCGAGTGGGTTCCATGGAAGTCCCGGTGGGGGCGATGGACCGCGGTGAGGGGCGAGCCGCACGCGATCACCCACGCGCCGGAAAGTCGGGACAATCAGAATGACTTCGGATCCGGTGGGAGTCCCTTCCCGATCGCATTCGGCAAGCACGCAGCGGAAGCGGCCCGCGCCCAGGCGTGTGCAACTCAGGATGATGCCATGATCCGGCCGTGGCGGGCGGACCGGCAATTCACTCTTGGAGAACAGAGCTTCCCTCCCGATGCGCGTGTTTGGTGTCGCGCCGCGATAAACCAGGGATGTCTCGAGGACGCGGGTGATCTCACGGTATTCGTAATGGGCGACCGATTCAGTTCCTTCGGCATCCCGGTACGGCATTCCGGGGATATGTTCGCAGCGTCGAATGTCCTGCGAGCAGATCGAGCATTGGGGACGCCGGAATTCAAACCCGATAGATCCCTCTTTGATGACGCCGCCATCGATGTCGGCGGCCAGCCGGTCTCCGGTCTCGCCGCGCATCCAGTAGAACCAGACCAGCACCCACTGCGTGTCGCCGATGGTCTGGACACGGGCGGCGAAATTGCGGGCGACCGGCAGGCGTGAATGATCGTGCCCGATCAGAACCGGGGAGTCAATGAGGAGGGCACAGAGCCGGTCGTGTTCTTCAGCCGGGAAGCGGCCGCCGTGGTCGTTGACGGCATCCGACACGAGACGGATCGAGCGCACGTGGATCTGCGCGCCGGTCAGCGGAGTGGGGGGGTTGATGCGTTGATTGATCAGGGTGATGAGGGGATCGATTTCGGCGGCTGGCCCGGAGGAGTCGAGGGACTCGAGCGTAACGGGCATGGATCCGAGGAGGATGGTGTTCATAAGATTGACCGGCGGCCTCAATTCGTGGTGGATTGGTTCCTTCACCCTACCTGCCGGTTTGTCGGGCACCCCCTTTCCGGGGGCAAATCGGCGGCGGATGGCCCCGTGGGGCTCCGGAAATCGCCGGGGTCTCTCTTGCCAGAATCCGAATCCGGATGTATGATTCCACAGGTATACTGACGCGGTTTTACTGCCCGCGACTTTAACACGGAGGGAACCGAACATGAGATCGTGGCGGAGAGCTTTGCTCCCGGTGGGAGTGGTTGCGTTCTGTCTTTTCGGTCAGATGGCGTATGGCCAAGCCGTGGACACGGCATGGGTGCGGACGGCCTTGGGGTCGAGCGACAGCACCGACGGCGGCCGCGCGATTGCGGTCGATGCGGATGGCAATGTCCTGGTCGCCGGATTTCAGATGAACACCGGCACAAATGTTGATTTCGTGACCTTGAAGTACGACCCGAACGGGACATTGCTTTGGTCGGAGACTTACGACGGTCCGGCGAGCGGCAACGACCGGCCTTACGCCATTCTGGTGGATGCCGCCGGGAATTCCTACGTGACCGGGGTGAGCGCCGGCAGCGGGACATTGAGCGATTACACGACGTTGAAGTACGACCCCAGCGGCAACCTGCTCTGGGAGAAGCGTTACAACGGCCCCGGAAGCCAGAACGATTCGGCGTGGGCGATGGCGATGGACGGCGCCGGCAACATTCTTGTCACCGGGATGAGTTACTCGCCCGGTTCGGGTTACGACTACCTCACCATCAAGTACAACCCCTCCGGGGACACGATCTGGACACGGCGCTACAACGGCACGGGCAGCACATTGGACGGCGCGGAGGCCATCCATGTTGATGGATCGGACAATGTCTACGTGACCGGCCGGAGCAACGGGATCGGCACGTTCACTGACTACCTGACGATCAAATACAATTCCAGCGGCGTCATGCAGTGGAATCGCCGTTACAACGGCCCCGGCAATGTGCACGACAAGGGGGTCGCGGTCGCAACGGACGCCTCGGCGAATGTAATCGTCACCGGGCGGAGCTGGAGCAACACGGTGCGTGATGACGCGGCCACGTTGAAGTACGACGCGAGCGGCACTCTCCTCTGGGAACGGCGCTTCAACGGCGCGGCGGACAATGACGACTACGCCAACGCCTTGGCGATCGACCCATTCGACAATATCATCGTGGTCGGCGCGGGACACGACACCAACAGCGTCAACCTGGACATCCTCGCAATCAAATACGACCCGTCAGGAAACATCCTCTGGCAGCGTTGGGTTGATAACATCTATAACCAGGACGACATCGGGTACGGCGTGGACCTCGATACCGCCAGCAGCGTGTACATTGTCGGCCACTCCTGGCTGGCGTCCCGGGACCTGACCACGATCAAGTACAGCGCGGGGGGCGACCTTCGGTGGGTGAAGTACATCCACGGCGCCGGTGATTGGCATGACGTTGGCCGGGCGATCCATGTGGACGGCCAGTTGAGCGTGTATGTCACCGGCGATTCCTGGGGACCGGGCGATGACTATGATATCATGACCGCCAAGTACGTGGCCCTTCCCTGTGGCTGCCCGAATCAAGGTGACGCTGAACCGGACGGACTCGTGACGGCGGTCGATCTGTCGTTCATCATCGATGCCGTGTTTTTTGCCGGGCCGGAGGATCAGGATCCGGCCTGCCCGACCACCCGGTACGATTTCAATTGCGATCTGGTGACGGACGCGACGGACCTGGCCGGCTGGATCGATTACGTCTTTTTTGCGGGCCCGGGGGCATGCGATCCCTGCCCGCTTTAACCGCGAAAGGACACTTTTTGCCTGTTGGCAAGTGCTCAAGTCGGATTATATTGGTCATAACTGGAGGACGTCACATTGATGCGCACACTCAGAATCGCCACCTTCGCCCTCGTCCTGACCGCCCTGCTTGGCAGCGTCGTCTTGGCCGCGCCCTCCAAATCGCCGGCGAAGCGTCCCTCGACCGCCGCGGCGGCTCCGCAGCAGCAGACGAAGGGGACCGACGACGCCAACATTCCGGACCTTTCGCAGCCGATTGAGATCGAATCGATACCGGCGCGCACCACGGATATTCCCGCTTCCACGCCGCAACCCACTGCGGCGGCGGCCGCCACCGGCCTGAAGATCGACTGGCTGTCCATCAATGGCGGCGGCGAGACCGAATTGACGGCGGGAAACATCAAGATGGGTGTCTCAGTCGCGCAGTCGGTTGCGGGCGAGGTGAGCGCCGGCAACATCAAGATGGGGATCGGCTTCTGGTATGGCGCCAGCGGCTCAGGCGGGGCATGTGACTGCTCGTTTGCGGGAGACATCGATGCCTCCACCGCCATCGACGCCACCGACCTTCAATTCCTGATCGACATCGTGTTTTTTGGAGGGACCGATGTGCAAGATCCCACCTGCCCCTCCCCGCGC
>JBFMFQ010000246.1:0-3989 GCA_040752075.1 Candidatus Zixiibacteriota bacterium | reverse complement strand
CAAGTTTGTGCCCCGGGCATGGGCGATTTGGCGCCTGCCCGGAAAGGCACGTTCAGCCCCCATGCGGGATGCCCGAATGCCCATTCGCCGGCAAATCAGTTCGAGAGTTGAGCAACTGCTCAACTTTGAGCGCCTGGCAGTTCTGGCCATGGCCGCTGTTTGCCTGCTTGCTGTGGCGGAGGTCATCGACTATTACCCGAGGACGTTTTTCCCCCGGTTTTGGGATGAGGGGATCTACTCGAGTGAGGCCGCGATCCCGGACGCCATTTCCGCGCCCTTCACCCCGGGTCGAGTCAAGTACGGTCCCATGAAGCTGGGCTACGCCCTGCCGTTGCGGGGAGCGTATCTGCTTTTCGGCGGCAATGGTTTCATGTACCTGTCTACACTCGCCTGGCTGACTTCGATTCTGATTGTCGCCGTCGGCGTGTACCGTCGGATTGGGAAGCTGGAAGGGTGGTTCGTCGCCGCGTTTCTGGCCTACTCGAGCCTCTATGGGAAGTTCATTGCCGAGGCGGGACCAACGCTGTTGGCCGCCGCCATGCTAAGCCTGCTTTGGGCGACATACGGCTGGCGGCGAATCTGGGTCACGGGACCGATCCTTGGGCTCTTGGGTTTCGTTGATCCCAAGTGGATTTTGCCGTCGGCGATGGCAATCGCCCTGATTGAGGGCGTGATCGAGTCTGCACGTCCATGGGGGGAGCGAGTTCGCTTTCTCGCGGGTGTGGCCCTGTTGTCGGTCTCGGTTACGGCAGTGACGGCCATCGTGCATCCCCCCTACTGGGAGTACCTCCAAGACTACGCCATTCGTCACGGACGCGCGGGCGGGCTCGAGGCCAGCGCGATCTTTGGGTACTACCTCTGGATCTTCGGCGCCGCGCCGGCGGGCCTTGCTGCGGGGGCGGGGCTAATCGTGGCGCCCTCCCACATTAGTCGCCGTCTCGGCTCGGCGCGGATGCGGAGCGTGCTCCATGCGGTGGTGTTGTGCGGGATTCCGCTTTTGTTCTACTCGTTATTCGGGCCGCTTAAGGGGCTTCGGTTCTTTGCGGTGCCGTTTCCCCTCTTCGCGGTGCCGGTCGCGGTGGGTGTTGTCGGGTTTGCACTTTGGATTCGTGAACGGTTGACAGGATTCCGAGTCGTGGGAAACCGGCTGGCCGCCGTGACTCTGCCTCTGCTCATGGCCGGGCTCCTGGTCGTTCAGTCAGAGGGTCCGGCGAGACATCTCGGGTTGTCCACCGGTATATCCAAGTGCATGGCGAAAGTCGCGAGAGAGTACGGCCGTGAAGGGACCATCTCCTCCTACATCTGGCCGGTCGTCTTTACCCGATGGGGCGGGGAGACAGAGAAGCCGCCCTTTACTCCCTGGGGGCTACTGCCCACCGATGAGTGGCTGATTCTGATTCCCATGCTCGACCGGGTCACCATCGAGGGCCGAATACTCACCGGGGACGATGCGATCGATCCTGCGGCGGAGTGGCGGCTTCAACGGCAGGTCCTCCACACGGTAACCGATTCGCTGTTCAGTTTCCCCGCCGAATTCTATTCCTCGGATTACCACCTGTGTGAGCAAACGGTGCTGGGAATCGGTGTCCTGCGCCGGTGGCGCGAGGTGAGCCGTCAGACCGACAGTGTCGCCACGGTCTATCGCGTTGACCGCGAGAAGTCGCAGATGCGGTTTGGGTGGAAATAGCCAGGCGCGCTCTTAACCCGTGGCGGACAAGTGCCACGTCCTACAGGCCGCATGCACTTGGCGGTCGAACAAGATTGCCGATTCCTCAGGGCTGGCTTTTCCCCGCCCGGCGGAATCCCCATGTGAGAAGCGGCGGCGTGAGCATGGTGGTCACGATGACCATGATGACCACCGCGGCATAGACCTCGTCGGTGACCATCCGCTCGGTCCCCACGGTCAACCGCAACCCGATGGCGGCGAAGATCAGTCCCACTTCGCCGCGCGGGATCATGCCGAGTCCGACGATCCACCGGTTACAGTCCTTCATCACGACACCAAGAGAGGAAACTTGTTTGCCGAGGATGGCCGCCAGCGTCAGCACCGCCGCGAACCCGAGGACTGACGCCTGCCCGAAGGTTGTCAGGTCGACCATCATTCCCATGTGGATAAAGAAGATGGGGACGAGGAACATGGCGATCGGCTCGAGGAGTTCCTCGAGGCGGTGCTTTGACATGTTCGGGAGATCGCGGTAGTAGACGTTGTCGAGCACGAGGCCGGCGGCGAAGGCGCCAACGATCGGCGCGAGCCCGGCGACCGCGGCCAGGGCCGAGAGGACAAAACAGGTCGACAGCGAGGTGATTAAGAGCATGCCGTGGACACGCAGGTAATTGGCGACCTTAAAGAGTGTCGGGTAGATGAACCGGCTCAGCATGATGGCGCCGCCCAAAAACAGCACCGCCTTGGCGACGATCCACAGAATGCCAAGTGAACTGAGTTCCGCGCCGCCGTTGGCCGCCGAGATAATGCCGGTGACGATGGCAAGGATGATGAGCCCGAGGACATCATCGATCACGGCCGCGCCAAGCACAATGCGGGATTCGTTCGCCTGCAGCCGGTTTAAGTCCTTCAGCACGCGCGCGGTGATCCCCACGGACGTTGCGGTGAGCGTGGCGCCGAGGAAGACGTGCATGTAGATGGAGTCCTCGGGATAAAACCACGCGCCGACTCCCCAACCGAGGAAGAATGGCGCGATCACGCCGAAAACGGCGACGAGAAACGAGGACATCCCGACCCGCATCATGTCGCCCACGTTGGATTCCAGCCCCACTTCGAACAACAGGAGCAGCACGCCGATTTCTGCGAGGATTTCGATCGTGTGGTAATTCTGGATCGGCTCGAACCAGCCGATGCCGATGAGCGCGGCATTACCGAGCAGGACCCCGGCCACCAGCTCACCGAGCACGGCGGGCTGCTTGAGCCGCGCCGCGCCATCGCCGCCGAGCTTGGCGGCGACCAAGATGACGACCAGCGCAACCAGGATTTGCACGACGGTGTCGCCCTCGACCGGCACACCGGCGGAGGCCAGCGCCGGGACGGCGAGGATCGCGATCAGAAGAACCACCAGGATCGGCAGCAGCTTTTGCACGTTTGTGATCCTTTCCAGGGGAGTTCAGAATTCGAGAGGGCCGGACCGCGATTCTGCGGGGGCAGTCAGGAATATGCAGCGCCCGAGTTCAGGCGCGTAGGCCTGGCAACGGGCATAATCGCCGAAGGGTATTTGGCCGTCAAAGGCGAAACAATCCAAATCGAGATCCCGACAGGGAATTTCGATCCTCTCGGGCCAGATGATCGTTGCACTTGAGAGGGCTTTTTCAGCGGTTACACTCATGATTCCGGTGTCAACGGACGGACCGCGATATGGAACTTGGCGGCGTACTCGTCACCAAAGTACAATTCGAATTGATACAGACCGGCGAATGGGGAGCCATCCTTGGTCCCGTCGAAGGGAACCGTGTACTGTCCAGGGGCCTGCTGACCAATCGGAAGCAGGACAATGATCTCGCCGGAGATGCTCAGGAATCTGGCCTCCACCGAAGCCGGCTCGGTCAGGGTGTAGCGTATCTGATCGCCCATCCAGGCCGCGGTGTCGCCGAAGAGGATGTAAATCTCAAATGGCGCGGGTGTCCCGTTTGAACCCGCCGGCCGCGTTGGCACAAGCAGAATTCCCGCCAGCAGAGCGGTCGCAAAAATCGTGCGTGCACGGACTGACATGGTTGACTCCGTCTCAGTTTTCGGCCGGCGTCGACGCCGGACTTTCTTCCGCCTCCCCTTCGACGTCGGATTTGGTTCCCGGACCCCGGAGACCGTACTCGTGGAGTTTGTTGCGGAGAGTTCGGGAAGATATCCCGAGTTTGTCGGCGGCGCGTGTCTGGTTTCCGCCTTCGGTTTCCAGTGTCGCGAGGATCAGTTGCTTTTCCATCTCGTGGATGGACATCCCCGGCTCGATGCCCTGCGCCTTCTTGCGCGGCCCGCCGGTGATGAG
>JBFMFQ010000245.1:0-3999 GCA_040752075.1 Candidatus Zixiibacteriota bacterium | reverse complement strand
TACTCGCCGATCCCGCCGCACACCCCCCCAATCACACGCTCCGTGTTGGATCGATAGATTCGTTTGGACATGGTCCTCCTCCGTTCTCCCCACCGAGAAGTCAGTCTCAGGGCGCTCAAGAGACGCCCTTAGGACTACTACGGGAGCCCCGGAGGGAAGTTTCGGCGTGATTTCCACCCCCGATGTCACCGGGTCCAACGGGCCCGTGGACTCTCCACGCCCCATGTATGAGACCGATAGGACCTATCTGTCCTATAAAACCAGCCACCGGTCGAAGGACCGGTGGCGCAAGAGAGCCATTGTGTCCGGAGGCCCTACTTCTTATCGCCCGAATCCCGTCCCTCGGCTTCCCCGGTCATGGGCACAAACCGCACGCCCAGGCGATCCTGCTTGACGATGCCTTTCGGTGTCTTCATTAGCAGGACCAGCGACTGAACATCATCGCCAACAGGCAACACCATCCGCCCATTTATTGCCAACTGCTCGACCAGGGGATCCGGAATGTGATCCGGTGCGGCGGTCACGATGATCGCATCGAAGGGCGCATGTTCCGGCCAGCCACGATACCCATCGCCGGCCCGCACGGTGACATTGCTGTATCCGAGCGCCGCGAGGGTCGACGCCGCCCGCTGCGCAAGCGATTCGATGATCTCAATGGTGTAAACATGCGAGACAATCTCCGCCAGGACGGCGGCCTGATACCCAGATCCGGTGCCGATCTCCAGCACCGTGTCCGACGGTTTGAGGTCGAGCGCCTCGGTCATAAACGCAACAATGTAGGGCTGGGAAATGGTCTGATCCTCCCCGATGGGCAGGGGATGATCCCCATACGACTCATCGCGAAACTCCTCCGGCACAAACCGGTGCCTCGGCACCGCGCGCATGGCATCGAGCACCGCCGAATCGGCGATCCCCCGCGCGGCGATCTGCCGCTCGACCATGCGGGCGCGGTCCTTCGCCCACTGCGCTTCCATCGAGGACGAGAAGGAGCTTGTTCCCATCGCAATCATGGCAGCGAAGGCAAGAGGAGATCGGTAACCGAACACGTGTCCCTCCTCAGATAAGCTAGAGCCCCTCCCATGGCGGCGCAACCAAATTCGACTCCGGTGTCATTGCCGATCAACAAAACAAACGCCCGCGGACGTCTCCGCGGGCGTTTGCCACCGTAAGAAAGGAGGTGTTGCATCTAGGGCGAAAGCGTCGCCCGTCGATTCTTGAGTTGAGTGGAACGGTCTTCCCAGTTTTCGCGATCACGGCCGTCGAGCACCTGCAGGCACTGCCCCAACTGAGTGATCGCCGAGTCCACGAGGTTTGTTTCGGTCGCGATCATGCCCACGCGGTACCACATCGCGCACAAACGCTCGTTCTGCTCCTCTGTGCGATCCGCCGGGGCGATCGACTGGATGATTCCGATCTGGCGTCGCAAGTCAAGGAGTTCATCAAGCCGCCGCATATCGGCGGTCACATTCGGCGTGTCCGATGGTCCCTGCGCACGAAACGTCTGCGGTGATTCGAGACGATTCGGTTCGGCCAATGTTCCCAATGTCTCCGCGCTGGTGCCCGCCAATTCGGCGACCTTCTCGGCCACCGCCGCCGCGCCCTCATCGGCCAGATTGCTCTCGTCATCGGCGGATTCGCGCAGACGGCTGCTGTCGATCTCGCCCATGATCGTCACACGACGGTCCGGCCAGAGCGGCGTGTCCGAGACGGTTGGGGACGGCGGCTGCAACTCCTGCGGATTCGAGAGCCCCGCCACCGTGGACGGACTGGTTGGCTCCGTCGAGTGCATGACATCCTGGTCCCCGCCCGAGGCGCCCGCACTCATCGTTGGGCGACTCTCGGTTGCCGGGGCAGCCGCACGCATCGCCGGACGCTCGCGCTCCGACTCCCTCGATCTGGACTCCGCTCTTCCCGTTGGGCCCGGCTGAGTCGGCAGAACCTCGCTGGCGTCACCCGGAGAAACACCGGCGTCGCGATTGGCCGTCACCGAGAGGTCGGTCTCCAAGGGCACCGTGACCGTTGGCGGAGTGGACAATTCACGCGCAACAAGGATCGCCAGGGCGGCCACGCCAATGGCCGGCGCCCAGCGCCCGATCCACGCCCAGCGCGGGGAAACGGCACGCGCCGCGCGACGATCCCGCACCGAATCGATCCGGCGCTCCACACCCGGAGCCAGCCCATCCCAATAGGCCGTCCCCGGATCGGGGACATCGTCGACCGCCAGAGCGCCGTCCAACGCGCCGATCTGGGCGATCAACTCCCGGCAGGTCGCGCACTCATCAATATGGCCGCGCCACTGGGACGGGACCTCGCCCGCGCCATGGCTCAGCACCCAGTTCGATACCTTGCTGCACAACATGTTCCGCTGCCTTTTGTGCCGGGCGTTCACCGCGCCCGGTCCATCGGGAGGTCCGCATACCCTATACGAACCTCAATACAAATCCTCAAGCGAATCACCCATGAGCGAGCGCAATTTTGACCGCGCCCGGTTCAATCGGGACATGACCGTGCCGAGCGAGACTCCCAAATGCCCGGCGATTTCCTCGTAACTGAGATGATCCCGCGTCCGAAGCAGGAGCACCGTGCGGTACAAAGGCGGCAGGGAGTCGATGGCCGCCTGAAGACGTTCCATGACACGCTTTCGACGCAACGTGGTATCCGGCTGATCCGTCGAGGGCGCCAGTTCGGCCGCCCCCTCCGGCCCCAGACTCTCGACAAACTGCGACCGGAATTTCTGCTTGCGGATCAGGTTCAACGCCACATTGACCGCCGTCTTGCATAGCCACGAACCCAATGGCCTTTCCGGGTCGATCCGGTCCAACGCAAAAAACGTCCGGACGAACACCTCCTGCGTGACCTCGTCGGCCACATCGTGGGTTCGAACTATGTTGTAAGCCCATCGGTACACACTCCGCTGGTGAAGCCGGACCAAGCGATCATACGCCGCACGATCCCCGGCCTGGGCCTGACGTATGAGATCCGATTCGCTCGGGATATTCTCTCCGTCTCGGCGCTCACCGCACATGATCTACCACCGACCGGCTCGGTTATTCCCCTAAATCGAGGATTCCAGACTGAAAAGTGGCTTGTCCAGGAGGGCCTGCCTGTTGCAAAGCCGATAAACCAGTAGTTCCCAGCCCAAAACAGGCGTTACACGCGAAGTCTTTATCGCCCAATCAGTTTCGAAGCAGGCGTATATCGCAGCGACAATCCCCTGGGCCTTGAAGTAGGCGGCCTGCCGACGGGCGATGTCAGCCATTTTGGGCTTCATTCCGGTCTTCTGCAGGACTTCTGCCGGGCTTGCCGCCCCTAACTCGTTGATAATCAACATGCGCTGCAAAAGCGTGCCGAGCGCGGTCAACCAAACCTCGGGATACTCGTCGCCGGCAAACAGCGACCGGACAATCTCCAGTGCCCTCCTCAGGTCCGGTTTTGTCACCGTCTCCAAGAGCAAAAAGACCGAGTGGCTGCCGGCGCCGCTCAAGGCCGCCTCAATGTCGGCGACTTCAATCCGGCGGGGCTTATCGACCTGCAGGGTGATTCGCTCGATGGTCTGTCGCGCCTCGAACAAGTCCTCGCCACAGCATTCGGCCAGCAATTGCGAGGCCGCCGGGGAAATGGTCCAGCCGAAGTCGCCCGCGATGCGCACCACCCACCCCGACAGTTGGTTCTCATAGATCTTGGGGAACTCCTCCAAGACCGCCCACTCCGAAACAAACTTGTAGTACTTGCGGCGCTTGTCGAATTCCGTTGCGGTGAGCAAAATCTTGGTCGAGTCGCCGAAACGCTTGAGGGTGGAGATCATCCGGTCCTGCTGGGGCAACGGGACTTTTCCCGCATCATGGATAATCAGCAGACGTTCCTCCCCGAACATCGAGATTGTCGAACCGACATCGAGGAGGCGGTCATAGTCGATGCGGGGCGCACGAAACGTGTCCAGCGGCATACGCCCCCTGGCCTGCCAGCGGCGTTTCCACTCCTCCGTGGCATCCCAGAGCA
>JBFMFQ010000244.1:0-4023 GCA_040752075.1 Candidatus Zixiibacteriota bacterium | reverse complement strand
TTCGAATGAATCAACGCCTACGCGGCATTGTCCTCGCACTCGGAGTCACCGCTGTGTTCGGGATGCCGGCCCCCCGCGCCTCGGCCGACGGGGGAGAAGACGCCCCCTGGGACCACTCCTTCAAGGGCCATGAAATGTGGCTGACCTCGATCGACGAGGGCCTGAGGACTTCCACCGAACTCTCCAAGCCGCTCTTGATCGACCTGTACAGCCGTGGCTGAGGGTCCTGCCGGACTCTGGCAGAGTCCACTTGGGCCGATCCGAACTTCCAGTCCTGGGCCAAGGACAAGTACGTTCTCGTCAAGATCAACGTCGGCGAGACCCCCGAAATGCGGGAACGTTTCCATGTCGCCGGATTGCCGACCGTCATTGTGGCCAAACCCGGCGGCGAGGAAATCGACCGCACCCTCGGTTACCTGAATACAGCCGACTTCACCGGCACCATCGACGGTTACCACAAGGGGATCGGGACTCTCGCCGCAATGATGGAAGAGTCAAAAACCAAGTCGGGCGATCCCCAATTCCTCTTCGACTTCGGCAACAAGCTCTTTGCCCACAAACGGATCGAGGATGCCGATGCCCAGTTTCTGGCCGCCACCTTGGCCGACACCGCCAATGCCAGCGGAGTCGCCGACGATGCCGCCTATGGGCGAATCCGCATCGCCGGCAAGAACAAAGCGTGGGACACGGGCAAATCCCATTGCCGTGAGTTCATCAAGAAGTGGCCCGGCAGCGAACTGCTCCCCGATGCCACCGCCTACCTCGGGTACTTCCACGGGGAATCCGGCCAGAAAGACGACGCGATCCGGGTCTACAACGAATACCTCGCAAAGTGGCCCGAAGGCGGCGACGCCGAATTCTGCCGTGAGGAAATCGCGAAGCTGACCGCCCCGCCGGAAGAAAACTGATTGCGAACTTGAGGTGGTATTGTCCATATCTGCCCCGTCCCTTTAACCCGGGGACGGGGCTTTACTTTTACTGGCCAATCACAATTACAAGGCACCCGCCGCCTTCGCGCAACAACAGTCCTCACCAGACCCCCGCCGCGCGCGCGAGCAAAGGACCCATGCCAAAACCCAAAGAAGCCAAACGTTGCCCCTGGGCCAAAGACCCCCTCATGATCGAATACCACGACACCGAGTGGGGTGTCCCGCTACATGACGACATCCGCCTCTTCGAAGCCGTCATCCTCGATGGCGCCCAGGCCGGATTGTCCTGGCTGACGATTCTGCGCAAACGCGAAAATTACCGGAAGGCATTTCACGGGTTCGACCCGGCACGCGTTGCACGTTACACGAAACGCGACATCGAACGTCTCCTGCGCGATCCGGGGATCGTCCGCAACCGCCTGAAAGTCGAGTCAGCGGTTGACAACGCGAAGGGCTACCTGGCGATTCAACGCGAGTTCGGCTCGTTCGATGCTTATCTCTGGGGGTTCATCAATAACAAGCCAATCGTGCACCGCTTTAAGACCCTGAAGGACATCCCGCCCTCCACCCCGGAAGCCGAAACGATCAGCAAGGACCTGAAGGCGCGCGGATTCCGCTTCGTCGGCCCCACGATCATCTATGCCATGATGCAGGCGATCGGGATGGTTAACGACCACCTGGTGGATTGCCCCAGATACCGCGAAGTCGGAACGTAACACGGGGATACGTTGCGGGTTTTCACCGATACGATCTCACTCTCGCAAAAGTCAAGCCATGGGCCGCGACATCAATGCCGACGGTGCGGGTTTCCACAACCGCGTTGTCGCCGGAGTGTAGCGCAATTTCGATGGTCTGCGGCCCCGGCGGCAGGGCCAGTTTGACCATGTGAACCTCGCCGGGCAGCAAAAACCAGGTCCGCGTGTCCGCCCGCTCGGTGGCCAGATTCGCGATGTTCACCAGCGCGCCCAAAACCTCGCTCTCTTTCTTGGCGCGCGTCCTCGCAAACTCCTTTACCAGCGCCCGCGCGATGGTCTTCAGAAGCATCTGCGGGATCTTGTCATTGAATGCTTGGTGCGCGATGGACGACAGCGGCTGGACCGGCTCCCTCGGGACCGGCTTTTTCACCGGCGCGGTGACCTCGGCCCACTCAACCGACGAGGGATAATCGATCATCTGCGGAAACGAAAACCCCAGGACATGATCCAGATTGCTGCCCGATTGGTAGGCATAAACGTTGTGACCATAGCGGTTCACCAGCACGCCGGCGTACTTCGCCTCGCATCCCGTGCATGACCTGTATTCGTCGTCATCCTTGGTATCAAAAATCGGCAGGATGATGTCCACCGGCTCCAGGTAGGGGGCGAACCCCGACTCGATGAACAACACGACGTTGGCGTCTTTCGCCTTCGCCGCCTCTTCGCGAATCTCGTCGCGTCCGGCGGCCAGTTGATCGGCTTCATCCGTGGACCCAAGTCGAATGAGCGCATTGTAGAAATCCGGCTCCAGCGTGCGCGGCGGAGAGATGCCATACATTTCGCTGTACTCGCCGAACACACGGTGCGCGTCACGGTACGACACCACCGCGTCGTTGATCTCGCCCTCCCCGTCGTAAAGAAGCGCCGTGAAGTACTGCATGAAGGCGTCGTCGCGATAGGTGTCCTTGTCCTCACGCTTGTCCGACAATTCGGTCAGCCGCTGGTTCGCCTTGCGCGCCTCGACCAGGGCGCCGTCGTACTGCCCGAGCGCGAGGTAGTTGAACGCCCGGTAGTAATGAATCATGACCAGCTCATGCGCGTAGCCGCGGTAGGGGAGGACATTGTCGCTGGTGATGAGGGAGGCCAGTTCCCCGGAGATGCTCTTCGTGTACAAATCCACCGCGCGCTCCTCGGCGGCCTGGAAGTGCTGATTTGAGAGATCGTACTTTCCCGCCTCGTGCTCCAGGTAGGCGCGTTCCAAAAGATAGAGAAGATCGGACTCCTTCTCATCCTGCTTCGCAAACTCCGCAAGCGCGGCATCCGGCTCGCCGCGCACCAGTGCCTCACGCACCTTGATGAGTTTTTGGGAATGAGACGCACATCCGGCGAGAAACGACAGCGCCGCTAATGCCAGGCCCGTTCCCCAAATCCGAACGGGCCCGAAGGAGGTGGGCTTTTGCATCGCCTCTTACGGTTTGTACTTCGACTGGGCGATGTACTTCTTGATCTTCTTTTGGCCGATCCAGGTCTTCACGTTGGTCTCGATGTTGACCAGCGTCAGATCGGTCTGGTAAAACGACACCTTCTTGCCGTCCTCCGAATCGATGATCTGATTGATCTCGCCGATCAGCATGAAATCCGCGCCGGCCTCACGCCCCATTTCCTTAAGGGTCTCGGGGGATGCATTAATGCGCTGATCCAGCCGCTCCGAGCGGATCTCTTCGCGCTCCGTTGCGGAAGCCACCACCTGCACATCCCCGGAATTCACAAACGCCCGCTCGATGTCGTTGACAAACGGCCCCACCGGGATGTGCTCCTGGGACTTGTTGCGGATCGATCCGACAATCACCGTGGGCTTCTTGCCCGCATCGCGCATGTGTTCACCCAGCCAGGGGTGATTGAGGCAGTCACGGATCATTTCTTCGGACACCATGCGTGAATCAGTGTCATTCCAGTTCCCCGAAAGGTCGATTTGTTCCCCCTCCTCAACCCTTGACACGACCTTCCCGGATGAGCAGCCCCAGAGAACCGCCCCCAAGGCAGCCGTTAACATAATGCTGTGCAAATACTTACGCATTACCGACCCCTTCTCGCCGCCCGTTTTGATGGCACGGTCGCGGGCCTCACTGGCCCGGAGGAATCAAGGGCCTCGACCATTAACTGACAAGAGCGATCTGGCGGAGTCCCCCGATGGATCGTTCCAAAAGCGCCTTTCGCCACGGGCAGATTGAGCCCCGCGCCACCTTGGTGCTTGACAGTAGTGACTGACTGCGATATCGATAACCCGAAGATTGGGAGTGTCCAGGGAGACTGATCGATCCTCGAAGAAGGTGAGGTAGCGCCATGGCAAAGACCCCCAAGCCAGGGAAGAAGGCATCAAGCAAAACGTCGAAGACAAA
>JBFMFQ010000243.1:0-4032 GCA_040752075.1 Candidatus Zixiibacteriota bacterium | reverse complement strand
CCGGACGGGGAAACCCGTCTTAAGGATTGCATATGGAACGCATTCGCACATTATCGCGCGGACTGTTCACCGCGGGGCGTCTGGGCTGGTCGATTGAATCGAACTGGACCGATCCCTTTGTCTTCATGACCTATCAGATCGTGCGGCCGATCTTCGGCGCCTTGATCCTGGTCTTCATGTACAAAGTGGTCACCGGACAGCCGGCATCCGCGGTGTTGTTCGCCCAACTCTATGTCGGTAATGCCTTCTTCATTCTCGTCATTCAGGCGATGAACGGCATCGGGCAGACCATCTTCGAGGACCGCGAGCACTACGAGATGATCCGGTACGTGTACCTCGCGCCGATCGGGATGGGAGCGTACCTCACCGGACGCGGTCTGGCGAAAGTGACCTCGACCACCGCCGCGATCGCGTTCACTTTGATCGCCGGGGTCTTCCTGTTCGGTGTCGAGTTCCATCTGTCGGCGGCCGGCATCCCCTACATCATTGTCGCGATGCTTCTGGGGATCGTGGCGGCGATGGCCTTCGGAATTCTCCTGGCCGCCGTCACTCTCGTGACCGCGCAGCACGGATTCTCGATGGCCGAGGGCGCCAGTGGGATCCTGTTTCTCCTGTCGGGCGCGGTCTTTACTCCGGACATCCTTCCGACTTGGGTGGCCGGCATTTCTCACTGGGTACCCCTCACCTACTGGCTCGAGTCGCTTCGGCGCGCCCTGCTCGGGGCGCCGTTTGTGGAATCCCTGGCGGCTTTGAGTGATGGAGCCGTCTTGTTGCGATTGTCATGGACGACGGCACTGGTCGCGGTTCTTGCCTGGCTCACGTTGCGCGCTGCATTGCACCGCGCGGTTTCGACCGGTCGGCTGGACCAGAAAACTGACCATTAGGGTGACCGCACCCGAGGCAAATCCGCTTGACCCTCCTTCGGGTCAGCGGCCATATTCCGCGCGACTTGCGGCCCCGCCGCAGCGAATGGCGCTATCGTCTAGGGGTTAGGACGGGTGGTTCTCAGCCATCAAACCGGGGTTCGAATCCCCGTAGCGCTATTACAGACCTCTCGAGTCCGATTATCCCCGATGAGTTTGAGTTTGCAATCCCCTGATTGAGCCGTTGGGAAATTCATCGGTTTTCGGATTCGACGGTAAATCTTCGAATCAACTGGAAACCTGACAAGTCATCGAATTGTAAACCGCCCAAGGGACCAGGGGGGTCCCGTCCCGGCGGGTCACGCAGGCCGTTGCCTGAGGTCTCGGCTCCTGCGGTGGCCGGCCAACCTACTACAAGTGTTCGCCGCGTGCCGGCGGGGGTATTCCGTTTAGGCACGCGAGAATTGCGCAACGGTTCAGTTTTTGATCACGGGGGGACCATCGTGACAGCACCGAGGTTTGTCCTTCACGCCAATTGTAACAGAAGTGTAAACGGGACTGAATTTCACCTTTTCACCCGTCGATCTTCACATGGGTAGGGGCACGTCCCGGTTGGCCGGGTACGTCTGTCCTGAACTTCGGAAGTCGCATGGTCGGATGTGAGGAGACGGGGTTTGGACGCATGGGCGACGCTCTGAAGACAATGGAGATGGAGGCAGGCTGCGGAGCGCCGGTGACGCACGGTGCGCCGGAGTCAGCCGCGGTTGCGGAGACCAATGCCCGGAGGCGTCCTGCTTCGCGGGAAAGGCTGGTCTTGGCCGCTGTGTACATTGCGGCGTCGGTCCTCGTTGCCGCGCTGCTGATCTACGGTCTTGATTATTACCTGACCCCGTTCATTCAGCGCCCCAGACACCCGCTCTATCGCGCCCTGCGTCCCGCCGGATCGATGGGGCTTCTTTACGGCATCATCGGCCTGGCCATGATGGTGCTCATGCACCTGTACTCACTTCGCAAGCGGGTCAAGCCGCTGCGTCGCCTTGGCGGACTCACCAAGTGGCTCAATCTGCACATCTTCCTGGGGATCTTCGGACCGCTTTTTGTTGTCCTGCACACATCGTTTAAGGTGCAGGGCCTCGTGGCCGTGAGTTTCTGGTCGATGGTGGCGGTCGCGGTCAGCGGCTTTCTCGGGCGATACCTGTACAACCAGATTCCGAGGAATATCCACGGCGATGAATTGTCGCTGCACGAACTTGAGCCGTTGGTCGCGGAGTCCTCACGCGAACTGAAGGAGGAGTACGGGCTCTCCGAGGCCGATCTCGCCCCGATGGACGTGGCCAATCGCAGCGAGATGGCCCGTGAATCGGGCATGTTGGCCGCCCTCCTTTCGATGCTCTGGGGAGATACGGTTCAACGGTTCCGTTTGAACCGCTGGTCGCGCCGGTCGTTGGCCCACTTGCATCTGCCCAGAGAACGGGTCCGTGCCCTCTTGCGCGCGCTGCGAACGCGAGCCGCTTTGCAGAGACGCATCCGATTCATGGAACAGGTTCACCGCCTCTTCCATTACTGGCACGTCATTCACAAGCCGTTTGCGGCGGTCATGTATATCGTCGTTGCCGTCCATGTCGCCGTGGCGGTTTGGACTGGCTACGCCCGCATTGGATGAGAACCGGGCGGCATGGAATCGCGATGCGGGGGATGAGACGGTATGGGCGAACCATTGTCCTGGGCATTCTGTTGCTGACCCCGATGCGGGAGGGCAACGCGCAACTGTCGCCCGGACCGCTTTCGAAGGCGCATGAGTCGCTGGAGGGTCTCCAGAATTGCACACAGTGTCATGATCAGAATCAGGGCCAGATCGCGAAGCAGTGCCTGAGTTGTCATATGTTCATGAGAGACCGGATTGCCAGAGGACAGGGATTGCACGCCAATCCCGAGTTTCGTGAGTGCGAGACATGCCATGTCGAGCACCAGGGCCGGGATTTCGATCTGATTTGGTGGGATGGTGGAGAGAAGGCCTTCGATCATGCCCGTGCCGGATACCGGCTCGAGGGCGCGCACGCGCGTCAGGAGTGCCGGGCTTGCCACCAGCCCAAGAACATCCGCAGGTTCCGGCCGGAGGAATCGGATTCGGCCAGGACGTTTCTGGGATTGGACACGAGTTGTGTATCCTGCCACACCGACGAGCATCGGGGTCAGCTCGGGGCAGCCTGCCGTGACTGCCACACCCTCAACGCCTGGAAACCGGCGCCCGGGTTCGATCACTCGAAGACAAAGTTCGTGCTGACCGGGCGACACACGATTACGGCGTGCGATAAGTGTCATGCGACCGTCGCCGACTCGCTGAGCGCGGCGGATCCCACATTCGTGCGTTTCGCCAAAGTCCGTCATGACCAGTGCACG
Source organism: Candidatus Zixiibacteriota bacterium (assembly GCA_040752075.1). Lineage (GTDB taxonomy): Bacteria > Zixibacteria > MSB-5A5 > WJJR01 > WJJR01 > JBFMFQ01. Next base: position 769 of record JBFMFQ010000243.1, on the reverse strand, counting down.
GCCTGTCACACGGACGTTCACAAGGGACGATTCGCGGCCGCCTGTGAAAGCTGCCACAACACGGATTCCTGGCGGCTCACCGATCGTACGAAGTTTGACCATTCCAAAACGGCCTATCCCCTCTTGGGCCGGCATGCAGCGGTCACCTGTGATCGGTGTCATCCCGCAGGACAGCCGCGCCGCGGCGTCAAATTCGAACGTTGCCGGGACTGCCATTCGGATTTCCACAAGGGGGCGTTTGCCTCCCGCGATTCCGCCGGCGCCTGCGAGGAATGTCATTCTGTCGAAGGATTCACGCCCGCGAGCTTCAGTGCTGAGCCGCACAACCGCACGGAATTCATCCTCGCCGGCGCCCACCTTGCCGTGGGTTGCCGATCCTGCCACGGCGAGGCCCACGCGAAGCCGCCGTCCCAGCCCTTGCGGTTCGTCTTCGAATCGACGCGGTGCGCCGATTGCCACAAAGACCCCCATCGCGGGACCGCCAATCGGCTGGCGGAGTTCGGTTGCGAGTCCTGTCACACGGCGGACGCGTGGAGTGTGGTCCAATTCGACCACGCACGCACCGAGTTCCCGCTCACGGGAAAGCACAGCGCCATGAATTGCCGGTCGTGCCATCTCGACACCGTCAGGGCGTCCGTGGCCGCGATGGACACGGCTGTTGTGTTCCTCAAGGGATTGAAGGACTGCGCGGATTGCCATCAGGACGCCCATGCCGGCCAGTTCCTGGCCTCGGCAGGGGCTTCGCCGGCATCGGCGGGCTTGAAGACGG
>JBFMFQ010000242.1:0-4069 GCA_040752075.1 Candidatus Zixiibacteriota bacterium | reverse complement strand
CTACCCGAACGTAACTTGCCAAGCCCCTCAGAACGGAAACACCACCGTCGAATCCACTCCCCAGTCGCATGGAATCGGCTCGACCGTGCGATGCCAGATAATGTTGTTCGATTCCGGCTTCTTAATCCGGATTGCAACGGTCGGATGGAGTTGTCCCTGGTTCCCGTCAACGGTGGGGCAGTTCCCGCCCGGATCCATCACGCAATACTCGATGGTCGTAGAGCCGTCACCCTCGATGACATTCGTCAGCCAGACACCACCGCCCCAGCGTGTCTGTTCGCCCGCACGCAGGATGATCACCGCCTGAGTTTCGAAATCGACTTCCGGGGTCCCGATCCACCAGTTATAGGGCGGCATCGGGAAGCGGACCGTGTCCGCCACGACGCTGTCGGGGTGCTCGGGCTGAGTGCCGAAGCCGCCCGACCACCGCGCCGAATCACAGTAAAGCGCTCTCCGAAACCAGGAGTCCCAGGCATCGCTGCCGGTGATGAGCTCTTCGCCGGGGCCGAGATCGCAGGGCGCATCCGTGTAGTGCAGGGTCACCGGATCGTCCGGGCTGGGCATCCAGCACTCATGAGTGACTTCGCTGTGCACGAACTTGACATTGCCTGATTCCGGTCTCTTGAATGCCACCGCCACGACCGGCGAGCCCGCCCACAGGATGAAGGGGCGCATGATCATGTCGCAGCAGTCGCCCCCCAGCCTCGACACTTCGTAGTAGATGGTCGTGACTCCGTCTTCGGTTCCAATATCCGTCACATACGCCCCGCGCATGCAGAAGTCGCCCGAATCGAATGGGATGCGAATGGCGGCGATGAGATACTGTTCAAAGTCCACGAATGGCGGTTCGTTGTAGAATTGCCCCGGAATGGTGGTGTCACCCGGAATCCAGGGTTCCAATGTGTCACCGGCGGTCATACTCGCCTTCATGGAAACAGAACCCTGAATCCACGCACAACTCGTTGCCGTGTCCCACCACGCCTTCCAATCCTCGAAATTGTCGATCACTTCCTCACCGGGGGAATTGGCGCAGTCGAACTCCGACACGAAGATTGTGTACCAGTCGGATTCATAGGGTGGCGTCCAGGGTTCGGGCCACGGGAATGGCTCCTGACCCGGATATTGCGGCAACGAATCCGTGTACCCGGACCCATCGGCCGGATCGTGACCCCGCAACCGCCCGCCTCCGGCCAGCGGATTCAACACGTCGGTCCCCGGCGTCGAATCGGTCGGTGAGCCACCACAACTCAGGATCAGAATGCCCGCGATGGCGGGGATGAAAAAACGGCGCCAGTTCATAGTGCCTCCCCAGAGCGGGCCGCGTGCGATGCGGCCATCACGCAATATACACATCATGAGACGGCAAATTCCCGGAATTCCGCGGGTATTTCACCGTGGCGTTCGGAGGCGGCCCCCCGGAGAACTTTGACAATTTTACTCGCCCCTCGTGCCTATCTTCACGCCAGTCTCGCGTACACACCCGGGGAGGCGCACAATGGTCGGGGAACGCATCCTGCATTACCAGATCGAGCGGTTGCTCGGAGCGGGAGGCATGGGGGAGGTGTACCTGGCGCGGGACCTGCGCCTGGAGCGCCCCGTCGCGATCAAGGTTCTGACGCTCGATGTCACCGAGCAGCCGGAGATGCGGTCCCGCCTGCTGTCGGAGGCACGCGCCGCTTCGCGTCTCAATCATCCCAACATTCTGACCATCTTTGCCGCGGAGGAGGCCGAGGGCCGCGACCTGATTGTAATGGAGTACGTTGTCGGCCGCTCGCTCCGGGAACTGATCGCGGCCGGCCCACTGCCCATCGCCGATGCGCTGGACATCGCCGGGCAGGTCGCCGAAGGTCTTGGCGCCGCCCATGCGGTGGGCCTCATCCACCGCGACATCAAACCGGAAAACATCATGCTCACCGATGATGGCCGGGCCAAGATCATGGACTTCGGTTTGGCGATGCCCCTTGAGACCGGCGCCGCCGGCTCCACCGGGTTCGCCGGAACGTTTGCCTACGCCTCTCCCGAGCAAATCCGGGGTCTGCCGATCGACACACGGACCGACCTCTGGTCGTTGGGCGTCGTCCTTCACGAGATGCTGGCGGGATGCCGCCCCTTTCAGGGTGAGCACAGTGCCGAATTCGCCTACGCCATCGTCAACGATCCTCCGACGCCCCTCACCGCCCTCCGGTCGGACCTCCCCGAGCCGCTGACGACCCTTGTTTCACGCTGTCTCGAAAAACGCCCCGCCAACCGTGTGGAGTCCGCCGCCGCGGTGGCCGCGCAACTTGCGGCCCTCCTGCGCGAATTCCGGGAGAGCGACGGACGGAAACTGATTCCCTCCGTTGCGGTGCTGCCCTTCGCCAATCTCAGTTCCGACGCGGAGCAGGCGTACTTCTGCGAGGGGATTGCCGAGGAGATCATCAACGCCCTGGCGCATGTGCGCGGATTGCGCGTGGCCGCGCGCGTCTCCTCGTTCTCCATGAGCCAGCAGGGCGAGGATGCGCGCGCGATCGGCAAGCGGCTCGGGGTCACCGCCCTGCTCGAAGGAAGCGTCCGCAAGACCGACACACGCCTGCGCATCACCGCGCAACTGGTCGACGTCGAAGATGGCTTTCACCTTTGGTCGGAGCGCTACGAACGGCCGCTCACGGATGTCTTCCTGATTCAGGATGAGATTACCAAAAACGTCGTGAGGGCGCTCGAGGTTGTCCTGAGCGAAAGCCAGCGCCGGGCATTAAGCACCTCGCGCACGCGCAACGTGCACGCCTTCGATCTCTATTTGCGCGGACGGCAGTTCTTCCATCGCCGAACGAAGAAAGCGCTGCAGTTCGCGCGCGAGTTGTTCTCCCGTGCCATCGAAGCCGACCCCGGGTACGCCGAAGCGCACGCCGGCCTGGCCGACTGCTGGTCCCTGCTCATCCACTTCTACGGTGAGACCGCCGATGTCTCCCTCGATGAAGCGCTCCGTGCCAGCCAGCGCGCCCTCGAATTGGCGCCCGCGCTGGCGGTCTCGCATGCCGCGCGGGGTCTGGCGCTGTCGCTGAAGGGCGACACGCGCGAATCGGATGAGGAATTCGAAACAGCGGTGCGTCTCGACCCGTCACTGTTCGATGCCTTCTATCTCCACGGCCGGGTGTGCTTCCAGCGCGGCGCCCTGACACAGGCGGTGCGGCTCTTCGAGCAGGCCTGCGATGTCGCCGATGACCACGAAGCCCACTATTTTTTGGCGCAAACCCTGACCGCTCTCGGCCGCCACGACGAAGCCGGCGGCGCATACCACCGCGCCGTGCAAAGTGTCCGCCAGTACGTGGATCTGAATCCGGATGACGCGCGGGCGCACACCATGGCGGCGGTTGCACTCTGCCGGGTCGGCATGAGGGAGGAGGGCCTCAAGTGGGCCGAACGGGCGCTTGAGATAGATCCCTCCGATGCCGGCATAATCTACAACGTCGCCTGCTTCTTCGCCCTTGAAGGTGAGAAGGACCGCGCGCTGGACTGCCTCGAAAAGGCCGTGCGCGCCGGATTCGCCCACGGAAACTGGGTGGAGCAGGATCCCGACCTCGAATCCCTCAGAAGCGATCCCCGGTTTAAAGCGCTCACCTGGCGGCACTGAGTCACCGATGACGCTCAAAGGGCGCGTGCAATCCCGCAACGACCTCATGTCCGGCTCCCGCCCCCAGGGCGGCACCGCCGGTGTTCCGCAACGCCGCCGATAACGCATCACTCCGGGATGCCGGACCCTGGCCTTAAACGGGGTTGGTTCCGTCCGATATTTATGGTGACGGAATCCGGGCCCGCGTTCATATTCGGGGCGACAAGGAGGGACCATGAACCGCAAGGGAACATTGACAGCAGTCGCACTGGTCGCAGGACTCTCGCTCTTTGGCTGCACGAGGACAGTCTACGTCGATACCGAGCCGCCCCCGCCGCAGGCGGAGGTCCGGCCGGCCTCACCGGGCCCCAACGCGGTCTGGATTGATGGCCACTGGAATTGGCGGGGTGGTCGCTATGTGTGGGTACCGGGACACTGGGACCGCAACCCGAAGGGGACCTGGGTGGCGGGTCATTGGGA
>JBFMFQ010000241.1:0-4155 GCA_040752075.1 Candidatus Zixiibacteriota bacterium | reverse complement strand
CCCCCGAGTCCGACCCATCGTTCCCAACCCATCGGGCTGCCCGCTTCAATGGCAATCAGGCTTGCGAGGGCCGGCGGCAGGACAGAGTCGCGGTAGGCCTGCGGCTGCCTTGCAAAGAGCTCCCATGACGGCATGCTGACCACGCGAGCTTCAATCCCGTCTTTGGTGAGCACATCCCTCGCTTCCAAGGCGAGGTGAACCTCGGAACCGGAGGCGATGAGGACCACCTCCGGGTCATTGTTGTCCGCATCAACGAGCACATAGGCGCCATGCTTCAGACCCGAGGCGGGGGCGTATCGGGTTTGATCGAGAATCGGGAGCTTCTGACGGGTCAGAATGATCACGCACGGGCCACCCTGACCGAGCGCGATATTCCATGCCCAAGCCGTTTCATTGGCATCGGCGGGCCGAATAACGACGAGGTTGGGAATGGCACGCAACGATGCGAGATGCTCGATGGGTTGGTGGGTGGGGCCATCCTCGCCCAACCCGATGGAGTCGTGCGTAAAGACAAAGATGTTGTGAAGACCAGCCAGGGCCGCGAGACGGATCGCCGGTCGTTGGTAATCAGAGAAGACCAGGAATGTGGAACCGAACGGGATGACGCCGCCGTGTGCCGCCATACCGTTGCCGAGACTGCCCATCGCGTGCTCGCGGATTCCGAAGTGGAGGTTGCGTCCACCGGCATTGTCCGAGTTGAAACTGCCGGATTCCTCCACCACGGTCAGCGTCGACTCGGCAAGATCCGCCGAGCCCCCAATCAGGTTGGGGATCCGTTTCGCAAATATGTTGAGCACAGACTTCCCGGCATTGCGTGTCGCCATTGCGCCGGACTTTGTGTCGAAAACCGGGATGTCCGAATCCCATCCCGCCGGGAGCCGGCCCCCCATCTGTTCTTCGAATCGGGTTGCTTCTGCGGGGAATGCCCGGCGGTAGGCATCGAAGCGCGTTTGCCATTCCGACTCGAGCTGGACTCCGCGATCCCGGGTCCGGAGCATATGGGTGCGCGCCTCCTCGGGGACATGAAAGGACTCATCGACCGGCCAGCCCATGATTTCCTTCGTTAGCCGAATCTCACCCTCCCCGAGCGGGGCGCCGTGGGCCGATGACTTGTCGGTTTTGTTCGGGCTGGGAAATCCGATGTGGGTCGGCGCAATGATCAACGATGGCCGTCCGGTTTCCGACTTTGCCGCTTCGATTGCGGAGCCGACTTGGGCGACATCCATGCCGTTGATTTCCTGCACATGCCAGCCCATGCTCCGGAAGCGTCCGCCCACATCCTCCGAAAAGGCGAGGGCCGTGGAGCCGTCGATCGAGATGCCATTGGCATCATAGAAGTAGATCAGTTTCCCCAGCTTGAGATGGCCGGCAAGGGATGCCGCTTCGTAGGAGATACCCTCCATGAGATCGCCATCGCTGCAGAATGCATAGGTCCAGTGATCGACGATGGTGTGCCCGGGGCGGTTGAACTGGCTGGCCAGAAACCGTTCGGCGATGGCCATCCCGACCCCGTTTGCAAACCCCTGACCGAGGGGACCTGTGGTCGTCTCGACGCCCGGGGCATGTCCACGTTCGGGGTGCCCGGGGGTTTTGCTGCCCCACTGCCGGAACTCGCGCAGATCGTCGAGCGTGAGAGCGTAGCCCGTCAGATGCAGCAGACTGTAAAGCAGCATCGACGCATGCCCCATCGACAGGACAAATCGGTCACGATCGTGCCAATCAGGGTTTGCCGGGTTGTGCCGCAGGTGTTTTGTCCAGAGCACATAACCCTGCCCCGCCATCCCCATCGGGGTTCCGGGATGACCGGAGTTCGCCTTCTGCACCGCATCCATGGAGAGGGCGCGAATCGTGTTGACGCAAACTTGATCGATCCTGTCGGTGGTCATGAGATTCCTCTCGGCTGCCGGTTCACGATGGATACGGGAGGTACAATCGGGATGGGGTCGTCGGTGTGCGGACTTGCCTGAATCATGGGGATCACCCGATGGAAAACTGTCAACTTGGTGTGTTTGACCCGCCACCGTGCCCATCCCCCACGGGGCTCATCGAAACACTCCGAACCGTGAGCGCTAGGGAATGACGCCGAGACGGCGGCCGACGCTCGCGAAGGTCTCCAGAACGAAGTCCAACTGCGAATCCGTGTGGGTGGCGGTGTAGGAGGTTCGAATCAGCGCCATCCCTTTCGGCACGGCCGGGGAAACGATCGGGTTGGCGAAGATGCCGCGGTCGGTGAGTTCACGCCAGAACCGGAACGCAAGAAGATCATCCCCGATGACCAGCGGGATGATCGGGGTCTGGGTGACCCCGATGTCAAACCCCAATCCCCGGAATTCGCGGTGCATGCGCTTGGTGATCTCCCAGAGGCGTTCGCGTCTTTCGGGCTCGCTTTCGATGATATCCAGCGCCGCCAGACAGGACGCCACGGAGGCCGGCGGCATTGAGGCGGAGAAGATCAACTCACGGGAGAAGTGTTTGACGAAATGGATCACGTCTTCCTCGCCGACAATGAACCCGCCCAGAGATGCGAAGGACTTGGAGAAGGTGCCCATGGTGATGTCGACATCGTCGATCAGGCCAAAGTGTTCGGCCGTGCCACGGCCATGGGCGCCGAGCACGCCGATGGAGTGGGCGTCATCGACCAGGATGCGTGCGCAATTCACTTTGGCGAGACGGACAACCTCGGGAAGGTCGATAATGTCGCCCTCCATCGAGAAGACTCCATCCACGACGATCAGCTGCCCCCCGCCATTGGAGTTGGCGGCCATCACACGGGCCAGGTCCTTCATGTCGTTGTGCTGGAACTTGATGGTGCGCCCGAACGACAGCCGGCACCCGTCCACCAGCGAGGCGTGATTGCTGCGGTCCGCGAAAATCACATCGTTGCGCCCCACCAGACAGGAGATCGTTCCCAAATTGGTCTGGAAACCCGTGGAGAAGACCAGTGCGGCGGGCCTTTTCATAAAGGCGGCCAGCCGTTCTTCCAGTCGAACATGCAAGTCCAGGGTCCCGTTCAGGAACCGTGATCCCGTGCAACCGGAGCCATACCGCAACGCCGCCTGGGCGGCGGCCTCCATGACCTTGGGGTGATCGGCCAACCCGAGGTAGTTGTTGGAACCGATCATGATCAACTCCTTGCCGTCGACGGTGACAACGGTGCCCGGGCCGGAGGAGATCACGCGGAAGTACGGATAAACACCCATCGCCATGACCTCCCGCGCAGCGGTGAAGGCACGGCACTTGGCAAAGAGATCGATGGGTTCGGTTTGCGTACGAGTCTTGGGCGTTGCCAAATGGATCATCCCTCGCTTGATTGGCGGTTCGGCGTACCCGTGGGAGTGCGAGGCGCTGCCGTCAACATCGCCGACCCGCGCGCGAATCGGACCTCCCCACGGGGGCAATCCGCGATAAGCAATCGGCGTGCCCCTCGGGAGTCAAGCCGGATTTGCCGCGGGAGCAATGGCCTACAATTGGGGAATCTGTGCCTCTCGACCCCGTCTTCATGACCGGCGCCAACGGATTTGTCGGTTCCCATCTGTGCCGGGCGCTGATCGAACGGGGCCATCCGGTGCGGGCCCTGATCAGATGCGGAGCCGACCGGGAACGCGTGGCCAATCTCCCGGTCGAGTGGATCGAGGGCGATTTGAGCGATTCTTCGGCGCTCGCCCGCGGGTGCCGCGGTGTCCGCTGGATATACCATATCGCGGGACGGGTCAAGGCGCCGTCGCTTGAGGAGTATCGGAAAGCGAACGCCGACGGGACACGGGCCATTCTGGAGGCCGCCGCCAGTGAGGCCGGCAGCCTCGAGCGATTTGTCTACATGTCGTCCATGGCCGCCGGGGGCCCTTCGAGCAATGGCGTTCCACGAGATGAGACAGCGCCCAACAACCCGACCACCCCATACGGGCGAAGCAAACTCGAAGGCGAGGACTTCGCACGGCAATTCGCGGGCTCACTGCCCGTCAGTATCGTCCGCCCGCCCGCGGTCTATGGTCCGGGCGATACAGAGGTGCTCGGGTTCTTCGAGGCCGTGAGCTGGCACATTAAGCCCATCTTCGGGGATCGACCGTCGCAATTGTCGGTTGTGCATGTGTCCGATCTCGTCGAAGGTACAATATGGGCCGGAACCCGTGCCGAGGCACGGGGCGAGACGTTCTA
>JBFMFQ010000240.1:0-4248 GCA_040752075.1 Candidatus Zixiibacteriota bacterium | reverse complement strand
AGAAGCGCGTAGAGCTTTTCGTCTAATTCCCCGGTGTCGGTGCCGCCCATGAGCTTGCCCTTGGGCTCCAGTATGGCGATTCCGTCTTTCTCGATTGCCTTGACCTTCATTCGCTTCCTCCGTTGTGGCCCCAAATCCCACGATGACCGCCAAGTATAGCGATACCGGGGCGTTGACCGCAACCCCGACTGTGGGCCCCCGCCGCCACTATGGGCGAGCGTCCCCATAAGTTTGGCCGGATTTGGGCGTCAGGGATAAGGGAAATGTGGGATTGGGCCGATACTGTTTTTGTGAAGAACAAGAAGGGGGCCTGGCATGTCGGCTATTCTCGTCGTTGATGATAAAGACTCGGTTCGCCGGATGCTGGCGGACACTCTGACCGCCAAGGGCCACACGGTGGAGGTGGCGCGAAATGGCCACTCCGCGGTGGAAAAGGCCAAGATGCAGCGCTTCGACCTGGTCCTGACCGATCTGAAACTGCCGGAGATGGACGGACTCGAGGTCCTGGGCGCCCTCAAGGAGCAGGACCCGGAGATGGCGGTGATCGTGATGACCGCCTTCGGGACGATCGAGACAGCGGTGTCGGCGATGAAAATGGGGGCGTTCGATTTTCTGACAAAGCCGTTTGACACCGACCACCTAAACGTGCTCATCGACCGCGCCCTCGAAAACCGCCGGCTGGTCGCCGAAAACACCCTGCTTCGCAATGAACTCGCGGTGCGGATGGGCTACAACCAGATCATCGGCAATTCCAACGCCATGAAGGACGTTGAAGTCCTGGTGCAGAAGGTCGCGGCGTCGGAGACCACGGTCCTCTTCGAGGGCGAAAGCGGCACCGGCAAGGAGCTCTTTGCGGCCGGTGTCCACTTCCTCTCGCCAAGGAAAGACAAGCCGTACATCACGATCAACTGCGCGGCCATCCCGCGTGAACTTCTGGAGAACGAGTTGTTCGGCTCCGAGCAGGGCGCGTTCACCTCCTCCAACCGTCTCAAACTGGGGAAATTCGAGATCGCCGATGGCGGCACCGTGTTCTTGGATGAGGTGGGCGACATGGACATGTCCCTGCAGGCGAAGCTGCTTCGCTTCCTGCAGCAGAAAACCTTCGAGCGCCTCGGCGGCACCAAGCAGATCAGCGTGGATGTGCGCGTGATCGCCGCCACCAATGTCGATCTGAAGGAGGCCATCGCGCGCAAGGAATTCCGCGAGGACCTCTACTACCGCCTGTCGGTCTTTCCCATCCGGATCCCGCCCCTGCGCGAGCGCATGGAGGATGTGTCAATGCTGGCTGAGTACTTCATCGAGAAGTACGCTGTTGAAATGAAGAAACCGGGCCGCAAGCTCTCGAAGGAAGCGATGCGGCTTCTGGAGCGCTACCACTGGCCGGGAAATGTCCGTGAATTGGAGAACACGATCGAGCGGGCGATCATCCTCTGCGACGGGCGGTTCATCAATCCGGAGCACATGGCCATCCGAATCCCATCGGCGGAGGACATCCGCCTGCGAGAGGGCGCCGGCTTAAAGGAGGTCGGCCAGCATGCGCAGATGAAGGCCGAACGGGCCATGATCTTGCGGGTGCTTGAGCAGACACGCGGCAATAAGCGCAAGACCGCGGAGATCCTGCAAATCGACTACACCACGTTATTCGAGAAACTGAAGAGGTACGAGATCGATTACTCTCACAACTGAAATGGGTTGGCTGTAAGCTATGGTAATACAATCGGTTAAGCACATGCCCGCCGACCCTTTGGAGACGCTGTGGGGCGGGCCCATGTGTGAAACTGCCAAAACTCGAGCATAACGCAAAGTTTACTGTTGACAAATCCGTGATAAGGTGGTCTTCTGGTGCACGTAGTTCCAGGCAGTTACAAGGGAGGGGAGGGGTACCGCGCGTAGTCGATGGTTTCCATCACGGGACTACTTCGATTGCGAGAATACTCACCACCGATCCGGCGTACTGTAAGGCCAGTCACACCAATGCCCACGGATGGGCCCGTGCAACGGAAGATGCAGTCATCAGGGGGATTTCCCGCCGGGAGGCGGGGGCGCGCAGGACCGAAGGGACCCGGCGCGTCGGAAATGGTTTGAGGGCACACCTCAAGGAGGAGAAGATGGGGGAGGATGTAAAGAAGACCCGCTACCCGGTCTGCATCGACTGCGGGGAGGAATTCGTCTTTACAACATCCGCACAGAAGTACTTCGAGGAGAAGGGATACAACCAGCTCCCGAAGCGGTGCAAGGTCTGTCACAGCAAGCACAAGCGCGAACGGAAAGTCACTACCTAGGCAGGGCCGTAAAGAAACCGAAAACCGAATACGTTGCTGTCACCCGGCCACCACCCGTCGGAAGACCGGTGCGGTGGAGTGGGATCAATACACGAACGTCTGCAGGTAATAAGCGATGATCGTGTCCCCCCAGAGCCCGGCGATCAGCGCTCCCAGGGCCAAAAACGGTCCGAAGGGAATCACCCGCTCCCGACGCAGCGCCGCCGAGAAGGCCATCGCCGCCAGCGAGACTACCAGACCGATCCCGGCGGCGAGGATGAGCACCAAGGAGAGCTTCCAGGCTCCAAGGAAGGCCCCAAGTCCCGCCGCGAGCTTGATGTCCCCGCCGCCGAGACTGTCCTTCTTAAACAGGGCATGACCCAGCCAGGCGATGGCGAGAAATCCCGCAAAACCGACGACCGCGCCGATCAGCGATTGCACCCAGCCCAGATGCGGCGAGAGAAACGCAACGGCCAATCCGATGACCGGCAGGGGATAGCTGAGCGAATTGGGGATGATCCTGTGCTCCCAGTCAATAAACAGGATGGCGATCAATGTGCTGCTGAGGTACCAGAACCCGACGGTGGCGACAGAGAAATCGTAGCGGGCGAAGAACACCAGAAAGAGCGCGGCGCAGATCATCTCGACCACCGGGTAGACCCAGCTGATCTTCGCATGGCAAAAGGCGCAGCGGCCGCGCAGCACCAGCCACGACAAGACCGGTATGTTATGGTACCAGCGCAGCGAATTCCCGCACTTCGGGCAGCGTGAACGCGGGCGGATCAGGGATTCATGACGCGGCAGGCGCCAGATGAGAACGTTGACGAAACTGCCGACCGACAGCCCGAGCGCGGCCACCAGGATCCAGTCATAGAGCGTGTTGACATAGGCAATCTGACAGGTCGGCTGGACGCTCATGGAGTTCCTCCCTGGTAACGCTGGCGCCGTGACCCGGCGGGTGCGGTCCTCTCCCCCGGCTTGATGAGGACCCAGACATGAATCGGAATGATGGGGAGAAGGGCCCTTAGCAGCCAGACCGGCCATTTCTCGACCCAGCGCCGTATCGGACCACGGCCATCGTCGGCGTAGGACTCCGGCCTCTTGATGATGTCGATGGTGTAATCAATCACGGCAAACTCGCGCACAAGTTTCTTGAGATTGCGGTAGGACAGCAGGACGACATCGTATCGAACCTTCTTCCCCATCAGTTTCATGTACAGATCGGCGGCCCAGTGCGGCATCCAGGAGAGAAACGGCAGTTTGTAATGCCCCTCGATCAGGACATGGCGGGTGCCGATCCCGAAGTAGCAGGCGCCGCCCGGGCGCAGAACACGATGGATCTCGCGCATCAGCCCCGGTTGATCGTCCACGTGCTCATAGACCTGGTTGCAGATCACGGCATCCACTGAGTTATCGGCCAGGGGCATGATGCAGCCGTCGCCGCCGCAGAACTGAAGCCGGCTGGGCGGCAAACCCGCCTCCAGGGCAAGGACCGCGCCATTCCGGACACCGACTCCATCGGTATCGAGCCCGATCACCCATCCGAAGGCTCCGGTGTAATGGCGTGTCATGATGCCGGTCGAGCAGCCCACGTCCACCGCCGTCTTGCTTCGGGCATCACCACCGAAGTAATCGGTCAGGACCCGGTTGACCTTTTCGGCTTTGCGCAGACGCCCCTCCTCCTCGAAGAGGATGGGAAAGCGCTCGGAGAAGGTCCCCTCGGACTCGTTGACACGGGTCAGTCCCGGGGGTGGCGGGGCAATCTGGGCCATATATCGGGTATCGGCCCGTCGGAGAGCACACGTGAGGTACTGGGGCGTGCGCAAACGGGCGACTGGTCGGGGTCGGTTGAGCCAGTCCGAACGGGATTGCTTCGTCGCCCCGCCTCCGGCGGGGCTCCTCGCAATGACCCGTGTTTTCCGGTCATTGTAATGACTTGGAGTTGCCGGTGATTGCGAGCGAAGCGAAGCAATCTCGATCCAAGCCG
>JBFMFQ010000024.1:0-24709 GCA_040752075.1 Candidatus Zixiibacteriota bacterium | reverse complement strand
CTTGTCCCTTCTGGAAGCTTCGAATATGGCAGTGTGGCTGGTGACGTTTGTCCTCCACAACTCGCGTGCTTCAGAGCGAATGGAGCGATATGGGTCTTTCGGTGGCAAACCCATGTTCCTTGAAATCCAAGGCCGAGTCGACCTCGCGAACTCGATTCTGGACAGTTGTGAGCATCATCAGATTCTTCTCTTCGAATTGAACATCCTGGCAGACCACGTGCACCTGTTAATCGACGCGGAGGCTGAACAGGATCTCAATAACAAGGTAAGGATCATTAAGGGCCGCTCGTCCTTTCAGTGCAGGCACTCACCGTGGCGCACGAAGGACGCTCCACTTTGGGCGCAGAAATTCAACCGCCGACCGTTGCGAACATCAAAAGACACCGATGCGGCTATGAGGTATGTCGCCCTAAACCACTTCAAGCACGCCGGCGACTGGGGAGAGCTCTTTGCGAATGAGAATGAGAAGGAGTTGCGTCCCTACATACTTAGGCGATTGGCGGAGTTGAAGGCATCGGTCTGTTCGAAGTAGAATCCATGGCTTATGTTCCCGGCAAGTGTACAAGGGGCTGAAGCCCCTTGTCCGCAAGGTAAGCTTCGAAAGCTCGCGCAAGATTTAACCGCCATTTTACCCTTCCCCGATCACGGCGAAACACGCCGGATGGACCCTGCTCCACGATGACCGGGGTACTGATTGCTTTGGGGGAACGGCTGCGGGACAGCCGGCGCATTGATGCGGTGCGCTTGTGGTGGATCCGGCGGGCGCTTGTGCGCTCGGTGCGGGGCACCGAGGAGCGTGTCCGGATGGAACGACGCAAACGCAGTCTGGCAGTTAACCACCTGAGACGCGAGGGGTAGAACAATGGCCGAACGGAAGGAAACCGAGGAACCGCGCAAGGAAAAGACGGGATACCACGTCTACGCCCTCCAGCAGGTTCAGACCGAGAAGTTCATCCGGTTGATCGACAAGGTGCTGCGGCAGGAGTACTATCTCGTGCGGTAGCTTTCCATACGTGATAGGCGGGGCCTGCCCCAACCCGGGTCCGGGACCGCGTCGGGTGGTGGCTCGAAAGCGGCCTTACCTCTCCCATTGAACTGCAAACTGGCTGGTGGTACCGTCCCACCGGACGTCTGTTTCCGCGCGCCAAGGAGGAACCCCTCCGCGACGGCTCCTTCCCCTCGAAATCCGACTGGCGGGCCATGAACAAGCGACTGGTCCACGCGGGCCCCTCGATGAGTCGACTGGGTTGGTCCTAATGCCAGGGCCCACCCTGCGCTACCCGGACAAACGAACCGCCATCGAGACGGTAGAGCCCCAAGTACCCTCCGGCCCACAGCTGGCCATCTCTGTCCTGAAACGTGCACTGGATGGCAGGACTGTCCATGCCCTGCTCCTTGTAGAAGTTCGTGAATGACTTTCCGTCGTACCGGTACAGGCCAGCATGCTCTGCCGGAAACCAGATGTTCCCCGAGTGATCTTCATAGACATTCCATACTTCCATTCCACTCAAGTTCGCCGCCTCAGAAACATGGGTGAAGGCCTTCCCATCGAACCTGTTAATTCCACCGAACATCGTGCTGAACCAAATGTCGCCTCGGCCATCCTCCAGGATACATGAGACATTGTTATCGCTGAGTCCATCCTTCTTGGTGAAGTGGTGAAAGGACTTCCCGTCGTACATGTAAGCACCCATCCCGTCGGTGCCGAACCACATGTTTCCGCTTTTGTCCTCTGCGATACAGGACACACGATCACGAGACAGGACGGAATTTGGATTATCCATTTCTGCGGCGGGAAGCCGAAACGGCGTAAAGGTCCTGCCATTGAAGCGGCTGACGCCTTGCAAGGTGCCAATCCAAAACACGCCTTTGCTGTCAATCATGATGCTCCAGACGTCGTTATTGATCAGGCCATCCCTCTCGGTGAAGTTGACAAATGACTCCCCATCGTACCGCGTTACCCCACCTTCCGTCCCGAACCACACATTGCCGCCCTTATCCTCTACGATTCCTCTCACGGCGAATCCACCGAAGCCGTCTTCACGTGAGAGATAATCGAGAGAATTCCCGTCGTATCTAATGACGCCGTCGTCATTCGTGCCAAACCACAGGTTGCCTTTCGTGTCCTGAAATATCCGTCGCACGAACGCGCTGATCGCATCGGGTGCCGGGTGCACAGCAGGCCCGGGGTCAACATGCTGGGAATCGGCAGCTTCGCTGCGCGTCTCAGCGGGTGCGATCTCCCCTGTTGTTTCCGTGGGCTGGCTTTTCGCTTCCAACTCCGTGGAGTGGCCTGCGACGAGCATTGCCAAGAGCACCAGACGGAAAAGCGACGGACTGAAATTCCAGGTCATGGCATCTCCCTGTTGATGTGCAGACCGAGTGATCCTGAAGGGGTTGAACGACACATCGTAGTATACCGCTGGAATCGGACGATGGCCGCGAAAACCTCGCGAAATCACCAGGTAGTTGGTGGCTGGGGATTCCGCGGGAAGCCGTTACCACTCCTGTGGGCAGTGTAGAATTCAAAGAAAAAGAAAACGCCGCGCGACTGCGCGGCGATCAGATCGATTCTATGGTGCCGAAGGCGGGATTTGAACCCGCACGAGGTTTCCCCCACCACCCCCTCAAGATGGCGTGTCTGCCAATTCCACCACTTCGGCACGAAATCGGTCACACGTCCGGTGAGGGGGCCGGACGCCTCACATCATTAATCCCCGCCGCTACCTTCCGGCTTTGTCTCCGGCGGGGTCTGAGGCTGCGCTTCGCCCTGGCCCTCAGCGGGAGCGGTCTGTTGGCCCTCCCCGGAGGGCTGGGCTTGCTGGCCACCCTGGAAGAGTTCCTCGTCCGGACTGGCCGGCGGCTGACCGGTTGTGCCCCCGGCGGGCTGAGTGGTTGCCGGGGCCGGGGCGGGAACGGCACCCTCGCGGACGGCTTCCTCAACGGCGCTCGAGCCGGCGCCGACGGCCGTCGACGCGGTGCCGGCGGACGGGTGCAGGAAGGTCAAAACGATGCACGACGCCATAAACGTAATCGCGAGGATGGTCGTGGCCTTGGAAAGGAATGTCGCGGCGCCGCGTCCGCCGAACACGGTCCCGGTCAGGGACGATCCGCCGAAGGCCCCCGCCAGCCCCTCACCCTTGGATGATTGGAGCAGGACCGAGATGACCAGCGCGATACAGATGAAGACATGAACCACCAGCATTGCCGCGTACACACTTCCTCCTTACATCTGCCTTGTTGCCGTTGACGGGTGACTGTCAAACGATCCCGACCGAACGGATGATGGCATCGAATTGGTCCGCGTCAAGCGATGCGCCGCCGACCAGCGCGCCATCGATATCGGGGTCGGCCAGCAGTTCCCCGGAGTTCTCGGGCTTGACCGATCCACCGTAAAGAATTCGAATTCGCTCTCCTGCCGTGGGGCCGAATTTCCCGGCAATCTGGCCCCGCATGAAACGGTGAACCTCGCTTGCCTGGGCGAGGGTCGCTACTCGTCCGGTCCCGATGGCCCAGACCGGCTCGTAGGCGATGACGACCTTGCCGATCTGCGAGTCCGTCAGACCTTTGAGGCCATCATTCAATTGCCGCTCGATGACCTCGATGGTCCGGTCCGCCTCGCGTTCCTGAAGTGTTTCTCCAACGCAGACTATCGGGCTCAGACCGGCTTCCAGCGCTGCCAGGACTTTGCGGTTAACCCCCGCATCGGACTCGCCGAAGAACTGGCGGCGCTCGGAGTGTCCCAAGATAACCATCCTGCACCCGGCGGTCAACAACATCGGCGCCGAGACCTCGCCGGTAAATGCCCCGGATTTGGCCTCGTGCATGTTCTGCCCACCAAGGATGATGCTGGTCCCCCGAAGTGCTTCGGCCACTGCATGTAGCGAGACAAACGGTGGAAAGACCGCCACCCCCACTGCCTCACCGTGGACACTCGGCCACGATCCCGACCGTGCCACGAGGGCGGCCGCCAATACCTTGGCCTGGGTGGGGTCGCCGTGCATCTTCCAGTTTCCGGCGATTATCGGAACGCGGACATTCATACAAGTCAAA
The DNA here is from genome assembly GCA_040752075.1 of Candidatus Zixiibacteriota bacterium. GTDB lineage: Bacteria > Zixibacteria > MSB-5A5 > WJJR01 > WJJR01 > JBFMFQ01. The sequence continues at coordinate 20,656 of JBFMFQ010000024.1, read as the reverse complement.
CCTCTCGGACTGAGGCGTCAATCAGGCGTCGTTGAGCGCCGCCACGCCGGGCAGGACTTTGCCCTCCATGAACTCGAGGGACGCCCCCCCTCCTGTTGATATGTGGGAGATCCGGTCAGCGAGCCCCATTTTCTGCACCGCGGCGACAGAATCCCCGCCGCCGACCACGGAGACTGCACCTTTTGCGGTGGCGGCGCCGACGGCTTCTGCCACGATCTTGGTCCCCTTGTCGAACGGGGGGACTTCAAACACTCCCATCGGCCCATTCCAAAAGATCGTGCCGGCGCCGGAGAGCGCCTCGGAAAACGCCCGTGCCGTATCCGGGCCGATGTCGAAGCCGGCCAAGTCTGATGGGATTTTCCCCGCCCCGACCGTGGCCGGCTGACCGGGGTTTTTCATGTCCGCGGCCGCCATGCAGTCGGACGGAAGCAGGAACTTTGTTCCGCGTTTGGCGGCATCGGTCATCGTCTGGCGGGCGGTGTCGAGCAAGTCTTCCTCCACTAGCGACCGGCCGATCTGACCGCTCTGCGACTTGATGAAAGTGAACGCCATGCCGCCGCCAATGATCAGCGTGTCCACCTTGCCGAGGAGATGACCGATCACCTCGAGTTTTCCCGAGACTTTGGCGCCGCCCAAAACAGCGACGAACGGACGCTTGGGGTGCGCCAGAAGACCGCCCAAGTATTCGATCTCCTTTTGCATCAGGTATCCCGCAGCGGAGACGGGCAGGACACGGGTCACGCCCTCTGTCGAGGCATGGGCGCGGTGTGCCGACCCGAAGGCATCATTGATGTAGACATCGCCGAGCGAGGCGAGCTCACGGGCGAATCCGGGTTCGTTCTTTTCCTCTTCAGGGTGAAAGCGCAGGTTCTCAAGCAGGCAGGCGTCGCCGTTCTTGAGACCGTCGACCACCGATTTGGCTTTGGCGCCGATGCAATCTTCCGCGAAGGCGACCGGCTTCCCGAGCAGTCGGGCAAACTCCGCTGCCACCGGCTTAAGGGAGAATTCGGGTTTGACCTGACCCTTCGGTCGTCCCAGGTGGGACATGAGGATGGCCCGGCCCCCGTCGGCGACGATCTTCTTTACGGTGGGGAGACTGGCGCGAAGACGGGTGTCGTCCGAGACCCTGCCGTTGTCGAGCGGGACATTGAAGTCAACGCGGACCAGGACGCGTTTGCCGGCCAGGACGACATCGTCGATCGTTTTCTTCTTCATGGTTCACCCCGCGATTACTTCATCCGCGCGATCATCTCCACGACGCGGTTCGAGAATCCCCATTCGTTGTCGTACCAGGAGAGAACCTTCAGCAGGTTGCCGTGAACGCGTGTCTCGAGGGCATCGAACACCGACGAGTGCGGATCGCCGACGATGTCAATCGAGACGATGGGCTCGTCGCAATACCGCAAGAACCCCTTCATTGGTCCCTCCGCGGCGGCCTTTATCGCCTTGTTGACGCCATCGACGGTCGCGGGCTTGCTGGTCAGGCAGGTCAGATCCACGAGGGAGCCGTCGGTCACAGGGGCGCGCACCGCCATGCCGTCGAGTTTGCCCGCCAGTTGGGGCAACACGAGGCCGATGGCCTTGGCGGCGCCGGTGGAGGTCGGTATCAGCGAACTGCCGGCGGCGCGTGCGCGGCGCAGGTCTTTGTGCGGAAGGTCCAGGATGCGTTGATCGTTCGTGTAGGCGTGGATGGTGGTCATGAAACCGGATTCGATTCCGTAGAGGTCATGAATCACCTTGGCGACCGGCGCCAGGCAGTTGGTGGTGCACGAACCGATGGAGATCACATGGTGTTTGGCCGGATCGAATCCGGAATCATTGACGCCCAGAACAAAGGTTCCGTCGGCATCATTCGCGGGCGCCGAGATCAGCACACGCTTGGCGCCGGCGGCGATGTGGGCGGCGGCCTTCTCCTTTTTTGTGAACAGGCCCGTCGATTCGAGAACAACATCGACGCCCATGTCCTTCCAGGGCAATTTCGACGGGTCGCGTTCTGCCAGCACCTTAAACGAGTGGGAACCGACATGGATCGAGCCGTCGACGGCCTTGATGTCGGCCTTCAGACGACCGTGGATGGAATCGTACTTCAAGAGGTGGGCGAGGGTCGGAGCGTCGGTGATATCGTTGACGGCGACAACATCGATGTCCTTGTTGCCCATGGCGGCCCGATAAAAGAGCCGACCGATGCGTCCGAATCCATTGACTCCAACTTTGATGGCCATGGCTGGTGTCCTCCTTGAGGGGTGGTCCCGAATGTCCGATGTGTTTTCGCCGTGGGCAAAGGGGCGTCATCTCAGCGGTACAGGTAGGCCGCACCGATGAGCACCTGGACGCCGGAGTAGTCGCGCACGCCGAAGAGCTCCTTGCTGAATTTCGCGTGTTGGTACTTCACATTGCCTGTCAGGGCGAATTGCGAGCCGAGCACCCAGTAAACTCCGGTGGCGGCATAGAAACCGGCCGCGACGCGGGACTCGGAACTGACTCCATAGTAGTACCCGAATTGATCTTCAATGATGGCTTCGAGGCGTTCGGTTCCGATGATCAGCGAACCGCCCGCGCGGAACATCGGCTGAACCCGTGTCCGTTCCGAACGGGCGAACGGGAACCACATGACGCCGAGCCCGATCGGGTACAGGGTGGCGTCGCCGAACGACGAAACGGGGCCGGACGGAGTGTTGATGGTTACCCGCAGGTCGCCGCGTCCGACGGTGCCGAAGTTGAGATCCAGATTCAGATTGCCGGTCAAGTGCGGCTGGTAGAACAGCTCCAGGTGAAACGCCGTGCTTGTGGCGGAGAGACGGTAGTTGGGATCCGAGATGTCGCGCCCGAGTTCATCGGTAAACCATGGCCCGAGCATGGCGCCGCCGGCGTTCTTTTGCCAGATCCCGGGCGTGGGGGGCTTGATCACCGGGGGCGGCTGCCGCCGTCGGTTTTGCGCCGAGGCCGTGCCCGTCAGGATCAAGCTTGCCAGAATGAAGGTCGCCACGAGTGACATCAGGCGGTAATGGATGCGGGTTTTCATCGTGGGAGAACTCAGCGTGTGCGGTAGACTATTCCGGCTCCAAACCAGAAGGCCGAGAGATCAAACTCTGAGGAGCGCCCGTAGGAGAATTTGGAGTAGCGATACTGGGCATCCAGTGTGATTCCGGTTCGGCGGGCGACGTAGTACTCCGCCCCCGCGCCGACGGCGAAGCCGAACGCGGCCTCGGTCCCGCTGCTGTAGAGGCCGTAGAAACTGACCGAGTCTTGGATGATCTCGGGCGATTCATTCGCAAAGATGATCGAGCCGCCTCCGCGGGCATACACGTTATGACCCGATTCCGGTGAACCGACCGGCTGTATCAGGCGGAGTCCCACGAACACGGGAAAAAGATCGATCCGCCCGCGGCCCAGGAACAACACCGAGTCACCGTCACTTGGGACACCGCCGACTTCGATGTCGCGGCGCTGCGAGTAACCGATCGCCCCCTCTGCCCAAAGGGAATTCTGGATGTTAAACAGGGCGAAGCCCTCAAAGAACGGCGCAACGACGGATGGTTCATTGATGCGGGCGTCGCGGACCTCGTTGGTGGATGGCCAGAACCGGCGTTGGCCAAGACTGCCGTCCAGTTCCGCCTGCGGCCAGATCCCCCCCCGCAGTCCGAATCGGTCGCCCCCGCGTGACTGCGCCGGGCAGGGATCGGCAATCGACACCATCGCCAATAGCGTAACAGCCACGATCCGCAGAACGCGAATGCGGCGCGTGGAGCCTCTGGTTTGGGTCCTTTGTTTCACCAATCAACCGAAGAATAATGCCGCTTCCTCGAAAAGCGACGGCGGCACGGTCCGTGTGCGTTTGGCCACCTCCGACAGAGGCACGGCCATGATCTCATTACCCTTGAGACTCACCATCATTCCAAACTGCTTTTTCTCGATCAGCCGGACGGCGTGGATGCCGAAGCGGGTGCAGAGGTAGCGGTCAAACGCGCTCGGTGTGCCGCCGCGCTGGACATGACCCAGCATGACGGTCCGGGTTTCGTGACCGATGCACTTTTCGATCTCCTTGGCGAGGATCTGCCCGATGCCCCCGAGGCGAACATGGCCGAAGTCATCCACCCCCTCATCCTGAGTGATGTAGTGGGTTCCCGCGGCCACTTTGGCGCCTTCGGCGACCACGACGATGCTGAAGTCCTTGCCGCCCTCATGGCGCCTTTTCAGGGTGGTACAGATTTCGTCGAGCGTGCTTTCACGCTCGGGGATGAGAATGACATCGGCGCCGCCGGCGATGCCGCCCTGCAGGGCGATCCAGCCGGCGTGACGTCCCATGACCTCGACCACCATGACGCGCTTGTGCGATTCGGTGGTGGTTCGCACGCGGTCGATGGCTTCCATCACCGTGTTCACCGCTGTGTCAAAACCGAACGAATAGTCCGTGCCGAAGATGTCGTTATCGATGGTCTTGGGAACGCCGATCATCGGGGCGCCGCGCTCGGAGAGGGCGTTGGCCACGCCGAGCGTGTCCTCGCCGCCGATGGCAATGACCGCGTCCAAGCCGAGCTTCTTGATTCGGCCAATGGCGGTATCGTAGCCGCCTTCGACCTTGCCCGGGTTTGTCCGCGACGTCTTGAGAATTGTACCGCCCCGTCCCAGGATGCCCGAGACCTCCGGCAGTTGAATCTCACGGGTGAGTCCGTCCTTCATCAGGCCTCGCCAGCCCTCGAAGATGCCGGTCACCGTCCACTTGTTGTGCTTGGCCGCGGTCACGACCGCGGCGCGAATAACGGCGTTCAAGCCGGGACAATCTCCCCCGCCTGTCAGAATCCCAATATTCATGTCGTTCGACCCCCGTTCCCCCTGCCGACCGACGGCAGTGATTTGGCGGACCCCGAATATACCCTGCTTGTCCCCCAAGTCAAGGCACGGCCCCGGTCCACTTGTTGTACCGCGAAAACCGCTTTTTAAATTATCGGCAGGTTCATACCATGAGTGTTCCGGCACGATGCCGTCGGGCAGCGGTCGGAGCACGGAAAGTGACAATTCCGCCCTTTGGCGGGAATTGTCGGAATAGTCCGGTCATACTAAGAACGGATGGTGCGAAGCGTGATTAACATCATCATCCCAGCCGCCGGAGTCGGGACCAGGCTGCGTCCCCACACGCATTCGGCTCCCAAGGCGCTTCTGCAGGTCGCCGGGAAACCGATTCTGGGCCATATCCTCGACCGGCTGACAAAACTGGAGCAACGCGGCACGATCTCGCTTGTTGTCGGGTTTCTTGCCGAGCAGATCGAGAATTATGTGCGCAGCAATCACCCGGAGTTGGATGTCCGGTTCGTTTATCAAAGCGACTTGCGGGGATTGGGATATGCCATTCACCTCGCGCTGGAGGACATCCCGGGGAACGGCCCGGTACTGGTCATCCTTGGCGACACCATCGTCGACATCGATCTGGCCGCATTCATGGAGGACGGCCATGACTCCCTGGGCGTCAAGGAGGTCGAGGATCCGCGGCGGTTCGGCGTTGTCGAGGTGGAGAATGGGCTGATCCGGCGCCTGGTGGAGAAACCGGCTGATCCCCCTTCCAACCTCGCGGTCGTCGGGCTATACGGCATCAACAGCACGGCGCTTCTGCGTGAGTGTCTTCGCGAGGTTGTCACGCGCGACCAACGCGCCCGGGGCGAGCTGCAAATGACGGACGCCCTGCAACTGATGGTGGAGCGCGGCAGCCGTATGCATGCCCGGACGGTTGACGGCTGGTACGACTGCGGAAAGCTGGAGACGCTGCTTTTGACCAACCGGCACCTCCTCGAGCAGATGCAGAAAGTGTATCAACTGCCGGACTCGGTGGTGATCAACCCCTCCTACGTGGCCCCGAGCGCCAAAGTCGAGCGGTGCATCATCGGGCCGTATGTCTCGATTGGCGACCGGGCCGAGGTCAGCGAGTCGATCCTTGTGAACACGATCGTGTCCAACGATGCCGAAGTCCGGCGCTGCGTGCTGGAGGATTCCATGATCGGCTCGAACGCGGCGGTGTCCGGGCATGTGCAGCGATTGAACGTGGGTGATTCATCGGAAATCGGGATTTTCGATTGATGGAATGCGGCGTGGCCGCCGATCCAGGGAGAACGCATGGTCGATGATTTTCTGTTTACGTCCGAATCGGTGACCGAGGGACATCCCGACAAGGTCTGCGATCAAATCTCGGACGCGGTTCTCGATGAGGTCTTGCGAAATGACCCCAGCGGGCGTGTCGCCTGCGAGACCTTCATCACGGTCGGGCTTGTCATTGTCGGGGGCGAAATCACCACGAATTGCTTCGTGGACATCCATCGGCTTGTGCGGCGGCTGGTGCGCGACATCGGCTATACCGACAGCAAGTACGGGTTCAACTTCGAGACCTGCGCAATCCTGAATGCGATCGGTCCCCAGTCGCCCGACATCTCCCAGGGGGTGGACACCGGCGGCGCGGGAGACCAGGGCCTCATGGTGGGATACGCCTCGAACGAGACGCCGGAATTGATGCCGTTGCCGATCATGCTGGCGCATCAGTTGACCCGTCGCCTGGCGACCGTGCGCAAAGAGGGGGTCCTCGGTTATCTCGGCCCCGATGGGAAATCACAGGTGACCGTGGAGTACCGCAAGGGGCATCCGCCGCGGATCCACACGATCGTGCTCTCCACGCAGCACACGACCGAAATTCTGGACAGCACGGGCAAGCAGATCACCGCCAAATCGCGAAACGAGATAATCGAGGCCGTGGTTCACCCCATCATCGGCACGGACCAGCGCGATGAGCGAACCATCTATCACATCAATCCGACCGGCAAGTTTGTGGTCGGCGGCCCGCAGTCCGACACGGGCATGACCGGGCGCAAGATCATCGTCGACACTTACGGCGGGATGGCGCCCCACGGGGGCGGGGCATTTTCGGGCAAGGACCCGACCAAAGTGGACCGCTCGGCGAGTTACATGGCCCGTTATGTGGCGAAGAACATCGTCGCCGCGGGGCTGGCGGAGCGCTGCACGGTTCAGCTCGCTTACGCGATTGGCGTGGCCGAGCCGGTGTCGGTGATGGTCTATGGACACGGGACCGAGAAGGTCCCGAACGGCCGACTCGAGCAGATCGTCCGGAAGAATTTCGAATTAACGCCGCGCGGCATCATCGACTCGTTGAACTTGCGGCGGCCCATTTATACGCCCACCGCGGCGTACGGCCACTTCGGCCGAACCGAGGCGACATTCACTTGGGAGAGAACGGACAAGGCAGCGGACCTGAAGAAGGACGCCTGACACTGATGCGACCGCGTTGACCGGGTCGCCGACGAGGACAAACAAGATGGCGAAGCACGATGTGAAGGATCTGAAGCTGGCCGAAAAGGGGCGGCTTCGGATTGAGTGGGCCGAGCAGAACATGCCCGTGTTGCGGCTGATTCGTGAGCGGTTTGCCAAGGAAAAGCCGCTTAAGGGCGTGCGGGTGGGCTGTTGCCTGCATGTCACGACCGAGACCGCCAACCTGATGGAAACCCTGAAGGCCGGTGGCGCGGAGGTGCGGCTTTGCGCATCCAATCCGCTCTCGACGCAAGACGATGTCGCGGCATCGCTGGTCAAGCACACCAACATCGGTGTGTTCGCGGTGCGCGGCGAAAACAACAAGACTTATTACCAGCACATCGCCAACGTGCTGGAGAACAATCCGCAGGTCACCATCGACGACGGCGCCGATTTGGTCAGCGCGCTCCACGGGGCGAACGGCAAGGCCGCCTCGGAGGTGTGGGCGGGACTGGAAGAGACCACCACGGGAGTGATCCGGCTGCGCGCCATGGCGCAGGAAGGCGTGCTGCGTTTCCCGATGCTGGCGGTCAATGACTCGGAGACCAAGCACTTCTTCGACAACCGTTACGGCACCGGGCAGTCGACAATTGACGGGATCCTGCGTGCGACCAATCACCTTCTGGCCGGCTCAAAGCTGGTGGTTTGCGGCTATGGCTGGTGCGGGAGAGGCGTGGCGACACGCGCGCGCGGGATGGGCGCGGATGTCATCGTCACCGAGGTGGAACCGGTCAAGGCGCTCGAAGCGATCATGGATGGATTTCGCGTGATGCCGCTGGCAAGCGCGGTCAAAGAGGGCGCCGTGTTCGTGACGCTGACCGGGAATCTCGCCGTGCTGCGCCGGGAGCACTTCTTGAAGATGAAAGACGGCGCGGTGGTCTGCAATTCGGGCCACTTCAACGTCGAAATCGACATCGAGGCGCTGGACAAATTGTCGACCAAAAAGCGGGTGGTGCGGCACGAGGTGCAGGAGTACACGCTCAAGGGCGGGAAGCGGATCTTCCTGCTCGGTGAGGGTCGTCTGATCAACCTCGCCGCCGCCGAGGGGCATCCCGCCATGGTGATGGATATGTCGTTTGCCAACCAGGCGCTGGGTGTCGAACATATTGTGAAAAACCGCGGCCGGCTCGCCATCGGTGTCCACCCCATCCCGAAAAGGATCGACAAGGAAATCGCCCGTTTGAAACTGCGCTCGATGGGTGTGAGGATAGACACGCTCACGCCGGCGCAGAAGAAGTACCTCGCTGAATGGAAGATGGGAACTTAGTCCATTTCGGCTATTCTGAACTCAACACGGCCATTGTGCGGAGGTCCGGCGGAAAAGCTGGGCCTCCGCGTTCTTTTGGAGACGCACCAATGGGCATGGCGCGACTAGCGTCGTGTGCGGAAGAGGACGATCAGGCCGAAAAGCAGGCAGGCCATGTTGGGCGCCCAGGCGGCGAGCCAGGGCGCAATGTCACCATTGTGGCCGAGTGCGCGGAAGACTTCGATCAGAACCCGCAGGACAAAGGTGATGCCCATGGCGATGCCGAAGTTGAGCGCCATTCCGGACTGTCGGGTGCGCGCGGCGATAGGGAATCCGACGAGAACAACGAGCAGGCTGAGAAACGGGAAGGCGGTCTTGAGCGCCAGTTCGGTTTCTTCTTTGTAGGTGGTATTTCCCGTTTGCCGCAACCGTCCGATGAGCCCTTCCAACTCGCGGCTCGTGGTTCTTTGCGGATCGATTTTGCGGCGAACGAAGTCCTCGGGAGTTTCTTCCCACTGGGGAAAGTGCGCGGTGTCGGCGGTCATGTAGGAGGCCGCGCTGTCCCTGCCGGTGAAGATGCGGCGGCTGGCGGCGATTCCGTGCCAACCGGCGCTGTCGTGGACCAGTTGGCGAAATTCCCAGCTTTCCACAATGCGCCCGTCGGCGAATTCCTGGACCGTCACATCGCCGCCCGAACCAAGGGTCGCGTTGAAGGTCCGGAAGGAGAAGACGCGTCCCTCCAGGCCAATGGCGACCAGTCGCCGATGGACTCCACCGGAGGGCGGCGGCGCTCCTCGGAGAAACTCGTCCTCCATCGCCGTTCGCGCGGTCTCGGCTTTCGGGTAGATTGTTTCGCCGACGACCATCACGGAGAGCGAAATCACCAGACCCATAAACAGAAGCGGCATTGCCAGTCTTAGAAGCGAGACACCGACCGCGCGCATGGCCAGCAGTTCATTCCGCTTGCTCAGGAACCCGACGGAAAATAGACAGGCCAACAGGACGGCGATCGGCACGGTCAGCACCAGGATGTAGGGGGAATAGTAGACGTAGTAGAGCGCGACGTACTTGGCCGGAACCCCTTTGTCGATGAACTTGTCGAGATGTTCCACGATGTGGACAATCAGGAAGACCACCCAGAACGAGAGCAGGGACCAGACAAAGCTGAACAGGAACTTGCGGATGAGGTATCGGTCGAAGCGGTTCACCCTGTCATCCCCGATTCCCGCTGCGTTTGAATGCCGAACGCACTCGATCCCAAATTGCATGCGGGCCGATTGCGACTTCGTTGGTCACCGACCAGAGCATGACCAGTCCAATTGCGCCGATCAGGATGTCGGCGGACCACATCGCCCAGACCGGCGAGACAAGTCCCCGGTCGGCCAGGTCCTCCCCGCCGATAAGAAACGCCCAATAGACCAGAAAGAGCCCGAGCGACACGCCCATCCCGACGCCTATACCGCCGCGGCGCGCCCGCACGCCGAGGGGGCCACCGATAAGGACGAAGACCAGGCAGGCCACCGGGATCGCGTATTTCTTATGAATTTCGATCCGGTACTGATCGATGAGGCGGTCCTGATTGCGGATGGAGGAATATTCGCGCTCGACGACCCCGTCGATGCGCTCGATTCGTTCCCGCGCCCGTTGAAAGGCCTCTTCCTCGCTGTTTGCCCGCAGGAAGGCGGCTCCTTCGACCGGCAGGCCGAACCTCGCGTTGACCGAATCGGGAACCCGGATGAAATAGGCGGAGACCAGTGTCGAGCAGGCTTGGTTGATGGCCTGCAGATGTGGTCGCTTGGCGGTTTCCCAGACCGCCACATCGGCGAGCATTTGGGCCGCGGACTTCTCGCGGTCCGTCCGGTACTCCGAGTCTGTGCGTGTCCATTCATCCGACACGCCGCCCAGGTAGAAGGTCTGCTCCTCGAACGCGGTGCGCCGGTAACGGCTGGGGTCGGCCGGGTCGGATTCATGGATTTCCCCATCGCGCAATTTGAGAATCAAGGTGGCGCCATCGGCCGAGAAGCTCATGTCGCCCGTTTTGGCGACAACGGTGCGCGGGGATTCGCGTCCCTTGCGTTCGAAGATGGTCACATCCGCGATCTTGGAGGAACGCGGGTCAAGATCCTTGATGAGCAGGTGGTAGCCGGGGATGCGGTCCTCGAGGACATTGGGTTTCAGGTCGAGGGTGGGACGTTTCCGGCGAATGTCCGACATGAGCAGGCGCGCCTGGTGATTGGCATCGGGCAGGACTTCATTGTTGAACAGCACCAGCCCGCCGGCAACCAGAACGGAGAGGGTGAACACCGGTGCGATCATGCGAAAGAGCGACACACCGGAGGCCTTGGCGGCAAGAATCTCGGAATCTGAGGCGAGGCGTCCAAACGCCATGAGTGTCCCGGACAGGACGGCCATGGGAACCGACAGGGCGAGCATCCAGGCGAGGTTGAGGACAAACACCTGGATGATGACCGTGGCCGCCAGCCCCTTGGAAACCACCATGGACACCACATCGGGCACAAAGTCGACGATGAGCACGAGCGTGATGACGACGAGCGCGAAGAGAAACGGGCCCAGATGCTCCGCGAGAATGTAGCGATCCAGGCGATTCATGCGGCGAATATAGACCGATGCGGTGATTCCCTCAATGATGGTTCGCATGTGGAGCACGGGGGGCTTTTCTCTTGACTTTGCCGGGGGCCGTCGGGAATTTGCGCGGGCTGTCCATTTCAGTGGATGGTAAGGCGGAAGCCGTTTGCAGGGAAAGGGTTGGCGTGAACGTGGCGATCCGTGACTGGCAGCAAAATGAGAGGGTCGAGGCGTTCGTTGTCCTCCGAAAGATCGAGCGGAAGGAATTCGCCGGGGGCGAGCGGCTCGCGCTTGAGCTCGGCGACCAGTCCGGCCGGATTGATGGCGTCATGTGGGAGGGAATCGCCGACGTGGTTGATGTTGTGTCCGCCGGGGATGTGGTCAAGGTGCGTGGGATTGTCGGTTCATTCCGGGAACGGCCGCAGATCCGTGTCGAACGGCTCCGTCCGGCGACAGAGCAGGAGGCCGATCCCACGGATTTTCTTCCCCGCTCGAATGTCCCGGCGGAGGTGCTGGAGTCGGAACTCGATCGTGTTATCGGCTCCCTGACCAATCCGCATCTTCGCGCCCTCATGGAGAGGATGCTTGGCGAGGGGGAATTGCGGCAGCAGTACCTCGCGGCCGCGGCGGGGAAACTGTGGCATCACAACACGGTGGGCGGGCTGGTGGAGCACTCGCTCAATATCGTGCGGATCTGCGAATTCGCCGCGCAGCTCTATCCCGAGCTGGATCGTGATCTTCTGGTCTGCGGGGCATTGCTTCATGATCTCGGGAAGGTGGACCAGTACGAGGCGAAGGCGATGATCGATTACACCGACGAGGGCCGTCTGGTCGGGCACATCAACACCGGCGATTTCCGCGTGGCGACGGCCATCAACGAGATTCCGGGGTTTCCGCCCGAGACCGCCATGCTGTTGCGCCATCTCATCGTGTCGCACCAGGGTCAGTTGGAACAGGGTTCGCCGATTGTGCCGATGATAATGGAGGCGTTTGTTCTCCATGCGGCCGATGAGCTTGACTCGAAGATGGGGGCGTTGCGCCGGGTCCGTGAAAAGGCGGGCGATGCCCCGTGGAGCGAGTACGTGAATCTGATTGGGCGATACATCTACTTTGGGCATATGGGCAAAGGGGCGCCGTCGCAAGACGGTCAGGGATGATTGATGGGACTCTTCGATCTCATTTCAAACGACATCGGGATTGATCTGGGCACGGCCAACACGCTGGTTTTCGTTCGCGGTGTCGGAATTGTCCTGAATGAACCGTCGGTGGTGGCCACCGAGGTCTCTTCGGGCCGGGTGGTGGCGGTGGGCGCCGCGGCCAAGGAGATGCTCGGCCGCACACCCGAGGGAATCCGTGCGGTGCGTCCGCTCAAGGACGGCGTGATTGCGGACTTTGAAATCACCGAGAAATTGCTGTCGGATTTTATCCGCCGCGTGATTCGCCACCGTTACCTGATGAAGCCCCGCATCGTGATCTCGGTCCCGTCGGGCATCACGGAAGTTGAAAAGCGGGCGGTGCGCGACTCGGCGGAGAATGCCGGGGCGCGCGAGGTGTACTTGATCCAGGAACCGATGGCCGCGGCGATCGGGGTGGGGCTGCCGGTGGATCAGCCATCCGGCATCATGATCATCGATATCGGGGGCGGAACCTCGGAAATCGCGGTGATCGCCTTGTCGGGGATTGTCAACAACAAGTCAATCCGCATCGCCGGTGATGAGATGAACGAGGCGGTTGTCCTCTACCTGAAGCGCAATTACAACCTCCTGATCGGCGAGCTCACGGCGGAGGAGATCAAGATACGGGTGGGCTCGGCCTTCCCCCTCGACCGTGAGGAGTCGATGGAGATTCGCGGCCGCGACCTGATCGCGGGCGTGCCGAAGACCATGAAGCTCTCCTCGGTCCAGGTGCGCGAGGCCCTGGCCGAGCCGATCGATTCCATTGTGGAGGCAGTGCGGCAGTCCCTCGAGCGCACGCCGCCGGAACTCTCTTCGGATATTCTTGACCGCGGCATCGTCCTCACCGGCGGAGGTGCGCTTTTGCGCGGCCTTGACCGCCGACTTCGCCAGGAGACCAACCTCCCGGTGAACGTGGCCGAGGATCCGCTGACCTGCGTTGTGCGCGGCACCGGGCGTGTGCTGGAAAACATGGTCCAGCACAGCAAAGTGCTGATCAAATCGCGGCGGGATTAGGGGATGCCATGCCGCCCGACAGGCGGTCGAACAGAGAATCCCGTGTTAACGCGGACGGTATCGTCGCCGCCCACTCACCAAGCAATGGGTTTTGAACCATTCCCCTTCGGCTGATCGTCAGCCGGGAAACCAGCCATGCCACGTCGAAAGCCTTCTCCGTCCGCGCCGCAATTCGATGACGCGGCCATCATCAAGTTTCTGGGCGAGGACATCAGCCGGCCGTCACGGTCGCGCGAACTGGCGCGGATGATGGGTGTGCCCGAGCGCGAGTACCGCGATTTTCGGGCACGGTTGAAGCGGTTGATAGCCGAGGGGCGATTGGTCCGTCTCAAGCGCGGCCGTCTCGCTCCACCCGACCCGTTGAACTTGGTCGTGGGCAAGGTGGTTGTGCGGCGGGGAGGCAATGTCTTCGTCCGCCCGGAGGGACAGGGCGACCTGACCGGCGACATCTTCATCCGTCCCCGCGAGCGCATGACCGCTCTGGCGGGCGACCGGGTCATGGTCCGCCGCCACGCGCAGCGCGAGGGACCGAGCGTCGAAGGCGAGATCATCCGGATCGTGGAGCGCGGCAACACGCCAATTCTCGGGATCTTCCGTCAGGCAAAGTACTTCTCCTACGTAGTGCCCGATCCGCCGCACCCGTTGCGTGAAATCTATGTTGTGCCGAGCTCGGCCAAATCCGTGAAGGTCGGCCAGCAGGTCATCATTCAGATCACCGATTGGGAGTATCCGGATCAGACCCCGACCGGAAAGATTCTCCGCATCCTCGGATTCCCGGACGAGCCGGGAGTCGACATGGAGCGGGTGATCGCCTCATTCCAGTTGCCGCAGAAGTTCCCCAAGGAGGTGCTCGATGAGGCCAAGTCCTATCCGGAGGAGATCACGGACCCGGATCTGGCCGGGCGCCGCGACTTCCGGGGACTGGTCACGTTCACGATCGATCCCGCGGACGCCAAGGACCACGATGACGCCGTCTCGCTGGAGCGAGTCGGCGAAATCTGGCGGCTTGGTGTCCACATCGCCGATGTCACCCACTACGTCCGCGAGGGCTCGGCGCTGGATGAGGAGGCGCTGGAACGCGGCACCAGCGTCTACCTGGTCGATCGGGTCATTCCCATGCTGCCGGAGCGGCTCTCGAACGAACTTTGCAGCCTCAAGCCGAAGGTCGACCGCTTAAGTGTGAGCTGCCTGATCGATCTCACCGATGCCGGCGAGATGAAGCGCTATGAGTTCTGCCGTTCGGTGATTCGCTCGCGCGCCAAGATCAGCTACGACGAGGTTTCCGCGTACTTCTACAACGGCGTGGAGTCCAAGACGGTCAAGCCGTATCTGACACTGCTTGACCAGATGCGCACGCTCTCGCAGACGCTGAGAAAAAACCGGTTCCAGAATGGCGCGTTGGACATCGAGGCGCCGGAGGCGAAGGTCCATTTGGACGAGAGCGGCCGCCCGGTGGAGATAGTGCTGCGGCACTCAGACCACTCACACCAGCTGGTCGAAGAGTTCATGCTCATCGCCAATCAGTGCGCCGCGCACATGTATCTAAAGCGGAACCGTCCATGCCTGTATCGGGTTCATGCGCCTCCCTCGCAGGAGAAGATGGAAGAGTTCGCCGGTTTCGTCGAGTCGCTCGGATACCGGTTCGCGGTGAAAGGCGGCGTCAAGCCGCGTCAGCTGGCGCGCCTCCTGGACAAGGTCCGTGAGGACCCGCGCAAGGACATGATTCACATGGTGCTTTTGCGTTCGCTGATGAAGGCGGTCTACCAGCCGGAGAACGTCGGGCATTTCGGGCTGGCGTTCGCGCACTACGCTCATTTCACGTCGCCCATACGGCGCTATCCGGATCTTTGGATACACCGTCATCTCATCAAGATGATCGACGGCGCTTGGTCCACTGAAGCGCAGCACCGTGCGCGGGCCGCGCTTTCGGCCATCGGGAAGAAGACTTCCGAGAGGGAGCGGTTGGCCGAGGACGCGGAGCGCGAGTCGGTGCGGATCAAGCAGATCGAATACCTCGAGTCGCACATCGGCGAGGAATTCGAAGGACAGATATCGGGATTCCTTGAGTTCGGGTTTTTCGTTTCCCTCAAGGGCGTGGGCGCCGACGGCCTGGTGCGTTTCTCCAGCATTGATGATGACTATTACACCTGGGAGAAGGAACGCTGGCACGTCAAGGGTCGCCGTTCGGGGCGTCTGTTTAGTCTCGGTGATTCGGTGACGGTACGACTTGTGAAGACGGATGCCGAGCGGCGCGAAGTGGATTTGGTGTTGAAGGAGTCCGAGAAGAGGCCGAAGGGATCCGGCCTTCCCCGTGGCAGGCGTCGGCGGTAGGGTGGGTGCTTGCACCCACACCGTGCAAAGGCAACGGCTAAAGCCGTCACTACAGGCAGACCCGATGCTCCGACACGCGCTGTAGTGACGACTTCAGTCGTTACTCACCCGTGCGGGTGGAATAACTGCGAATGGCTTATGGTGTGGGTGCAAGCACCCACCCTACGACGCCGGCCAGCTACGTTCGGAGCAGGCCGGCGATCTCCGCCCTTGGGATCTCTACCGTTTGTATTCCCGCCGAGTAAGGGGCGACGGTGTATGCCTCGAAATGGAAGACCACGGCGTCGCGGGTTAGCGTGAAGCGTTCGAAGTTGGCGCGTTCGGGGGCTGTGCCGCGCTTGATCCAGTCGGTATCGGCGGATTCTCCCAGCTTGGCACGAAGCTCCGACACCGCGATGTCCGAGAGGACGGGCAGATAGTCGGAGGCCGGGCGGAACAGGTCCTCGAGCGTCAGGTGGCGTCCGCCGGGAGTTTCGTAATTGCGCGTGATGACATGCGTCATCCCGTGCGCGCCTCCGGTGTAGATGTACGAGTGGAAAACGATTGAGAAGACGCCTTCCGGGGCATCGGGCACTTCGAACCGAATGACCAGCGTGTTCTTCCAGGCGGTGGACGGGGAACCGTTCGACGCTTGCGAACGGAATGACCGGATTTCGGCATCGACCAGCCCTTTCAGCCTTTCGTTCACCGTCGGATCGGCGGTCACGGGATATTGCACGTCGACCGAGTAGTCCTCTCCCTCATCGGTGATTGACTTGGTGGTTCCGGCATCGGGCACGACTGATCCATTGGTCCCGCAGGTGCCGCGCAGACTGCAGGCCATCATGCCGGTGCAGGACCAGAGGACGGCCGACAGGAAGAGAATGGTGATGGAGGTGATTGCGCGAAGTCGGAATGTCATGACCTGCCCCTTGGTTGAACTGTCAGATAGCGCCCCCCTAACAATTATCGTCCGGGGAGTGTGCCTGGGAAAGTGCGAATTGCGCTTCGGCACGGGATTGCTTCGTCGCTCGTCCCGCGTCGCGGGACTCGCTTCTCGCAATGACTTGGCCGGCGGGACTCGCTCCCGGCAATGACACGGGGAGTGGGATGCGCCCTTCGCGAATACGTCAACGTGATCGACGGTCAGACGTTTTCGGAGATGCCGAGCTTGTTTAAGATTGGGCCGAAGCGGCGGCGCAGGTCGCTGCGCAGGTGTTTGCGGGCACGGTGGAGATACCAGCGCACGGTGGCCTGGGGCATGCCCATGATTTGGGCGATCTCATCGATGTCGAGCCCTTCGAGGTCTTTGAGCACGAACGCGGTCCGCTGTTTGTCATTGAGCTTGGCGGCGGCGCGGAGGATGTGCTCGCGCAATTCCTTGAACTGATAGGTTTGCTCGGGGGTCTGGGTCGCGAGGGTGGGCTCTTTCGGCTCGGTGATATCGTCGAGTTCCTCGAATTTGTGCTTCTTGAACTTCCGGATGTAGTCGATCGACGCGTTTACCGCAATGCGGTAAAGCCAGGTCGAGAATCGCTTGGTCGTGTCGAAGCGCTTGATGTTGTAGAAGGTCTTGACGAAGACCATCTGGGTAATGTCTTTGGCGTCGTCGTAGTCCCCCACCATTTTGTAGGCGATGCCGGCCACCTGCGAACGGTAGCGATCGATGAGTTCCTTAAAGAGGTGGCCTTTGCCGGCCTGGATTTCTTTGATGACCTCCTTGATGTAGGTCTCATCGTTCTCGTCGGTGGTGGAGGGTGCGGGGGCCGTGGTCTGTGCGGCCTGGACTTTGGTGTTGGGGGCCGGGCGCACGTTCCCCTTGCGGCGGCTCTGCGGGAGAGGCCGTTTGGGGGACTTGGACTTGGGCTTCGCCTTGGGCATGACCCCGCCTTGCACTCCTGGAGCCCCGGACAAAGTTTTCGATGGGGCCTCAATTAACATACAACAAATCACTCCCGCGAACCGTAGTTATTTTTTAATTCGACAAGCAGCAAACGCGAACTTAGGCTGGATTCCTCCGACCTGGCGACCCGGCCACTTCCTTCCAACGACTCAGAACCATCGCGGGTTCCAATTGCACGCGCGAATGTGGAAATCGGCCGTCAGGATCGCCCAAAAACAAAAGCCCCGCCGAAGCGGGGCTGAAAACTCGCGTTTCGGTCATTTACTGAATCAACTCGTCGTCGCTCTGGGCGAGCGGATCGGTCGGCCAGGGATTCATGTCGTAGATGTACTTCATCGGGTTGACGGCCCGGCCATTGATGTGAACTTCGTAGTGCAGATGGGGGCCGGTCGAGTACCCGGTGTTGCCGACGAAGCCGATCACATCGCCGCGCTTGACACGTGCGCCTTTCTTTACGCTGAACTTGGAGAGGTGCCCGTAAGTGGTGCGCATCCCATGCCCGTGATCCACCACCACGACATTGCCAAGTTGGGATTGGAATTCGGCATCCGTCACGCGGCCCTCGGCGGTCGCCACCACGGGGGTGCCACTCTCCGCCCCGAGATCAAGACCGGTGTGAGGACGGTTCTGGCCCGTAAAGGGGTCGGGCTTGATCCCGAAACCGCGTGTCAGGTAACCGGCGACCGGCATGATGGAGGGCGTGCAATCCAGCCGCTCCTTGCGGTCTTCGAGCTGGGTGTAGATGGCGTCGAAGTTTTCCCGCTCGAATTCGCAGCGCCGCAGGAGCCGGTCGAGTTTGGATCCGAGTTCGTACGCCTCGACCGAAACCGGTTCCGCCTGTGCGACATTAAAGGGGACAACTGATCCGCCTGTGCCAAGTGCCCGCTCGGCCGGATCCAGTTCCGGGAATCCGAAGACACTGCGGACCCGCTGTTCGGACATTTCGAGGAAGACCAACTGCTTGCGCAGCGCCTCAACGTCCATGGTGATTCCCGCCAACTGAGTCCTTAGCTCGTTGTTTACCTGGGCATGAGTGTCTGCCTCACCCGCCTTCGATGCATACCGCACCGCGACGACACTGGAGACGGCGGTGATGATGAGCATGAGGAGGAGAAGAGAGAGGAAGCCCGGTACGACCCATTGCGGAATCGAGTACTGTCGAACACCATCTGTCGATGGCGGTATGATCATGACTTGAAAACGCTTTTTCACCCTTAGCATAAATACCCCAAGTCGCGTTTGGTCCCTCGCCTCCCTGGCGAAGGACGCGCCAGAATATCCCGGCCCCGTTGGCTTGTCAAGAGAAAGGTGACGGAACTCCCGCTCTGACTGCGGGATGGCTGGGATTGATGACAGCTGGGTCCTGCCCCAGGACGGCTGTGACATCTCTCCCGATTGTACCCGAACCTCCTTTTTCGGGCCGCGCACGATCAATTCCACTACTTGATGCCAGCGCGAGATGAGACTGGAAAACCGCGACGGCCTACTTGATCAGGTGGAACTCGTTACGTAATATCTTGTTAACCACCTTGACGAACTTCTCCGAGTTCAGGGTCTGAAGACTGTAGAGATGCCAATACACCTTCTGCTGGCGTCTGCCATTCGACTTCCGATCCTTCGTTGCCATCCGCGTTCCCCTTCCAGGTCGTAGTCTCCCGGTCAGGAATGCGGTCTTCCTTCCACGGGATTCTTTATCGGTCCGTTCCGGACAATGTTGACCTCGATTGGCATTGCAATGGCCTTGCCATGGGAACCCGACGATAAGCCATTTGTTAATCTGTTGGGACAGCACATCTTACAGGACTTAGGGGCGCCTTAAAAAAACTCGACGGATCGGGATTGCCGGGGTGATGCCCTATGAAGTGGGAGAAATCCCCTATAAGATGAAAGGTGGGGGACAGATGCTACGGACAGGGGTTCGGGGGCGTGCTGGATTCGATTCCATCGATGACCGCGACCACCATTGACCGGACCGGGGCGTTCATATTTCCCACCGCCTCACGTGCCCAGCGTCCCTCCTGGCACACCAGAACCCGGTCGCCAATCCCGGCATCAACCAAATCGAGGGCCACAATGGGACCCGCTTTCGGATCAGGGTCCCCCTTGAGTGTTTCGGGGATCAGCCGGAGGATCTTGTGCCCGACATAGGCGGCATTTTTGGCCGTGGAGACAATGTGGGCGTCTACCCGGGCGATGATCATCGATCAGGCGCCTTCCATGCTGTCCACGATGCCGACAATCGCGGCATCGGTGGGAATGATCCGGGGGGTTTTGGCGAGCGTGGCTTCGCGGGCGGATATCCAGATGATGGTGTCGCCATTGCGGGCGCCGACGGTGTCCACCGCCAGCCTGGCTTTTGTGGACCAGCCTCCCCCGCCGGTGGCCGGGTAGAACAGGCGGAGCGGGAGCCCCTCCAACGCCGGGCTCTTCACGGTCGCCACCACGGTCCCGCAGACAAGGCCGAGTTTCATTTAGTCAGGGAGTCTCCCACGGCGTCTCCCTTACGAAACGTCGTTTTGCCGTCCTGCTCGATCTGATCGACGATTCCAACGATGACCGCATCGACCGGGGTGTCGCCCAGGTCGGCGGCGGCGCGCGCCGAGGACCCGCGCACCACGATAACCCGCTCCCCCTCGCCGGCGCCGACTGTGTCGAGGGCAACGATCGCCTCGGCCGAGTCCGGCGGCGTGTCGGGGTCGGCGACCAGGAGGAGTTTGTACCCGCGCAGTTTCTCCTCTTTGCGGGTGCAAACGACGGTGCCGATGACGGTGAGGATGTCCACAGGCGGGAAGTTAGCGGACGGTCCCCCGGAAGCAAGGGCTTAGGGGCGGACGGCGTGTTGCGCCGGTGAGTCGACACGCGTTAATTGAGGATGATGTATCGGGCCGGCGGCGAGGGTGAACGACGGAGTGCCATTGGAGGACAAAAGATGGCACGTTGCACAGTTGCGCGGGCAGCAGCTGAGGGACGCAAACTCGATCCGTCGATCCAACGAAATCCGGGCGCGCCTGGATTCCTGATTAAGGACGGCGTATGACACTCGACTTGACTCCGCTTTCCAGAGCCATCAGCCGGCTGCAGGAAGCGTTAGATGAGTACAACAATGACACGGGGAAC
>JBFMFQ010000239.1:0-4280 GCA_040752075.1 Candidatus Zixiibacteriota bacterium | reverse complement strand
GCAATGACCAACAACTCCAAGTCATTGCGAGGAGCGAAGTCCCGCCAAGGGCGGGACGGAGCGACGAAGCAATCCCGTGCCAAGCCTTTTCTCCTACCCGAACGACTCGGGTTTTTCAACAGGCCCCTTGGTCAGGGCGTCCATGTGAATCACCTGCCGTATCGCGGTCGCATGTGATCGGATCAATTGACAGCGGGAAATCCGTCCACCCATTGCGCGCCCTCGCACTCGACCACTCCCAATCACAGGGCTCCCCGACGAGTCCCCGTCGCACCGGGTTTGCTTCAATGTAACTCACCGCGTGTCGGATGGCGTCGTGATTCCACAAATTCCGGTCGAATCCACCCCCCGGCTGCCAGAACCGATGGCGGGGTGGCCGGCAACCCCGATCGGTGCAGTCCGCCATGCGATCAGGAAGGTGCTCGCGCCAGTGCCGCAGAATGTCACGGGAGAACTGTTCTTTGATCCGTCGCAGGATTCCAGCCATGGCGTATTCGTCGCGACGTGGACGGATCAACAAGTGAACGTGTTCGGGCATGAGGACATACGCCCATATGTCGAATTGCTCTGTCACCCGCGCCCTGTCCAGAGCTCTCAGGAATTCCGCGTTTGTGTCCCGATCGGTCAAGAATTGCCGTCGTTCCCAGCAGGAGAAGGTCAGGAAGTGTGAATGCCCCGGAATGTTAAAACTCTTGCGACCACTCATGCTTGAGTGAAGGTGACTATGGCAGTGAAGTGGGGCAATCACTTCCTTCCTAGACGATTGATGCCCTGACCAAGGTCAGGGCACACGGTTATTGGCCAATCATCAGAGTCACCCGCGACGCCGTGGGGCATCGCGGGTTTGAAATCGTGACAGCCGGATGGCTTAACTGCAGGTCGACTGGACCGGGTTGCAGGGATCGCAGGGGCCGGGGCCGCCGAAGAAGACGTGGTCGATGAGAAGCGCCAAGTCGACCGCATCCGCGAAGCCGTTGAAATCGAAGTCCGAGCGCGAGGCGGGGCAGGTCGGGTCGGTGATGTCGGTGGCGCCGAAGAAGACGATGTCGATCACCAGCGCGAGGTCAACCGCATCGATGAAAGTGTTGCCGTCGAGATCGGCCTGGAAGGGGCAGGCGCAAGTCGCGACATTCGCGCCGTACCAGTATCCCGCGCCATGCTCGTAACTCGCGCTGGTCGAGTAGCCGATGGCCGACTGCCCGACCGAGGCATTGACCTGGTAATTCGTGCTTGAGGATGGCGCGCCGCCGCCATTGATCGACTGCCAGGGAATCTGGTAGGTCGCGGATGGCCCGGCGGGTGTCACCGACGGATCGGCCGGCGCCTGGTCCAGCTCGCGCAGCGACGATGTCTCAAGCGGCTGGGGTTGCGCCGATGGCAACGGGGCGGTTTCGGTTTTGGCCTTCGCGGTCGATGGGGTGCCGGTGTTGCTCTTCTTTGACGGGGCGGCTGCCACCAGCGAGAGGGAGAGCAGGACCACGCCAACGGTGGAAAACGCGTTCCAGTTGATCTTCATGTCGGTACCTCGTTTCGGATCGGATCCGCCGGACGGCGGTCCCTGTTCACCCAATATAACCAACCGCTCGCGGCTTGGCGAACGAAAACAACAGCAAATTAGGATTGATTCAGGGCCAAATTGGCCGTGAATCGAACCAAGCGACAGATGTGAGGTGGATCACAAACGGCAGAAAACGCTAATCGCGCAGCCAGGAGAGAAAGCCGGCGATCTTTTTGGCCTTGCTCGGCCCGATGCCTTCCAGCGGTGAGAGATCTTTGGCGGAGGCGGTGCAGATGGCGCGGAGACTCCCGAATTTTTTGAGCATGGCGCGTGCGGCGGCGGGAGTCACATTGGGAATGGTGCGGAGAATGTACTCCTGCAGCTCGGCGGGATCGGTGGGCGGATGACCGTTGCCGCCTTTGCCCCCGTTTTTGCCATTGGCGGGGTTGTCCCTGGCCGTCTCCACCGTGATCTCCGGATCGCGAACATCCTCGCTGTTGGCAAGCCCCATCCCCTTTTGTCCCTGGTTGGCCATGATGTAGACCATCTCGGCGACCTCGCGCGCATCGGCGGCGGTCAAAAGCGGCAGACGGTTGTGCATGGTGACGAAGGCGAGCGCGCCGCGCAGGGTGCTCTGGGAGATCTTGCCGAGGTTCGCCAGCAAGTCGCCCTCGATGATGAGGATCGGCTCGGGAATGGTGCGCTTCAATTCGGGGATGCGCCGGTAGAGTGTGCGGTCGGCGATGAGCGCATTGAAGGCTTCCGCGGTCAGATGCCAGATCACACACTGGTCGGTGACACGGTACTGCCCCGCCTTGAGGTACGACTCCACCACGTTGACATCCTTCCCGCGCAGATGCTGCGTGACCTCAGAACCTGCGGCGGCATTGTCAACGATGACCGTGAGCTCTTTCACTCCGGGTTCCCTCTGCTCCGACACGTCGCGTATGTCCGGCTTCTTTTGTTGAAACACTCCAAATACACTCCGGGTTCCGTGGGATGTTCGCCCGGCGGGCGCCCCATTTGGCGGACCGATGGCGACGATATGCCACGCTCGGCACACCCCGACTGGCATCGACGGTCACAGGCGTCCCCAGACTCCCCCACCCATCACTCGCAGCCAGACTTGCGGTGACTGTCGCCCTCAATGTAAGCAGATCGGCGGCGGACGCAAGGGTCTGGACCGGTGTTTTTGAAGCGACCAGATGGAAACGACAGAATCGATCTCGAACCAAATCGATCAAGCTTTAAGTCGCATTCCCGCTTCCGGGTAGCAGTAAGCGGTGCCGCTTTCAGGCGGCGTTTCACGCGGGATCAGGCGTGAAACAACTGTCAGGTCTTGCGTTCTTTCTTCTTCGCCGCCGGGAAGAGCACATTGTTCAGGATCAGCCGGTAGCCGGGGGAGTTCTTGTGCAGACTTAAGTCGGTGGGCGGGTCGTAGATCAAATGCTGGTAGTCCTCGGGATCGTGGCCGCCGAGGAAGGTGAAAGTGCCCTGGTCGAGGTTGCCGTGGATGTAGCGGACTTCGTCCTGGCCTTCGTTCTCACCCAGGAGCGTCACGTACTTCTTGACGAGACTCTTGCGAAACGCGGTGGTTTGGCCCATGAAGCCATCGACGACGTCGACATGACATTGCACCAGCATCGTGGGCACCGGGTCGAGCTTTGCGGAGAATTCGAAGAGACGGAAAAAATCGCCGTCGGGGCCGACGCGTGAGGCGATGCGATCGGGCGTTGTGTCGACATTGGAGTGCGCGTATTCGAAGGGATCCAGGGACACGATGAATCCGGTGAAGGCCATGGTCTTTCCGAAGTCAAGCCCCGCCTGACAATTGGGATCGGGCGGATCGCCATCGAACGGCGCGGGCACGATGTCGACATCCAGCGCGGAGAGCGCGATGTCCAAAGTCTCGGTCGCCGAGCACATGGCGAAGAGAAATCCGCCGCGCGACACATAGTCCTTGATCGCCAGCGCCACCATCTTCTTTTCGTCGGAGACCTTGCGGAACCCGAGACGGTGCGCGGTCTCCTCGCACAACTGCACATCCTGACGGTACCAGAGTTCGTTGCGGTAGGAGCCGTAGAACTTGCCGTATTGCCCGGTGAAATCCTCGTGGTGCAGATGCAGCCAATCGTACTGATCGAGCTGGCCGTCGAGCACCTCTTCGTCCCAGAGTGTCTTGTAGTCGATCTGGGCATAGGTCAGCGCCATGGTGACCGCGTCATCCCACGGCTCCGATGTCGGCGTGGTGTAAATCGCGATCACGGGCGCCTTCTCCAGCAGCACCGCCTCCATGTTTTCGGTTTCGATCGTCTGACGAATCTCCGCCTCCTGGGCGTCATCGATGACCGCGTAGGTCACGCCGCGCACATTGCAGGTGTCCTCGATGTCGGCGTAGTCTTCCATCAGAAACGACCCGCCGCGGTAATTGAGAAGCCATTCGACTTTCATCCCGCGTGTCAGGCAATGGAAGGTGACCCCATAGGCCTTCAAGTGGTTGACCTGCTTTTGGTCCATGGGGATGAGCATCTTCGCGGCGGCGGCCGGAATGGCATGAGAGGCGAGGACCAAACAGGCGAAGATGAGGGGCGCGGCGGTTCGGAAACGAATGGAAGCAGGGGACATCAAGTCTCTCCGATCAATCGACGGCCGTCCGAAGCGGACGGACAATGGCTTTATACGAATCACATCGGACTAAGACGGGTGGAAGATGCGCTGCTGCATCCGAATGGTCTGGCGGGGGCGACCCGCCGGGTCGCCCCCACGGTTTCGGGGTTGCGTA
>JBFMFQ010000238.1:0-4288 GCA_040752075.1 Candidatus Zixiibacteriota bacterium | reverse complement strand
AACAAGGAGACCGAACCTGACAACAACCGGAAACACCGTTTGATGGCCACCCGACCGCGTGGTCAACGTGAAGCAAAAACATTTCACCAGTTCGACAACCATCAATTGGAGGTAGGATCATGTTGAAAAGTCGATTGACCCATGTGCTCATTGCCCTGGGGCTGATTGCCGCCGGGTGCGCCGAGAATCCGGTCGATTCCAACAGGAATTCCATCACGGCGCCGCCGCTTGCCTCGGTCGCGTCCGACGACGATTCTGAGCATGACGATTACGATGGAGCCGCCGGGATGGTCTTCCTGATGAGCAACCAGACCGGCGGAAACGAAATCCTGTCGTTTGGCCGCGACGAGGACGGTGTGTTAACCGCCAGCGGCGCGATCGCCACGGGCGGCCTGGGCACCGGCGGCGGATTGGGCAACCAGTCGTCCCTGATCTTAAACGAAGACCGGTCGCGGCTGTACGCGGTCAACGCGGGCAGCAACGACATCTCGGTGTTTCGCGTGAATCACGGCAACCTGGAATTGATGGGCAGCCCCGTGAATTCGATGGGGGAGCGTCCGATCAGCCTGACAATCCATGAGGATCTGCTTTACGTGCTCAACGCCGGCGGCAGCGGCAACATCGCGGGTTTCCGGGTGAAGGACGATGGCACACTGATGCCGATACCGGGCTCGATCCGTCCGCTGGGCTCAGACGCTACCGGTCCGGCGCAAGTCGGGTTCAGTCCCAACGGACGAACACTGGTGGTCACCGAAAAGGCGACCAACACGGTGAGTTCCTATTCTGTCGGCGCCGAAGGCACGGCACAGGGGCCGGTCACGATTCCCTCCATTGGCCAGACACCGTTTGGTTTCGCGTTCAATTCCGCGGGTTTCCTGGTGATCTCGGAGGCGGCCGGCGGGGCGCCCGGGGTCAGCTCCGCTTCCTCATACAGGGTTGGACGGAACGGGCCGCTTCATCTGATCTCGGGAGCAATCCCCACCACGCAGACCGCGGCCTGTTGGATCGCCATCAGTGAGAACGGCAAGTACGCCTTCACGACGAACGCCGGCAGCGGGACACTTTCCAGCCTGCGGATCGGCCACAACGGCAAACTCACGCTGGCGAACCCGGTCGCGGGAGATGCGGGACCCGGCTCGACTCCCCTTGATGCGGCGTTCTCGGCCGGCGGCCGCTACCTCTACGTCCGACTGGGGATGGGCACCGTGGGCGCCTTCCGATTCCACGAGGACGGAGATCTTGAACTCATTGGCAAGTTTGGCTCGCTCCCGGCCGGGGCCAACGGGCTGGCGGCGATTTAGGGAGCCTTTTGGAGATGCGCAGGTGTCACCATCCCTTTTCAACTACCCCCGGCGAGAGCGGGCCGGGGGTAGTGCCGGTTGGCAGCCGCGACCGGGACAAGACCGGCGGTCGGCGCGCTTTGAGATTGCGGTACTCCGAACGGCAATTCGCATGTTCATTCCGACGCATCGGCGGGGAGATGAAGGGGCTGCCCAAATGGCTATGAAAGCGCTTCTTTTCAGTGTGGCGACCGGATCGAAGTGCGTTTCGGCGCTCGGGGTTTTTGCGCTCATGTATCGTCAGGAGCGCCGCGCCGGATCCGAATCGCTTATCGAAAAGGACAAAGTGACTTCGCGACCGGGTGCGCTCGACCCTGCCGAGTGGGTCGACAAGCACGGTGATTACCTGTATCGGTTCGCCAGGGTGCGTCTGCGCGACGATGGTCTGGCCGAGGACTGTGTGCAGGAGACCTTCCTCGCCGCGCTCAAAGCGCGCGCCTCCTTTGCCGGCAACAGTTCCGAACGCACCTGGCTGACCGGAATACTCAAGCACAAGATCACCGATGCCTTTCGCGCCCAGGGACGGGAAAAACTGGTCAACTTGGACCTCGAAGTCCTCCTTCCGGTCGAGAGTGCTGACTTGTTTCAACGCCACGGCGAATGGCCGGGCCACTTCAAGGCAGTCGAAGGTCCCGCCGATTGGTCGATGAGTCCGGAGGAAGCCTATGAGCGCAATGAGTTCTGGCTGGCGCTGAAGAAGTGCCTGGATTTGCTCCCCCCGAAGATGGCGAAGGCTTTCATCCTCCGGGAGCTTGACCAGGTCCCCGCTTCGGAGATCGTCGAAACCCTCAACATCAGCCAGTCCAATTTCTGGGTGCTCATGCACCGGGCCCGCGCCCAGTTGCGCTACTGCCTTGAACGTTCCTGGGCGGCGGCGAGGTAGGCTATTTATGAGCAAGATACGATCACTCTTCGGGCGCGTGAAGCTGGCGTTCAACTTCTGGCTGGGGCGTCGTTTGCCCTCGTGCGAAGTTGTCACGAGAATGATGTCGGACGCCATGGACCGCCGGCTGCCTCTCAAAGAACGAATTCAGGTGAAGCTCCACCTTATGATCTGCGTGTGGTGCACCCGTTACGGCGAGCAGATCGTCCTGGTCCGCAACGCGCTGCGTCAACATCCCGACAAACTCACTCAGAGCGATCCGGCCCCAAAGGGCTCGGATTCGTTGAGTCCGGATGCGCGCGACCGCATGAAAAAGATGCTGGGCGACAAGGGAGATACGAACTAGAGTCGGGTTCACGACCGTCGCGCCCGGAGGAGACACACCAAATGAATGCTCGCGTAGCGCCTGTAATGAACCATCAACCGGTGAAACCAAGTTTCACCTCGGGGCCCCCCGGACCATCCCCCTCCCGGCTATAGACCCATGCCCAAAATGCCAACCAACCCCAGGAGTTCCGAGATCACACCGGAGTCCCTCTACTGGAACCGGCGGCAGTTCATAAAGAATGCGGCGTTGTTTACCCTGACCGCCTCGGCCGTGGGCGGCGCGCTGGTGGCCTTGTCGGGACGACGGCGGGCGGAGGTGGTGCTGCCGGCGGCGGGCAGCGGCGAGGGCCCGCGCGAGTTGGAGTATGCAAAGGGGCCGTTTGCGACCGATGAGCCGATGACGTCGTTTGCCGATGTGACCACCTACAACAATTTCTACGAGTTCGGCACCGGGAAGTCCGACCCGGCGCAAAACGCGCACACGCTGCGGCCGCGTCCCTGGACGATCACGATCGATGGCGCGGTGGCGCGGCCCCAGACCGTGGACATCGATGATCTGGTGAAATGGTTCCCGCTGGAGGAACGTGTCTACCGGATGCGGTGTGTCGAGGCGTGGTCGATGGTGATCCCGTGGATCGGGTTTCCGCTGGGGGATCTGCTGCGGCGGGTCGAGCCGACCTCCGGCGCGCGGTATGTCGCCTTTCACACGCTTCTGGATCCGGAGCAGATGCCGGGGCAGAGACGCGGCATCCTGAACTGGCCGTATGTGGAGGGGCTGCGGCTGGACGAGGCGATGCATCCGTTGACGATTCTCGCGGCGGGGCTTTACGGGAAAGCTCTGATGAACCAAAATGGCGCGCCGCTGCGGCTGGTGGTGCCCTGGAAGTACGGGTTTAAGGGGATCAAGTCGATTGTGCGGATTCAGTTGCTCTCCGAACAGCCGCCCACGACCTGGAATCTCTCCGCGCCGCACGAGTACGGGTTCTATGCCAATGTCAATCCCGCGGTCGACCATCCGCGCTGGAGCCAGGCGACCGAGCGGCGGATCGGCGAATTCAGCCGCCGCGAAACGCTCCCCTTCAATGGCTATGCCGACCAGGTGGCCGGCCTCTATTCGGGCATGGATCTGAGGGAGAATTTCTGATGCCGCCGCGCCCTTCGCCGCAGCCCTGGCTTAAGCCCGGTGTGTTCGCCGGCGCGCTGGTCCCCCTTGCGGTCATGATCGGGCTGGCGGCGACCAACATGCTCGGCGCGGACCCGGTGGCGCTTGCGCTCAACCAGTTCGGCTACCTCGCATTGACCTTCCTCGCCGCGACTCTCCTTTGCACACCGGCGAAGATTCTGTTGGGGTGGACCTGGCCGATCCGTCTGCGCCGCATGCTCGGGCTGTTCGCCTTCTTCTATGCCGCGCTGCACTTTCTGACCTACGCGGTCGTCGATCAGTCGCTGAATGTCGGCGCGGTGATCACGGACATCACGAAACGCAACTTCATCCTGGTCGGATTCTTGGCGCTGGTCCTGATGGTCCCGCTGGCGCTCACATCCACTAACAAGATGGTGCGCCGTCTGGGATTTCCCCGCTGGAAGAGGCTGCACCGCCTGACTTACATCGTGGGATGCCTCGGGGCGATTCATTTCTATTGGCGCGTGAAAGCGGACATTCGCGAGCCGGTGGTTTTCGCCGGAGTCATCGGCGCGGCGCTGGCGATTCGTTTAGTCGAAGCGCTCTACCATCGGT
>JBFMFQ010000237.1:0-4303 GCA_040752075.1 Candidatus Zixiibacteriota bacterium | reverse complement strand
ACGGGATCACCTCCTGGTATCCAACCGTCGCCATCCCCGGGCTCTCCGCGTTGTAACCCATTGCCATCAAATGCCGCACTTCATCCACCAGCCCGGCGGAAATCATGCGGTCGGTGCGGTTTTCAATGAGACGGTTGAGCTCCTCCGTCGGGTGTTCAACCTGAAAGACCCGCACCTCCCACGGCGCCGGTTCGGGAATCAGTTCGGACTGCCAGAGACTCGGGTGCTTGCCGGTCTGGGCGTGAATCTCGGCTGCCCTCTGCAATCGAGTGCGATCATGGGGGGAAATCCCCGCCGCCCATCCCGGATCGATTCGCGCCAGCCGCTCGTGAATGGCGGGCCAGCCGTAGCGCCCGGCCTCGGCCAGGATCGCGGCCCGTACACTGTCATCAACTGCGGGCAGATCGGCCAGCCCATTCATGAATGCTTCCAGGTAGAATCCGGTGCCCCCGACCAGAATGACCTGTTCGCCGCTGGCGAGCCGCTCGGCGACCAGCCCGCGCGCCCGCTGGGAAAACTCCCCCGCCGAAAACGACCGGTCAGGGTCGCACACATCGATCATCCCGTAGCGATAGCGTGCGATGGCCTCCGGCGATGGCTTCGCGGTGCCGATGTCCATCCCGCGATACACTTTGCGCGAGTCGACCGAAATCAACGACGCGCCGATCTCATCGGCAAGCCGCTGCGCCACCGCGCTCTTCCCGGAGGCGGTCGGCCCGACAATCGCAAGGAGAGGCTGCTGATCGCTCATCGGGTTGATGTCCGCATCATTTTCCATATCCGCATGGCGAATCGATTGTACCCCGCTGTCCCCGCATCGTTTATTGGGGGCCGGTGTTGCAATGAATCGACAAATCGAGTCCAAAGGCAATGACGAGGCGCTAACGCCCATGATGCGGCAATACTCCGCCATCAAGGCGCAGTACCCCGACCACCTCGTGTTTTACCGCATGGGCGACTTCTATGAGATGTTCGGCGATGATGCAGTCAAGGGCGCCGAACTGCTTGGCATCACCCTCACCAAGCGTCCGCATGGCCGCGATGGCGAAATCCCGCTGGCCGGAGTCCCGCACCATGCCGCCGAGCGTTACCTCGCCCGTTTGGCGGAAGCCGGCCAGCGCGTCGTTGTCTGCGAACAGATGGAAGACCCGAAGACGGCCAAAGGCGTGGTCAAACGCGATGTCATCGAGATCATCACGCCCGGCACCGTCATGCTCGCCGGCGCGCTCGACGACACCATCACCCCGCGCATCGCCGCGGTGCATGGACCCGATCAACACGGACGATTCGGCATTGCCATGGCCGAGCCGACCACCGGCCTGTTCGGTGTGGATGCCGTTGGCCCCGACGCGCTCATCGACATCCTCCGCAATCACCAGCCGCGTGAGATTGTCGTCTCCGCCGACTCGGGGGATGCGCTCGCCGCGACGCTGGAATCACGTGGTGGCCTGACCCGCTGGCCGGCGTGGCGATTCGAACACGAGGAGGCCGAGCGCCAATTGCGCGCGCATTTCAATGTGACCGATCTCGGCGGCGTCGGGTTCGACAATGGCGAGCCCGCCGCCCGCTCAGTGCTGATCGCGGCGGCGGGCGCACTCCTGACTTACCTGAAGGAAACCAAGCGCGCGCCGCTCAGCCACATCACACGCGCCGTTGCCTTGCGCACAGGCGACACCATGGCGCTCGATGAATCGACCGCGGCCAACCTCGATGTCATCACACGGCCCGGCGTCGATGCGCCGTCGCTGTCGACCATCCTCGATCGCTGCCGCACTCCCATGGGGAGAAGACTCCTGCGCCACTGGCTCTTAAATCCCCTGATCGAACGCGCCGCCATCGAACGGCGCCTTGACTGGGTCGGCACACTCACCCAGGATCGCTCGCTTCTCGCCGGCCTTGCCGGGGAATTGAAAGGGGTTTTCGATCTCGAGCGTTTTGTGGGACGTCTCGGGACTCGGCGCATTTCCCCGCGCGATCTGGCCGGTCTGCGCGAAGCCCTGATCCGCTGGCCGCGCATCCTCGAACTCGCCGGTATCGGCCCATTGATCGACCGGGGAGAGGATCCCGAGGCAGACAGCACCAATCCCCTGCGCGATGAATTGCAGAAGGCCATCGTCGATGATCCGCCCCTGGCCGCAAGCGAAGGCGGAGTCTTCAAGCGCGGTTACTCGACGGAACTCGATTCGCTCTACCACGGCGCCGCCGATGCCCGTGCCTGGATCGCGGGGTTGCAGGCCTCGCTGCGTGAGCAGACCGGAATCGGTTCGGTCAAGATCGGCTATAACAAAGTCTTCAATTACTACATCGAAGTCCCGCGAACCCACAGCGCACGTGTCCCCGGCGATTGGATCCGCAAGCAGACGCTGGTCAACGCCGAGCGCTTTATCACACCCGAATTGAAGGAGAAAGAAGAGATCGTCCTGCGCGCCGATGAACGCGCCGCCGCGCTGGAAGAGCGGCTCTTCGAGGAATTGCAGGAACGGCTCGCCGCGGACATCGCGACCCTCGGCGCCCTCGCCCACGCCCTCGCGCGCCTCGATGTCGTCGTCAGTTTCGCCCAGGCGGCGCTTGCGCATGGCTACACCCGTCCGGCATTGAACACGGATCGCCACCTCATCATTCGCGGAGGACGCCATCCGGTTCTCGAAACACTCAATCCCGCCGGACAGTTCGTTCCAAACGACACCGTCATCCGCGACGACACCGGCTGGCTGCACATCCTCACCGGGCCGAACATGGCGGGCAAGTCCACCTACCTGCGGCAGGTGGGGCTGATCGTGATCATGGCGCAGGCCGGGTGCTTTGTCCCCGCCGAGGAGGCCGACATCGGCATCGTGGACCGTGTCTTCACACGCGTCGGCGCCGATGACGACCTCACACGCAACCGGTCGACCTTCATGGTCGAGATGGCGGAGACCGCGCGCATTCTCACCGGCGCAACGCCGCGTTCTCTCATCCTGTTTGATGAAGTCGGGCGCGGCACGTCAACCTATGACGGCGTGGCCATCGCCTGGTCCATCGCCGAACATCTCGCGCAGGATCCGGCCACCTGTCCCCGGACACTTTTCGCGACCCACTACCACGAGCTGACCGCACTGGAAGAACGGTTCAATGCCATCCGCAATTACCAGCTCGCGGTGCGCGAGAAAGACGGCCACATTGCCTTCATCTTCCGTGTCAAGCCCGGCGGCTGCGACGACTCCTTCGGCATCCACGTCGCCCGCATGGCCGGTGTGCCGGCCACCGTGGTCTCACGCGCCCACGAAATCCTCTCCGCCCTCGAAAGCGGCACCTTCGATCCCCTCAAGCGCGGCATCGGCGCCCGTCCCAAACGAGCCGCCGCCCCCACCCAGCAGGAATCCCTCTTCAACGAGAAAGAACGCGCCACGGTCTCCGAACTCTCCAACCTCAAGACCGACACCATGACCCCGATCGAAGCGTTGAACAAGCTGGACGAACTGGCGAAGCGGCTGCGGGGGTAGCGCCCCCAGGCGTAGTCGCACGGCTTGCCGGGCGACGCGAGCGAAGCGAGCAGGTCTTTCTTTGGGGGGCAGGCAGCTGCCATGTCAAAAGTGATTTACGGCCGGCGCTTACCTTCCATATTAAGTCCATGCGAAATGACCCACCCAGGAACCTGCGTCTTCCGCACTTTGACTACTCGACCCCTGGCACCTATTTCGTGACTGTTTGCACCGCCGGTCGCCGCCGTCAATTGGCGGACCCGAGGATTGCTTCAATCGTTACGAATTGCTGGGCGGCGGTCGAGACTCACCGGGAGAAAGTGACTTGTGATGAGGTCGTGATTATGCCCGAGCACCTGCATGGGATTCTCCTGATTGCTGAAGACCCGGGATCGACGATGCGACCCCGTGTTCGGACATCTGAGGGGACAGCTCAACGACGGATGTTCGGCCCGCAGAAAGCCAGGTCGCTGCCCGTAATCGTTGGCGGCTTCAAATCGGCTTGCACCCGGTTGGTCGGCCAGGCGGGCTTGGGTCCACTGGTCTGGCAACGCCGGTACTATGAACATGTCATTCGTAACGAGGCGGACCTGGCGCGTATCCGGCAATACATTCGCAATAACTCCCTGGAATTAACTCCTGAGTTCTTTGAGAAGCTGTCCCCGCCCGCGTAGTCGCCCGGCTTGCCGTGCGACTGGGAGGTTCCAACCCCTGTTTTAAAGGTTCCAGGATTTAGGGTGGCTGAGCCAGTCCGATGCCGCCACTGCTCGCTTCGCTCGCATCGCACGGCAAGCCGTGCGACTACGCAGAGCAGCTCGCATCGCACGGCAAGCCGTGCGACT
>JBFMFQ010000236.1:0-4311 GCA_040752075.1 Candidatus Zixiibacteriota bacterium | reverse complement strand
GCCGGAAGGCGTGCGTGCCGTTGGGCGAGTATCTGGCGGAGTCGGAGCAGGTGGCGGAGCGGGAGAGCCGGACGTTTTTCCAGGAGCTGCCGGGCATTTTCAAATATCCGTTCGGCAAGGGCGGGGTGCTTCTGCTCACGTTCGGGACCATAGTGTTTTCCGTGGTGGATGCGCTGGCGCAATTGCGCACGTTCCATACGCTGTTCCTGTCCCTGGCCGCCAGCGGCTACTTTCTGGCATACATGCAGAGCATCATCATGTCTTCGGCGAAAGGGGAGGACGACCTGCCCGAATGGCCGGAGTTCGGCGACTGGTGGAGCGACATCATCCGGCCCTTTTTTATGGTGGTGTTCACGGCGGGGATCTGTTTTGCGCCGGCCATCGGCTATATGATTATGACGGCGGCGGCGGAAGATGCGGAGATGAACACCCTCGTGCTGTTCCCGTTGATCGGGTTGGGGTTCCTTTATTTCCCGATGGCCCTGCTGGTGGTGGCGATGGCGGACAGTTTTTTTGGAGTCAACCCGCTGATTGTGATCCCCGCGATCATCAAGGTGCCGCTGGAGTACCTGGTGGCCTGCGTCGCGTTCTTCGTCATCCTGGGGGCGCGGATGCTCCTGATCGGTCTGCTGAAAGAAGTCATCCCCATCCCCTATCTGTATCTCATCCCGGGAAGCTTCGTGGCGTTGTATCTGCTGACGGTGGAGATGCGCCTGCTCGGATTGTTGTACTACACGAACCGCGACCGCTTCGGCTGGACGTGAAATCCAGGCACACGCGGCAAGTCCCGGAATCGCGGGTTTGATTGGCGCGCTGTGTGTGAGTTTTCAAATGTTCCGTTTGCCGCACGCAACGAGACCCAAGCCGCCCAAACAGCCGAAGGAACCTTTCATGCCCTTCGAACTGCAAACGCCGCATCGGCTGAAGCTGAAGCCGGGACTCCGACCCGGCCAATTCCATCCTCGACGCCCCGTGGCGTGGCCGTTAATGGTGGCACAGAGAGCAGGCGGATGAGCGACATGCTACAGCGGGCGATGGAGCGATTGCCGCATGGGCCGGAGTTCCGGTTCGTGGACCGGCTGCTCACGCTCGAACCGGGCCAGCACGGCACCGGCGAGTATCGCGTCCGGGGCGACGAGCCGTTCCTGCGGGGGCATTTTCCCGGGGAGCCGATTTTTCCGGGCGTGTTGTTGTTGGAAGCGGTGGCGCAACTGGCCGGGGTGGTGGCGCAATGCGATCCCAGCGTGCCGGCGCTGCCCGGGTTGAAGCTGACCGCGTTGCGCGGGGCGAAGATTCTGGGAGCGGCGCGCCCGGGCGAGGTGCTGCAACTCGAAGCGCGCGTGACCGGACGGTTGGGGAATTTGATCCAGGCGCAGGGGTCGGCAACCGTGAAAGGCACGGTGATGCTGCAGGCGGAGTTGACGCTCAGCGGCGAGGTGTAGCGCGGTCAGAAGTCGTACACCACCGGCGCCGGTTGCATCAAGCCGAGGAAGCCATCCTTCGCCACATCGATGTCCAGCATGCCATCGGAGAGATGGTAGAGGATCATTTTTTTGCGGATGGCTTCGGGGAGGTTCTTCAATTGCTGGTAGGCGGCATGGACGCCGCCGGGGAAATGCTGGCAGTCGTGAAAGATGACTTCGCAACGGTCGCCGAAGCGGTTGACCATCTGCTCGTCGAACTTGGTGTCGCCGGAGACCAGCACGCGACCGTCAATGATGAAGCCGGTGGTGTAGAGGCTTTCATCGACGGTTTTGGCGGTGTCGGGAATGTGGTTGGCGAGAAAGGTTTGCACGCGCAACGTGTCGGCGGGATTGGCGCCTTCGACGACAATCTCCCAACTGTCCACGCCTTCGTTGGGGAGGTGGCGTGGGTGGGCGACATCGAAGTAATGGCTGAGGAGCATCTCGCCCTTGGGATCCTGGACGTTGGTGATTTCCGAGAAGGCCAGTCCGCCGCGCAGGGACCAGTCCCAGAGCATTTTCTCGTAGTGCGGCGGGATGTGGAGGACGGGGCGGAAACGGCCTTCGTTGCGGGCCTTGGTGATGCGGGCAAAATAATCGGGCATGGACTCGTCCTTGCCCTTGGGCATCTCGATGAAGGGCGCCTCGTAGCGGCGCTTGAGGGCCAGCTCCTCCAGGGAACCGATGTGATCGGCATGGGAATGGGTCACCAAGAGGTGCTTGACCGCGTGGGCGGAGAGGCCGAATTCGGCGAGCTTGAGGGTGGTCTTGGAACCGAAGTCCACGAAGAGGGTCGTCTGGCCTTTGACGATGATGAAATTGGACTGGAACATGCGCGCGGAGAACGCGCCGCCCACGCCCAGGGCAATGAGGCGCAGTTGCGCTGGCTCGGTGGCCAGGGGAAGTTTCTTGTCGAACCGCCAGAGGCCCACGCCCGGAGAGATCAGCACGGGTTTATACTCGCCGAGGTCCAGGGTGGTAATTTTCATTCAACGCACCGGCGAAACAAGGTGGTGATTCACGAGGCGCAGCGCCAGCGGGCGGATTTCGCGCGGAAAATCAGATCCGCCTGCGGTTTGGCTTTGTGGGATCATGAATCGTTCGGAAAGTGTTATTTTTCAACGGCCTGAAACGCAATACATTTTTGCTCCGACACCATGCGATGGATGGAAGTGGTTTCAGCGTGGTTTTCGCTGGCGGCGTTGAAGCGGCGCAAACGCCGCGCTCCGGGAGACCAAACAAAAGGCGGCTGCAGATGTTACACCGAGGCCTGGAGGGGCTGGGAAACCGTGGCGGCGGATTCCCGGCTCAGGACGACTTCGACGCCTTCGCGGGCGGCGTCCACCACGAGCGACTCGCCGTGGAGGGCGACCAGGTCGCGCGCCCAATTGACCATGCGCGTGATCTGGGCGTCGTCGTGGTCAGGATCGTGATGGAAGAGGAAAAGCTGCTTGGCCTCGGCGACCAGCGCGAGGGTGACGACGTCATCCAGACAGCCGTGGCCCCAGCCGACGTGCGCCTGATATTCGGAGTCGTCATATTGCGAGTCGATGATGAGAACATCGACACCGCGGATGAAGTCGATGAGTTTTTCATCCTGCCGCCGGGCGTAGGCGAGCGACTCGGGGGAAACGGTGACGGTGTGGTCGGAGCCGCGCAAACGTTGATAGGGTTCGTTGTCCGGAAGGAAGGCGATGGAGCCGCAACTGGTGGTGAGGCGGTAGCCGACGCAAATGCCGGGGTGATTCATGAAGGCGGCGGTGACCTTGACCTTGCCCACGTTGAATTCCATGTCCTGCAATTCCTCGACGACCGCGCTGCCCGGCATCTGCTGCATGGAAATGGGAAAGTAATTTGCCTTCATCTGCGAGGAGAGAATCTCGGCAAGGCTTTCGCTGGAGCCTTCAAATCCACGGATGTGCAGACTGTTGTTGGCGTCGTAGGCCGGGGCGAAAAAGGGATAACCCTGGATGTGGTCCCAATGCGTGTGGGAGATGAGCAGCGTCAGCTTGAGCGGACGGTTTTTGAATTCCTGGACCAGTGAATGGCCCAGGGGCCGGATGCCGGAGCCGGCATCAAGGATGATGATTTCACCATCAGCCCGCACTTCGACGCAAGAGGTGTTGCCGCCGTAATAAAGTGTGCTGGGACCGGGCGTGGCGATGGAACCGCGCACACCCCAGAATTTCACGGTGGTGGGATGCCCGGGCGGCAGCAGCGGTCCGGTGGGCGAAGGAGGAGAACCGGCGTCGGCGCCGGCGGCAGGGGCCTTCGATGGGTCGTTGTTGGACGGAGTCTTGAGCCGCTCCCACAGGCGCATGAAGGTGGAGGCCTCGGGGCGCAGCAGGCGGTCAAGAATGGTGGCGAGTTCGTGGCGCTTGACGGGCTTGACGAGGTATTCGTCGGCGCCGGCCTGACGGGCGCCGAGGCGGTCACCGGAATAGGCGCGGCCGCTGGAGACGATGATTTTGGTGGCTTTAAGATTGGGATCCTGATGGATGCGACGACAGAAGCGAAAGCCGTTGCAGCGGGGCATGAGCAGGTCGCAGATGACGACCGCGGGCTTGTGTTGGAGGAGCAATTCCCAGCCGATCTCGCCGTTATCAGCCTCGAGCACGTTCCAACCATCGGCTGACAGCCAACCCCGGAGAGTCGCCCGGAGGTCCTGGTCGCCATCGATGAGCAAGACGGTCTTCACACAACAAATGCGGCGCCAGTTTTTCCCGTCTGCCGAAAAATTACAAGCGCATGGTTCGTGGCCCGCATCACCGGCCTGTGATGTCCCCGGCCAAACGGCTGGCACCCCGCGGTCAACGGGCTCGGGCGGAATGACTCCTGACCCGTCGAT
>JBFMFQ010000235.1:0-4371 GCA_040752075.1 Candidatus Zixiibacteriota bacterium | reverse complement strand
CCTAATTGGAGTCGTCAGTGGCGCCACAGACACTCAGCTCAGCGCTGATGTCTGTCGATCCCGAATGGAATTCGGCATTGGCCATGCCATCACTCTGGATATCGAGGGCGAGGCTCCAGTCACCATGCGCTTGGGCATGTTCCTCACCGGCCTGGACATCGAGGTCTATGGACAGGGTCGCGTTGATGTTGCCGTCGGTCGGGCAGGAACCCTCCTCATTCGGCAAAATCATCTGGTCGACTTCAGTGGCAACCTCCAATTCGAAAACGGCGGTCGTGTCGGCCACATCGGCAAGGAACTCAATGATCCCGGCGGCGTCACCATTGATGATCAGATCGTCCGAATTGAGACCTGCGACTTCCAAGTACCCCCCGGTGCTTGCCTCCAAATCGAGGAATTGGCCTGGTTCATCCAATTCGATCTGCGCGAGAAACGCCGACCCATGCATGGCGACCACGGTATTCTCGTCGGGAACTTGCTGTGGGTCGCCCGACGCATCCTCGAAACGGACGGAATCGCGCGAGACCAGATGGAAGTCCGCACCAAACTGGAAGGAAAGATCAACGTAAACGTGCCACCACCCCGTTTCGGCGCTATAGTCGTACCAAATCGAGTCGACATCAGCGGCCGTGACCTTACCCCGGGTAAAAGCGGCGACGGAGGCGGCAAAGTCGGTTTCGTCGATGCCATCCCAGTAGGACCGGTTAAGTTGACCGAGAAGGAGCAACGAGGCGTCCCCTTCCATGGCGCCGTCAGGGCCAATAAGGAATTCCTCAAGCAGGGCGTATTGCTCTTCGGCGGTCAACTGGCTGCCGCTGTTGTTGCCCTTGTCATCGTCGCTGCATCCGGTCATCATCAGGACACCGACGAGTCCCAGCGCCGCCGCTAAGGCGCTGATTGTCCTTTTGTTCATTGTTCTCCTCCTTTGCGGCGGGCGCGTTCCTAACGCCCGGCCAACAGTTGTGCGATGATCGCTCCCTGGATCCAGAGACGGTTTTCTGCCTCATCAAATACGACGGATTGGGGGCCGTCAATGACATCATCGGTGATTTCGCGTCCGCGCTCGGCCGGGAGGCAGTGCATGACGATGGCGGACTTTTGAGCATGCCGCATGAGGTCGGCATTCACCTGGAAACCGCGGAGCAAACGGATTCGCTCTTCGGCCAGGTCCTTCTGCCCCATGGACGCCCAGACATCAGTGTAGACGACATCGGCCCCGTCTACTGCTTCCTTCGGATCGTGCGTGATCAGAATCGAGCTTAATCCCTGACGGCGGGCGTTGTCCACCACGGCCGGGTCGGGCATGGTTTGCGGCGAAGTGCCCAGGCGCAGGTCCATCGGGATGCGCGCCGCGAGGTTGGCCCAGGAGTGGAAGACATTGTTGCCGTCGCCGAGAAAGGCGACCTTCAGGTTCTCGATGCGTCCGAGGTGTTCCTGCGCGGTCATGATGTCCCCCAGAACCTGGCAGGGATGGAAGGAATCGGTGAGCGCGTTGATCACCGGGACGGAGGCATGCAGGGCCAACTCATCCACGTGCGCCTGTTTGAATGTCCGGATCACGATCAGTCCGAGGTAACGGGACATGACCTTGGCGACATCATGGATGGACTCGCGCACACCCAGTTGGATTTCGGCATCGGTGATGAACATCGGATGGCCGCCGAGCTTGAAGACCCCGGCCTCAAAACTCTGACGCGTGCGCAGCGAGGGCTTGTGGAAGATCAGGCCCGCAACCTGGTTGTCCAGCGGCTTGGGCGCGACCTTGCCGGCCTTCCAGCGGATGGCCCAGTCGATGGTCGCGTGGATTTCCTCCGATGTGAAGTCGGTGATGCGCAAAAAATCCTGCGACCCGACGCCGGGCGGCATCCCTCTGGACGCGGACCGTTGCAGTTTCTTCGGTGCGGAAACGGCCTTCCTGGCGGCGGGTTTGCGGGTTTTGGCTTTGGCGGCACTGCGCTTGGGGCCTTTGCCCCGGGTGGATTTCTTCTGCGTCTTTGGCATACTCTCCGTCCGATTTATGTTGGCGGCCTTGCGGCCGGAAGTGTCATCAGAGAATGTACCGGCTTAAGTCCTCGTCGTCGACAATATCGCGAAGCACCTTTTGGACATCTCGCCGGTCGAACGTCACCTTTTTGGCGCGGGCCGCCGGCGCATTGAACATCAATTCCTCAAGCAGGTTGGTCATCACGGTGTGCAGACGGCGCGCGCCGATGTTCTCGGTGCGTTCATTGACCAGGTTCGCGGTCTGGGCAATCTCGTCGATGGCATCGTCGGTAAAGTCGATCTCGACGCCATCGGTCGACAAAAGCGCCTTGTACTGCTTGATGAGCGCGTTTTGGGGCTCGGTCAGGATGCGGACGAAATCGGCGGCGTTGAGGCTGTCCAGTTCGACACGGATCGGGAAGCGTCCCTGCAGTTCGGGGATCAGGTCCGACGGTTTCGAAATGTGAAACGCGCCGGCCGCAACGAAGAGGATGTGGTCGGTCTTGACCATGCCGTACTTGGTCATGACGTTGGTGCCCTCGACAATTGGCAGGATGTCGCGCTGAACGCCCTCGCGGGAGACATCGGGACCGGTCTTCGAGCGTTCGCCGGCGATCTTGTCGAGTTCATCGACAAAGATGATGCCGGAATTTTCGACCCGTTCGATGGCCAGGCTCACGACATCGTCCATGTCGACCAGTTTGGCGGTTTCTTCGCCGGCGAGGATGCGCCGCGCCTCGCCGACCGGGACTTTGCGGCGTTTGGTCTTCTTCGGCATCATGCCGGAGAAGAGCTCCTGCACATTGACACCCAGTTCTTCCATCCCGCCGGGGGTGAATACCTCGATCACCGGGAAACGGCCGTTGGGCGCATCGACTTCGACCTGTTTGGAGTCGAGCGAACCGGATTTGAGTTGCTCGCGCAGTTTTTCGCGGGTTCTCTCCCACTTGACCCGGAGATCATCCTCGGGCGCCTCGGCGGTGGTGCGGGCGCGGCGTGCGGGGGCGGGAAGCATGATGTCGAGCACGCGCTCATCGGCGAGGTCCGCGGCGCGTGAGGCCACCGCATTCGACTTCTCGCGTTTGACCATCGACACCGCCAGGTCGGCCAGGTCGCGGACCATGGATTCGACATCGCGTCCGACGTAGCCGACCTCGGTGTACTTCGAGGCCTCGACTTTGAGGAAGGGCGCGCCGGCCAGGGCGGCGAGACGGCGGGCGATTTCGGTCTTGCCGACACCGGTCGGGCCGATCATGATGATGTTGTTCGGGGCGATCTCCTCGCGGAGCTTCGGATCGACGTGTTGACGCCGCCAGCGGTTGCGCAATGCAATGGCGACCGATCGCTTGGCGCGGTCCTGACCGATGATGTATCGGTCCAACTCGGCGACGATTTCGCGTGGAGTCAGTTCCTCGCGCAAACGGGCCGGTGGCGCGGTCTCGGAAGACTTGGTGGTGATGGGTCGTGTGGCCACTCTCTACAACACCTCGATTGTTATGTCCTTGTTGGTGAAGATGCAGATATCGGCGGTGATTTCAAGGGATGTTCTCACCACCTGCTCGGCGGTCATTTTGGTGTGGCCGACCAGCGCGCGGGCTGCGGCCATGGCGAAGGGAGCACCCGACCCGATGGCGATGATGCCATCGTCGGGCTCGATGACGTCGCCGTTGCCGGAGATGATGAGCGCATGGTGGGCGTCGACCACGGCAAGCAGCGCTTCGAGCCGGCGGAGATACTTGTCCAGGCGCCAGTCCTTGGCGAGTTCCACCGCGGCGCGGGCGAGATTGCCGTTGAAATCCTCGAGTTTCATCTCGAATCGTTCAAAGAGCGTGAAGGCATCGGCCGATGCGCCGGCAAACCCGGCAAGGACACGTCCCTCGGCCAGACGCCGCACCTTTTGGGCGGTGTGCTTGAGGATCGTGTCGTCGAAGGTCACCTGGCCATCGCCGCCCATGGCGGTCTGGCCTCGCACGTGAAGGCCCAATATGGTGGTCGCACGGATGTTCAAGCGGTTGATCCTCTCCCGGCCGAAGCCGTGTCATCAGGGAAGGCGTCGCGATAGATACGGGCCAGACGCTGCGGTGTTGTGTGCGTGTAGATCTGCGTGGTGGCGACGCTTTCGTGCCCGAGGAGCTCCTTGAGCGCCATCAGGTCGGCGCCGTGGTCCAGCATGTGAGTGGCGAAGGTGTGCCGCAACTTGTGTGGCGAGATGTCGCCGCCGATGTTCAGCGCGAAGGACCGCTTCAGGATACGGGCGACCGCACGGCCGGTCAGGCGGCCGCCGCTGCGATTGACAAAGATGGGTTTGGCGCCGGTGACTTCATCGGCGGGTGATTCGGCCCGCAACGCGTCGAGCGCGCCTGCCAGAATCTGCCCGACCGGGACGAT
>JBFMFQ010000234.1:0-4430 GCA_040752075.1 Candidatus Zixiibacteriota bacterium | reverse complement strand
TGAACCACAATCTCTGTTTTCTGGGCCGGGCTTATCCCCGGCGGATCAAAACACAGCACTGATGATGAGTTCAGGTCTGTGGCGATCCGTGGTAGAAACCGTCTGCGGTATGGAGAGGCGGGGTCTATCCTCCTTCGCCCATTGCTGGGCATAGCAAAAATAGTGCGAGACCCCGTTTCTGTCAAGGTGGCCAGGGGATAATCCGCTTTCATAGTCTGGGCATCCGTGTAGCGCATTTGCGACCTTTCACGTGCCTCTGTTCCCGCTCGACCATGTCCGAATACCCTGCTGTCCAAGGTGTTAGCCGGAACAGGGGCGAGTTGTGGAGACCGCCCACGAGGCGATCCCGAACCCTTTCACGCAAAGACCGTACCGGCCACCACGATGCCCGTTTGAGACCGGCTTCTAATGGAATGATCTCCCGATCGATTCGGTGAACTTGGCGATCAGGCCGGAGACTTCGCTGGGACGATTCCCGGGAGGTGTTGA
The DNA here is from genome assembly GCA_040752075.1 of Candidatus Zixiibacteriota bacterium. Classification (GTDB taxonomy): domain Bacteria; phylum Zixibacteria; class MSB-5A5; order WJJR01; family WJJR01; genus JBFMFQ01. Next base: position 3,941 of record JBFMFQ010000234.1, on the reverse strand, counting down.
GTCGCGGGATTCGTGGTGACGGCGCGGCTGATTCAGTGTTGATTGTCCATTAATTGACAGAAAGAATTGGGAAACTGTCTAAAAATGAGCTGAGGTCCGTTCATCCGCTCGCAATTTCTGCGCAGGCGCCAACGCAAACGGCTCAGAGGCAGAAGGTTAGTCATTACTTCGGGGCTCCGGCGGGCATGGCACGATCCTTGCTTCAACCCCCCTCGGAGAGGATGACGACCGATGAAATGCCCGAACTGCCAATACCAACTGACGGAGAATGAGGTTCTCCTCTGCACGGTCGGGACACGGCACTACTGCCCACGTTGCTGGGCCACCATCTCCGATGACAACGCGCAGGACAAGGCGATGCCGCCGCCGGTGACTCCCGCGGTGAAGGGCCCATCGGAGAACCGCGGGCCGGGAGGCAAGGGAACGTGAGGATTTTGATCAAACACTGACACAGGAATCAACGGCAAGAGTGAACTGATAATCTCGGGAGGAAGAAATGAAACGGAAAGAACGCATCAACATGGTTCGCAAGCTTCTCTGGACCAACCGTCAGATCTCGCTGCAGGAAATCGCGCAGGCATGCGGGGTGTCTCTGCGCACGACCTACCGCGATCTGCACACGGTGTATTCGCACCCGGTGCGTGAGGACCAGACGATCGCTGCGATCCGTTGACAGACGCATCCGCGTCTTTCCTCCTGAAGGGGCCGTTTGGCGCAAGCCGGACGGTCCTTTCAATTGGCGGCCGTTCCGCCCCGGGCGGGACGTCACGTCGGCTTTTGATCCCCGATATAGTGCAGGTAGGCGTCTTCGAGGTTCGGGGGCACGGTTCGCGCCTCCGTTGATGGCTGTTCCGTGGAGACGGCGCGCACACGCACTCCGTCGCTGCGGCGGAGTGTTCCCGACACGAGCATCGCGCGGCGGATCCGGTCCACCTCGCCGCTGGGCACGATCCACTCCCAGACTTTGCCTTCGACCGCGGCGAGCAATTCCTCCGGCGGGGCGTGGTGCAACAGCCGCCCGCCGCGAATGAGGGCGATCGCGCTCACCGTGGCTTCGACGTCGGAGACGATGTGCGAGGAGAGCATCACGATGCGCTCGCCGGCCAGTTCCGTGATGAGATGCCGGAACCGGACCCGCTCCTCGGGATCCAGCCCGGCGGTGGGCTCGTCGACAATCAGCAATTGCGGGTCATTGAGCAGCGCCTGCGCGATCCCGACGCGCTGCCGCATCCCGCCCGAGAAGCCGCCCAGGGGGCGCTTGCGCGCATCGACGAGGTTGACCAGCTCAAGGAGTTCATCGATGCGGCGTCGCGCGGCGGCGGCGTCCAGCCCCTTGAGGGCGGCCATGTACTCGAGAAACTCAATCGCGCTTAAGTTCGGGTAGATGCCGAAGTCCTGCGGCAGGTAACCCAGGACAGCGCGCAGGCCATCCGGGTGCTTCACGATGTCGGTCCCGTTCCAGGTGATCGTGCCGCCGGTCGGCTTGCTGACCGTGGCGAGCATGCGCATCAGGGTTGATTTCCCGGCGCCGTTGGGACCGAGAAGCCCGATGACTCCTGCGCCGAGACTCAGGCTGAACTCGCGCAATCCCCAGACTCCGTGCCCGTACTCCTTGCTGACATTTTCGATTTCAAGTCTCATTCGCTGCCGCCGCTCCCTTCCCCGCCAACGGGGCCGGGAATGGTACGAAAACGGTCCGGTTCGGGCCGCAACGATTATGACCTTGGGGAGGGCGTCCGGATCGCCGGGCCGCCAGGAATCCGCCTGGGATGGCCGGCGGCCGGGCCCTTCCCACCGCCGCGGCCTCTCCGGCCCGGGCGTTGGCGGTCGCCGGGAACCGTAAGAATCAGGATAGTTATGATCAACTTATTTGAATACTAATTCTGTTGTGTTTGATGTATTGGATGAAGGCCGGCCGCCTATCAATCTCGCCCGCAATTGGGTACGTCTCCTGCCGGTCCCGGATCGCCCGGTTTCGTCAATCCGCTGGCGTCCACTAAATTGTTCAAATTGCCATTATTGGACACGTGAAATCTTGACTTTCACTGACTATCGTAAGTATGCTTTGGCACCAAGGTTGTAGGGGCGACTTGTGACTACCACCTTGTCTTGAGGCGACGCGCCAAATACTTGAGGGAACGGACCTCCCTGACTGGCAACCCCCACACGCGGCCGCGAGGGCCCGCGGTGTGAGCGGGTGGGAGGCAAGAGTGTGTGCGGGATCACTGTCAAGATGAGATCGTTTGTCACCTGAGCACACGATGGCGGTTTTTCAGCAGGCATCCGGAAGGAGGACGACATGTTCAGCGGACCGTGAATGACGGGATGGCTCCGGCCTACAGATGCGGACGGCATGTCCGCGGGTCTTAATCCCCGAAGTCTGGGGCGGAGAGTTACCATGAGTCAGAAACAAACACACTTCAGGCCTCTGACATCAGTGATCGTAATCGCAGCCATTGTCTGGCTGGGCGGCGCAATCGTCACGCACGCTCAGCAGGACGGTGGACTGACTCCCAAACAGCAGGGGGGAACGGTCGGAGTCGGGAGCCCGTCGGCCAAGACGGCTCTCGCGCCCGAGCCGGGAATCGTTGTTGTGCGGAAACACTCACCCGGCCCGCAATCGGTGATGGTATCGGGAGCGGCCCCCTGGGTCGAGTTTTCCGTGACCGCAACATCCCACGAATTCCACGTTCGCCAGCCCGGCTGTTATGCCGCGAAGTGGGGCCGGCTGAAAGTCCGGTCCAATTCGTCGGTTGTCATCGATTTCGAGGGCTTTGGCGACCTGGTAACCCGATCCACTCTGCGTCCGGTTCCGTGGGAACTCGGGACCGCACCGCCGTTGTCGCCCGTCGGCCAGGTCAATTTCATGCCGGCGGAAACCTTCAACACGCAGGACATCCGTCTGGCGCCCGACGAGGCGCGCAACTTCGAATGCGATCTGTGGAGCCGGATCACCGTCAGCACGGCGTCAGTGGCGGGCGATTACATCAGAAAAGCGGGAATCGTCCTGGTCCTCGAGACGGCCCGCGACTGGGAAGAGGTCAACGATCTGATCGGAACAGAACAGGACTGAGCCGTGCCGGTAGTCGGCAAGGCCAACCCTGAGGAGGATTGGAAATGAAGAAGCTTCTTTTTGTGGCGGCGATCGTCCTTTTGGCGACCTCCGCGATGGCGCAGGATCCGGTTCCTCCCACCGGCGTCTACGAGGTGGAGATCTGGGTTCTGGATGAGAACGGTGTCTACCAGAACACACCGGGCCTCATCGGTCAAGTCGATCAACTCGCCCGTTGCTTCGCGTCCAACGAAGCCACCGGCGCCTGCAACAAGAAGTACTGGCACATCCCGGTCACCGTCCATGCGTCCGTGGCGCAGTGGATCGATTTCACGATGACCGGCACCCGCTGGGACTGGTTTGTCCGCAAGCCCGGATGGTATGCCGCCAATTGCATCACCGCCAAGGTGGCGTCGAATGGCGACGTGCTGATCGACTACCAGGGCTTCGGGGACCTGCAGGGCACCAATAACGTGATCCCGATCTGGTACTCCTTCGGCGGCAGCATCACCGAGGCGCAGGCCAACGGCTGGGTGCCGGGTCCGGCGCTCAACGATGACGATGACCTGCTCGACGAGAGCGAGTACTGGCTCAATGGCCGCAACTTCCTGCATGAGGGCCTCACCTGGAAGCTGTTCAACCGCATCCATGTGGTCGAGTGCAACACGGCCTGCGAGTACCAGGATGTCGCCGAAATCATTCTCTGCTTAAACCAGCAGAAACTCTGGATCGAGCAGACAGAAACCGCGCCGAACTACGGGTTCTTTGTCGACCCGTTCTTTGGCCCGACCGACTAAGCGGCGACTTATGCTTTCGAAGCCTGATCGGCATCACCCTTGTGTGATGCGCGGCTTGCGCGCGATGCGGCGACCCGCCCCCTCCGGGGCGG
>JBFMFQ010000233.1:0-4435 GCA_040752075.1 Candidatus Zixiibacteriota bacterium | reverse complement strand
TCCCCATGACGCGCCAGGGACCGCAACTCCCCCTTTTGTTCAGTCGATAACGCCATCGTCTCCCCCTTTCAACACCCTAACCTAAAGGGAAACGAACACAATGTCAATATAAATAGTTGATGACCATAAGCCGTTACCACAGGAGCACCGACTTCTCGACCGACCGCCGTAGTAACGACTTCAGTCGTTACACCTCCGCGTGGTGGGTGCAAGCACCCACCCGACGGGGTGTCGCAGCCTCGTCGGCGCGTTCGCAACGGGGCTTGCATCGTGCGCCGCTGTGTTGCACATTCCTCAATCAGGACCATTCAAGGAGGAATTGTGAAGACCATTCTGTTGACCAGCCTGTTCTGCCTGATCGCGGGAGCCGCCCACGGCGCGGTCAAGTCCCAAATCGTCGAATACATCGACGGCGGCATCACATTCGAGGGCTACGTCGCCTGGGATGACGCCATCACCGCCAGACGGCCGGGCATCCTCGTTGTCCACGAATGGACCGGTCTCGGTGACCACGCCAAGGCATCCTGCGACAGTCTCGCTTCGCTCGGCTATGTTGGGTTCGGCGCGGACATCTACGGCAAGGGTGTGCGACCCGCGACGTCTGAGGAAGCGGGCAAGGAAGCGGGCAAGTACAAGTCCGACCGCGCGCTCATGCGCTCCCGTGCGCAGGCGGCGCTCCGCGCGATGCGGTCCCAAGCGCAGGTGGATACCAACCGTGTCGCCGTCATCGGCTACTGCTTCGGCGGCACCGTCGCGCTCGAACTCGCCCGCGGCGGCGCCGACATCCGCGGCGCGGTGTGCCTGCACGGTCATGTCGATACACCGGCTCCCGCCGACGCCAACAACATTAAGGGAAAGGTCCTCGTGCTTCTCGGCGCGGATGATCCCTACATCCCGAAAGAATCGATCGCGGCGTTCGAGCAGGAGATGCGCGACGCCAAGGTCGACTGGCAACTGGTCTCGTATGGCGGTGCGGTGCACAGCTTTACGAACCCTGCGGCGGGCACGGACAACAGCAAAGGCGCTGCCTACAATGCCGATGCCAATCGCCGGTCGTGGGAGGCCATGCTGGATTTCTTCAAAGAAATCTTTCGCTAGGCCTGTTCGGACTGCAAAATCCCATTTGCGCTCGTTGCGCCGGATGATACACTTCCGGCGTTCGCTGTCGTGCGTCCCGGTGATTACATGAAATTGTTCCAAACTCAAAGCCGTCGCCTGATCGAATCAACCGGGCTTTACGCCGGGCTGGTGGCGCTGGCGCTCGTTCTCGTCACCGGATGCACACCCGCGCCAACGAGTCTCGGTGACGAGGCGCTGAAACGGGGCGACTACGCCGCCGCCAAGGCCGCCTACGAGGAACAACTCCAGAAGAACCCCGATAACACGCGGGTCAAAGCCGCACTCGGACGCGCCCAGTACAATCTGAATGAGTACGACGCCGCCATCGCAACCCTTGAACCGATCCACCGCCACGACCCCGGCAACGCGACCGCGGCCCTTTATCTGGGGCTCTCCCACGAGGCCAAGGATGACATCCCGGCGGCCGAAGCCGCCTACGAACGGTACCTGACCACCGACAGCAAGTCCGACATGGCCAGGCACCTGCGCGGCCGTTTGATCTATCTCCGGGATAACACCATTCGCTCACAGGCCAAAGAGGCGGTCAAACTCGAATCCACGATGAAACTCGACACCACCGGCCCGATGGTGGTGGCGGTGCTCCCGTTTACCGTGTCCGGACCGGGGAGCGATTCCCTCGAGGCACTGGGAAAGGGAATGGCCGCGGCCATTTCTTATGATCTCTTTCAGGTCAAAAGCATCAAGGTCGTCGAACGCCTGCGTCTGAACAGCATCTTCGAGGAGATCGCGCTCGCCGATTCCGGCATCACCGATCCGAAGTCCAGCCCGCGTGTGGGGCGCCTGGTCGGCGCCAATCAATTGGTCAACAGCGGCCTGAAATTCCTCCCCAACCATGACGTGTCGATCCAGTCGGGCGTGATCCGCACACGGGATGCCGCTTACAAACCGGCGCTTCTGACCGAAAACCAATTCGAGCGACTCTGGCAGGTGCAAAAAGACATCACCTTCGCGGTGATCGATCAACTCGGGATTCTCCTTACTCCCGAAGAACGCAACGCGATCGAGAAGATCCCGACACGCAACGTCGAGGCCTTCATGGCCTACAGCCGTGGCATCGAATCGATGGACCGCGGTGACTACGAAGAGGCCAATGCGCAGTTCCAGCAGGCGGCCAAACTCGACCCGGGCTTCGAACAGGCCAAGGCGATGCAGTCGGAAAGCAGCGCGGCCCTCGAGGGCTCGGCGCCCGCAGCGCAGTTCGAATCGACCCTCGCCACGGGACTACCGGGGACCGGCGCGGGACCGGGGTTGGCCGGGCCGCCGCCAATGGACTTAATCAACAGCATCTCGCGTCCCTCGACCGATCCGCGCACCGATGACGCTCCGGGCGGCGGAGCCGGAACCGGCACCGCCAATGTGGGAGGGTCGATTCCATGACCTCCCGCGTCCTGACGGTCATTGCCACGGTCGTATTGGCGACTCTGACGCTCGCCACGAATGCCGAAGCCCAGCGGGTGCAGCCGTATTCCCACGCTTCGCTCTTCTACATCTACAACACCTGGACCGAAGACATTCCCGACTTCGGCGAGCAGAAACTGAGCGAAGGCGCGTTCGGGTTGAAGATGCATCAGCTCCTGGGTGATCAGGCGGTGTTCGATTTTTGGGGATCGTTTGCGTCGGCGAAGTACTCCGATGATGGCGACAACGACGCCAGCTTGTCCTCCATCAACGACACCCGTGTCGCCTTTACACTATTCCTTGAGGATCGGCAGTGGAGCATTGCCGCGATCGCCAATCTCCCGACCGGCAAGAAGGAACTCGACCCCGAAGAGGCGATGGCCGTTTTCGGACTCTCGGACAATTCACGCCGCTATGTCGTCCGCCGTTTCGGCGAGGGCTTGGACTTCGGCGGCGAGGCGCTTTTCCGTCCACACAGCGAGTCCTTCGAGGCGCGCTTCGGCGGCGGATACCTGCACAAAGGCAAATTCCAGGTGCTCGAATCCGACGAGGAGAAATACAAGTTCGGCGATGAGATCTACGCCACCGCCGGGGTCAGCACCTTTTCCGAGCCTGTCTCGGTGCGCGGCGGCGTGACCTACAAGATGTACATGAAAGACCAGCTCGGCGATGTGGATGTCTTTCAGGCCGGACCCTCGGTCATCGTGGATGGCCGCGTGATGTACAATGACGGCATCCAGGGCTCGGCGGGCATCGTCATCATCAGCCGCGGCAAGGGGGAAATCCCGGAGGGCGGATCGGGCGATTTTGTCGAGGAGCCGGAGAAATCCGGACGCGATGAAATCGGGTTCGATGCCGGGCTCAATATCCCGGTCGGCAGCGCCTTGGGAATACTGGGCCGCATTGAACACGTCAGCCTCTCCGCCAACGACTACGACGAAACCAGCCCCAGCTTCCGTCCCGAGGCCTCACACACCGGATTCGGCGGCGGGCTCAGCTACATCATGTCCCTGAACTGGTCGGGCAACATCCTCGGGATGTTCTATACCGGTTCGGCGGCGGAGAACAACGATCTGTCCGGGTTCGGGATCACGGCCGTGTTGACCTACCGGTATTGGTAAATCATGATCAAGCACGCGCGCCATTCCTTCGTTCTGCTGGCGGTCATCGCACTGACCGCCTTGATCGCGGCGTCGTGCAGCGACAACGGCACCCGTGCGACATTCGACCGCGCCGGCGTGCGGATCACCATGGAAAAGACCTCGCTGGCCGCCGAAGCCGCGTCGGTCGAACTCGAAGTGCGCATGGTGGCCAATGACTCGCTGGTTCACGAGGCCACAGCAGAGGTGGTTGACGGCCAGTTCGGATTTGCGCCGTTCGGACTGCCCGCCGGAGAAGCGGAGTTCATCGCGCGCGCCCTCGATTCGGAGGGGGGGCTCCTCTACGCCGGCAGCGTGGTTACGACGATCATCGGCGGCGCCAGCAACGACATCGAACTGACCCTGGTTCCCGCAGTCCCGATGGTCCGCATCGCGCCCTACATCACCGACGCCAACACCGAAGCCCCGCATGAATGCTACCTCGAGTTGCACAATTTGAGCGCTTTCGCCGCCGGCACGTTCGTGTTGATGTACGATTCCGACCTGCTGAGCTTTACATCGGCCGCGCCGGCGTCAACGGCATGGGGGACACTGACCATCAGCCCATCGCCCTCGAATTTCGGGATGCAGCTGTCCGTGACCCGCTCTCCGAACGCCGGGGATGCAATCCCGGCGGGTGTTGTCCGGCTGGCGCGCCTCACCTTCGATCCGCTCATCGCCGGACGGGCCCAAATCGATGTTTCGGTGTCGCGTTTGATCAATGCCGCCGGGCAGTCGATACCCGAGCTGACCACCCT
>JBFMFQ010000232.1:0-4498 GCA_040752075.1 Candidatus Zixiibacteriota bacterium | reverse complement strand
CGCGGCGGGCATCATGACCGCCATGAGCGCCACGACCGCTATGATCGTGGGGATCGCGGCGACCGCGGAGATCGCGGCGACCGTGGGGAACGCGGCGACCGTCGCGGCGGACCGCGCGGCGCCGGGGGACGGGGGCGCGGACGGCGTTTCGCCGACTTAAAGATTCACGAGATCGATTACCGCAACGAACGGCTCCTGCGCAAGTTCATCTCCGAGCGCGGCAAGATTCTCCCGCGCCGGATCACCGGAGTCTCGGCGTTGTTCCAAAGACGCGTCACGCGCGCGGTGAAGCGGGCCCGGCATCTGGCCATTCTGCCATTTGTCGCGGAAACCTACAAGTAAACGACAGACTGCGGCCAGCCCGCAGGGAAGTGAGAACCGACAATGAAGGTCATACTGCGCGATGATGTCGAGGATCTGGGCAAGTGCGGCGCCGTGGTCAATGTCAAGGACGGCTTCGCCCGCAACTTCCTGATCCCGCGCAATCTCGCGATTCCGGCCACCGTCGCCAACCTGCGCTCGATCGATGCCATCAACCAGCAGAAGACGGCGCGCGACCGCAAACGCCTGCGCGAAGCCGAAAAACTCCGCAACGCGCTCGAGAAGATCTCCTGCACCGCCGAAGTCCAGGTGGGCGAGGAAGACCGCGTCTTCGGATCGGTGACCTCGGCACAAATCGCCGAACTGCTCGAAGCGCAGGGATTCATCGTGGATCGCCGCGACATCCTCTTGGATGAGCCGATCAAGGCCCTCGGCGTGTATACCGTTCCGGTGAAACTGGAACGCGATGTCATCGCGAAACTCAAGATCTGGGTCGTTAAAAAGGGCGAGTAAACAGGAAGCGGCGGATCGCAGCCAATGATGGTCAAAGCCAAAATCAACGGTTTGGCGCTCGATGTCACATCGAACTCCCCCGTGGTGGTGCTGGCACCCGAAGAAGGCGACCTCGTCCTGCCGATCTGGATCGGCCACTTCGAGGCGTGGGCGATCGCCATGGAACTCTCCGGGGTGGCCAGCAAACGGCCGCTGACCCATGATCTGCTCAACGGCGCCATCGGGCGTCTCGGCGGCAAAATCGACAAGGTCGAAGTGACCGAATTGCGCGAGCAGACGTTTTATGCGCGCATCCATGTCAGCCGCAACGGGGAAAAAATCGAGATCGATGCCCGCCCGTCCGACTCGATCGCGCTGGCGCTGAAGGCCAAGGCGCCCATCTTTGTCAATGACGAGCTCTTCCAGAAGCGCCCCGACGGGGATGGTATCAAGCATGAACCCTACGATCCCGAAGCACTCAAGGAGCGGTTGCGCAATCTCAACCCGGAAGATTTCGGCAAGTACTCGCTGTAGTGCCAGGTTGACCCGCCGCAGGGGGCGCCGGCGGTGAACCTCATCGCCACAATCGGATCAAGACATCAGGCAGTGCGGGGACGGACACGGCGTCGAGCAGGGTCCGTTGCCTGCCGTCTTGCGCTGCTAATCGCGCTTTTTACTCCCATCGGTTTGTCCCCGGCCGGCGCGGCCATCCCGGGCGGCGGGGCGATCAAGACCCGCGACGAGTTTGTTCGCCGCCGCTTCGAAAAGGCCGTCGAACTCTACTCCGAAGGCCGTCTCGCCGAGGCGAAAAGCGCGTTCGATCGGCTTTTGGAGGAGGAGACACTCTCGAGCACCGGACGCGAGGTTGTCTCCTTCATGATCGGCAAGACATTCTACGCGTTGTCCCAGTACGACTCCTGCCAGCAACACTTCAATCGCTTCCTTGAGGCGCTGCCGCACAGCGCCTACCGCGGGGGCGCGCGGCTTTACATTGGGCACTGTCTGTACCAGAAGAATAAGCGGTTGGCGGCGGCGCAATCCTATGCGGCCGCGGTGGAGGCGGGTCCACAGAGCACGGCCGATGTCGCGATGAGCAATCTCACGCCCTTGATCGAGCGCGGTCTCAGCACCACCGAACTCGACAGTCTGGCCGCTGGCCTCGATGCGGACAGCCCCTCGGGGGATGTGCTCCTCATGATCGCGGAGCGGTTTCAGACCCTCGGACGCGGACGGCGCGCCGAGACGCTCTTCCGGCGCCTGGCGGAGGAGTCGCGCAAGTCACCGGCGGGACGGCAGGCGGCGATTCATCTCGAAGAATTGGACCGCGCACGACGCAGTATCGCGGTGATCGGCGTGCTCGCCCCCCTCTCCGGCGATTATGCCGACTATGGCCGCGAACTGGAGGAGGGAATCAAACTCGCCGTCGAACTCTACGGCGATCAGGCCCGTGTGCATTTCGCGGACGATCACGGCGATTCCGCCGGAGCCGCCGCCGCCGCGAGACTTCTTCTCACCAAGGGATGCAACGCGATCATCGGGCCGCTTGTCCCCGAGGCGATCCACGCCAGCGCGCGCGTTCTGGGCGAGCATGAGATCGTGCAGGTGTTGCCCCTGGCGCGCCGGGGGGACTACGTGAGTCTCTCGCCCCACCTCCATCAACTCTCCAACTCTCCGCGCCGGCAGGCGCGGCGTTTGGCCGAGTACGCCATCCGCACCGAAGGCATGAAGCGCCTCGCTGTCTTCGCGCCCGACACGCCGGAAGGACGGCTGGTTGCCGAGGTCTTCTCGACCACCGCCCTCGCCTCCGGTGTCTTCGTTCATGAACCCGCGCTCTTCGAGGCCGGCCAGACCGATTTCGGCGACGTCCTCTCGGAGTGGCGTCTTACGGATATCCGGTTCACCTGCGACACCGCCGGGATTGATTACGCCTCGCTCACGGAAGACGATGCGGAACTGATCACGCCGAGCTTGGATGGTGTCCTGATCTGGGGCGAACCAGAGGACCTCTTGCTCATCGTCCCTCAGGTGCGATTCCATGGATTCCGGCCCCAGTACCTTGGCTCTCCGTCGTGGGAGGAAACCGAACTCCTCGGCCGAATCCGGACCGTGCTCGATTCGGCGATATTCACCTCGGATGAAGTGCCCGACACAACCCGGACGAGTTGGAAACAATTCCGGACGCAGTACCGCGAGCGCTGGCGCGCCAATCCGACCGCGTTGTCAGCCAGAGGTTACGATTTGATCCGGTGGTTCTTGGGGGACGACCGGGATGATCGCAGCGCCTCCTCCATCGCCGCCCGGCTGACCGAGTCCGGCGGATTTCAGGGCGTGGGGGGACCGATCTCGCTCGGGTCGGATCGACGCCCCGCGGGAGTGCCGGTCTACCGCTTCCGCGAAGGCGCGCCGGTCCGTGTGTCGGATGACTGAGCCGCCGCCGCTTCGGGTTGAATCACCACACAGGGATGCCCTATACTCGGTGTGTCCCAGTCGGACGAAAAAAGCCGGCCATCGTCCGCCATTCCCGATTCCGTGCCGGCAGGGAGCGCATGCGCATGACCGACGATAAGGATCGAAAACCCTATGCCCTGCGGTTGGTCATCGACGGCAAGGAACGCCACGTCACGTATGAAGAATTGGCATTGTCCAACAACCTCGCGCAGGAAGCGCTCGTGAGACTCCTGGTGAAAAAGAAACTCATCGATGCCAAAGACCTTCTCGAAGAGATCAACACCGTAAAGTCCGAACGCTACCGTGTCGATCCGGGAACCGCCCCCCCGTCTCAATGACCACCACGCCCCCAGAAGCGGGAAACGCGCCGGTCGTCGCCGGGCCGGATGACCCTGCCCGCGTGCTCCTCTCCTGGCGTTCCCACCCCGTCCGGCAGGGGGGACGGCGTCTGGCGATCGTGCTGGGAGCACTGGTGGTGTTTCCCGTTGGGCTCGGCTTGCTCTATGGACCGTTTTACTCCCTCCTGGCCCTCGTGATTCTCGGCGGATCGCTTCTCACTTACTTCCTGCCAACCGATTACATCTTCTATTCCGGCGGAATTGAGTCGCGCTTTATCGGTGTCAACCGCCGCTTCACCTGGGACCAGTTCCGCAGTTACTACCCCGACCGCCATGGGGTCCTTCTCTCGCCGTTCCCGAAGCCGTCACGGCTCGAAAACTTCCGCGGCGTCTATCTGCGCTTCGACGGCCGCTTGTCCGAGGTCATGGCCATTGTGGCGGACAAGGTGCGGCGCAGGGAGGACAGCCAGTGAACTTCCGCCGCTGGTTCGAAACCCGTTCTTCCGGGGCCGACGCTCCGCCACCTCTTACTGAGAGAGAGGCGGAAATCATGGCCAAGATGGCCGGTAAAGTCGTCGAGTGGAAAATGACCGTCCCGGCGATCCTGTTTCTCGAGTCGGTCAAACCGCTCAATTACATCGGCGCCCAGGCCATGGTGTTCTTCGAGCCGTTCGTCCAGACGATCTTCAACCTGAAGGACTACGACACCTTCCGCGAGATGATGGAACAGCGGGAGAACGTCGAGCGGCTCCTGCTCAAGATTGAGGAACTCGACGCCGCGGCGCTCGCGCGTGAGAAGGCCGCGAAGGCCGCGCGGCGCGCCGGGAAACCAGGATTTTGGCGACGTCTCCTGCGACGCGCCCGACAGGAAGAACCGCCGCCGCCCCCGCCCGCCCAAA